>CAZHPE010000001.1:0-32998 GCA_964534775.1 uncultured candidatus Brocadiaceae bacterium
CAGGATGGTATCGCGCCTCAGGTCGCTTGCCACGTCCAGCGGCGTCAGGTCGAAGTAGCCGCCGGCGTCCAGGGCCTTCGTGTCATCGCTGCCCTTGAAGTAGAAGTACTCGAGCTCCGGGCCGACATTCATCGTGAAGCCCTTTCCCGCCGCTTTGGCCAAATTGCGCCGGAGCGCCCAGCGCGGGTCGCCGTCGTACGGCGTGCCGCTGGGCTCAAGAATGTCGCAGAACATCCGCGCCACCGCCGCCTCCTCCGTAGGTCGCCACGGAAGGATCGCGAAGGTGCTCGGGTCGGGCTTCGCAATCATGTCGCTCTCCTCGATCCGGGCGAAGCCCTCAATCGAGGAGCCGTCGAACCCCATACCCTCGTCCAGGGCGTTCTCCAGCTCTTCGGCCGTGATGGCAAAACTCTTGAGCATGCCGAGAACGTCCGTGAACCAGAGGCGGATGAATTTTACCTTGTTGTCTACGACCGCCCTCATGACGCCTTCTCTTGCCTGTTCCGACATCTGTCTCCTCCCGCGGTGCGCTATGTGGGGACGAAAGCGGGCTGCGCCGACGCAGCTCCCCGTGAACAATAGCATAGCAAGCAGCGTGCCCATTGGCGAAGGCTGGCGTAACGGGTAACGCACAGGGACGTTAGGACTGATTGCTAACGTACGTGAAGCCCCGCATCCCACATTGCCGTGGGATGCGGGGCCTTTATCCTACAGAATTGCGGCATTGCCCGTCTACCCGACGGCCTCGCCGCCCTCTTCGCCGGTGCGTATTCTGACGCACTCTGCCAGCGGCAGGACGAAGATCTTGCCGTCGCCGATCTCCCCCGTCCGGGCGCCCCGGATGATGGCGTCGACGGTGGGCTTGACGAATTCCTCGTTGACCGCGATCTCCAGGCGTACCTTCTTCAGCAGGTTCACCTCCATGACCACGCCCCGGTAGGATTCCTGGTAGCCCTTCTGCTGGCCGCATCCGAGAGCGTTGGTAACAGAAAGCTTGAAAACCTCCGCCTCGTAGAGGCTCTGCTTCACGTCGCTCAGCTTCTCAGGCTGTATGTATGCAATGATGAGCCTCATAAAGGGGCCCTCCTCCCGTGTCACTGGGTCGTAAATATCTGGAACCCGGCGTATGCCTCCATGCCGTGCTCACCGATGTCAAGCCCGCGCAGCTCTTCCTGACGCGTCACGCGCAGGCCGATCGTGTACTTGATTACTGTGAAGAGCACGAACCCGCTCCCGAACGCCCAGACAAACACCGCAAAGACGCCGAGCAGTTGAGTCGCGAGGCTGCCGCCTGCCATATAGCCAGGGGTACCCGGTTTGTTCAGCAGTCCGGCCATGATGGTGCCGAAAGCGCCGCAGACCCCGTGCACGCTGACCGCACCCACCGGGTCATCCACTTTCAAGACCTTGTCGATGAACTCCACGGAGAGCACCACCAGGACACCAGCCAGGAACCCGATGAGGACGGCCCCGCCGATCCCAACGTTCGCGCAACCCGCCGTTATCGCCACCAGGCCCGCCAGCACGCCGTTCAGGCTCATGGATACGTCGGGCTTCTTGAAGCGGACCCAGGCGATGAGCATCGCGCCGATCGCCCCGGCGGCAGCCGCCAGATTAGTCGTCATGGCGATGTAACCGATCGATGGGGCGGCCGCGGTGGTGCTCCCGGGGTTGAAGCCGAACCAACCGAACCACAGGATGAACACGCCGAGGGCGGCCAAGGGGATGGAGTGGCCCCTGATTGCCCTGGACTGCCCGCCCGGCCCGTACTTGCCAGTACGCGCGCCGAGCACGACAGCTCCGGCCAGCGCCACCCAGCCGCCGACACTGTGCACGACGGTGGAACCGGCGAAGTCGATGAAGTCCCGCTCCGCGAGCCATCCCTTGCCGCCCTCCACGAGCGTGCCCCAGGCCCAGTGGCCGCTTATGGGATAGATGACGGCGCAGATTATGGCGCTGTAGGCAAGGTAGCCTGTGAACTTCGTGCGGCCTGCCATGGCCCCCGAAACGATGGTGGCCGCGGTCCCGGCGAAGACACACTGGAAGATCCAGAAGGCCCAGTTAAGGTCGGTGAGCGAGCTGAAATCGCCCGCGGCAAAGTGGTCCAGGCCGATCCATTTGCTGCCTCCCAGGCCGAACATGAGGCCAAAACCAACCAGGAACCACATGATCGAACCGACGGAGAAGTCCATCACGTTCTTCATGAGGATATTGCACGCGTTCTTGGCGCGCGTGAAGCCCGCCTCGACCATGGCGAACCCCGCCTGCATGAAGAATACCAGGAAGGCCGCCACGCAGGTCCAGACAATGTTGAGATTCAACTGCAGTTCGGCCTTGGCGTCCGCCACTGCCGCAGCCACCGCATCGGGCTGTCCTCCCGCTCCGCCCACCGATGTCTCCTGAGCCATGGCGAGACCCGCAGCGGCGCATAACAGTAGCGGCAGGCCGCACAGCAGCGGCATGCTGATCTTCCACCTGAGTCGCTTCATTCCGATGTCCTTTCATCCATTGAGAGCCCTGAGGGCATGATCCGTCAGAACGAGAACGTGAACGACAACCCCGCCCACAGGTTTGCGTCGTTTGCCATTGCGCCCCTGATGCGCCCGTCCAGCAGGATGGAGTAGTAGACCGCGGGCGTCACGGTCCAGTGCTCCCCGATCTGCAGGGGCAGACCGAGAGCGAGCAGCAGGTCAGTGAATGCGGCGCTCGATGAACCGTAGTTGGCGGCGTTGTGCTTGCCCGATCCGTATCCCACAGCTCCCGACAGGTCGACCGACATGGCCATGTTCTCCCTCGGTCGCCAGACGTCCTCAAACGTGTGCCCGATGGACAGGTTCGCGTAGGTTCCGTTGAACTGGTCCACGTCCTGGTAGACCGTGAGCGTGGGGGAGAGAAAGACATCGAGCCCGACCGAGCCGTATATCTCCGTCGTGGCCGAGAGACCGATGTTAGGGAATATGTAATGGATCACGCCGACAGAGAAGTCGATGATGTCCCATGACCACGAGTAGTCCAGCGTGAGGTCGATCTCGTTGAATTGCCACTGCGTGTTGTTGATGTCGGTCAGGTCCATGTTGCCCCAGAACGAAGCTGTGAACCCCTTCCAGGAAACCGCTACGGTGGGCTGGAAGACGGGATCGTTCGTCAGACTGATCCCGCGCCAGACGTACTTGGAGTTGAACGTAGTATCGAGATCGATGGACCAGCTCTTTTCCGCCCCTTCCTCACCGAAGGCCGTCGTGACGGCCAGTACGGTGGCGACAGCGAGCACCAACAGCCTCTTTCCAATCATGTAGCCCCTCCCTTGCCCTGACTGATGCATTCGATAATGCTCCGAAATGGGGCTCACGCGCACGATGGCCCCGTACCCAAGCACCGGAACCGACCAAACCTTCTGCGGGCCTGTCACCTGATTTACCGCATATCACAATTGGCGTGCCACGTGCGCACAAGCACGGGGATCCCCGGACCTAACCGCGGGGCCGGCGTGGAGTTACAGGAAAAGAGACTGCCGGACGGGGCCGGCAAACGGGAGGAACCCGGCCTACATTATTGTGGGTCAGGGGGGCGGAAAGCTACCGGGGCGTGCGAAACTGCATGGGATCAATCCCATGCTTATTTACCCTCAGGCCCATGATGCGCTCGGTCACGCCAAGCGCCCGGGCGGCCTTGGCCATGTTGCCGTTGGAGGCCCTGAGCGCATTCGCAACGAGGTCGCACTCCAGGTTGTCGAGCCTCGCCTCCAAGGTCGCAGGGGACGAAGGCTCCGCCCTGCCGCCGGTCTGACAGGAGGGGGGGAGATGATGGGGCTGGATGGCCTCATCGTGCGTCAGCAGAACGGCTCGCTCGATACAGTTCTCCAGCTCCCGCACGTTTCCCGGCCAATGATGCCGCATGAGCATGCCGAGGGCCTGCGCAGAGATGCCCGGGACGGGCGTGCCGTGGGCGGCACGATACTTCTCCACGAAGTGATCGGCAAGCACCGGAATATCCGTCCTGCGCTCTCTGAGCGGTGGGACGGGGATGGGAAAGACGTTCAGGCGATAGTAGAGGTCCTCTCGGAACCCGTTCTGCGCGATCATTTCCTCAAGGTTCTGGTTCGTCGCGGCGATGATCCGCACGTCCACCTGGATCGTTGCCGTTCCGCCGACGCGGTCGAATTCCTTCTCCTGCAGCACGCGCAGCAGCTTGACCTGAGTGGCCGGAGAAAGGTCGCCCACCTCGTCAAGGAATAGGGTCCCCCCGTCGGCCAGCTCGAAGCGTCCCTGCCGGCGAGAAAGGGCCCCCGTGAACGCCCCTTTCTCATGTCCGAAGAGCTCGCTCTCGATCACGCTCTCCGGCAGTGCGGCGCAGTGCACCCGCACCAGCGGTCCGGCGGCCCGCAGCCCGTTGTAATGGATCGCGTGCGCGACCAACTCCTTGCCGGTGCCGCTCTCGCCACGGATGAGCGCCGTCGTGTCCGTCTTCGAGACCCTGGCGACAAGGTCGTAAACCGCCTGCATGGCCGGGGCGCTGCCGATGATGTTGGACGGATGGAACCGGTCCTGCAACTCTTCGCGCAGGCGGATGTTCTCGCGCACGAGCTTCTGCCGCTCTTCCTCCGCCGCCTGGCGCACGCGCACCGCCTGGGCGACCATCGAGGCGATGATGCTCAGAAGGCGAACGTCCTCCTCGAACGACACCGACCCCGAGAAAAGCCGGTCCACACTCAGCGCCCCGATCACCTCGCTGCCGAGCTTGATCGGCACGCAGATGAAAGAGATGTCCCTCTTGCGCGGGCCCTTGCGCGCGCCGGTGCGGTCCAGGAACAGGGCCTCCTCCGATATTCGGGGGACCACCGCGGGCTGGCCCGTCTGCACGACCTTGCCCGTCACGCCCTCGCCGAGCCTGTAGCGCCCCCGCTCCATCTGGCTCTCCGAGAGCCCGTGGGCCGCCTCGATGGATATCTCGCCCGTCTCCCGGTTCAGCAGCGTCAGGGTGCCCCTCGACATGCCCATCAGCTCCGCCAGGGCCGCAAGGACCGGCCCCGCCACCTCCCGCAGGTCCATGCTGCGGCCGAGCCGCTGGCTGATCTCAAACAGGAGCGATAGCTCCTTGACCTCCCGCTTGATCCGTGGCTCAGGGTTTGTGGGGCTCATGTGTCTTGGGCTGCTCGCATTGTCCGAGTAGGCGTCCTTCAACCGCCGAGATTATAGCCTCCGGCGAGCCGGCCGGACAACTGCACTGCCGTACGGTGCCCTGCCTATGTCGCCGTACGGAGGCGGTCGGCGAGGCGTGGGTCGAGGGCGCCGGCTGTCTCGATCTTGGCGGCGGTGGCCTCGACGTCGTACTCGATGCGGTGGAAGCATATCTCCGGCCCGTCGACGGTGACGAAGCACGCCCTCGGGTCGCGGTCGCGCGGCTGCCCGACGCTGCCGACGTTGACGATGGCCTTGCGCCCGGGCATGACGCGGTAAAGGCCCTCGCACCGCTCGGCCCTGATGAAATCCGGCTCCGGCGTGATGACCCCCGGCCTGTGTGTGTGGCCGATGAAGGCCACCCAGTCCACGAGGGCAAAGTTCTCTCCGAGCTTCCGCTCCATCCCCTGCCGCACGTCGCGCTCGCGCAGGTATTCGTTGATCGGGTTGCGCGGGGCGGCGTGCACGAACAGGTGACCGGGTTCGACGTGGCGGTGCGGCAGCGCCTTCAACGCCTGCCACCTGCCGGCGCGACAGGCGTCATCGCCGGGAAGGTGGCTCCCGGGCATTACCAGCGTGCGGTGGTATTTGACGGCGGCATCGGCAACGTCGGAAAGGTCGCGGCCGCCGTAGATGAGCGCCACGTCGTGGTTGCCGGCCACCGACACGTCGCAGCGCTTCAGCACCGTGTCGACGCACCACGCCGGGTCGGGGCCGTAGCCCACAATGTCGCCCAGGCAGATGATGCGGTCAGCGCCGCGTGCGTTGATGCATGCGAGGACGGCCTCGAGGGCCTCGCGGTTGGCGTGGACATCGCTGATGAGCGCGAACATGGGCCTTCGCGGCTTTCTCGGAAGTCTGGCGGGAGCCGGCGTCCCCCCGGGCCGGCTCATCCGCGCACTCTATGGCAGATGGGTCTTGGCCTTCTCGGCCAGTTCCGGCTTATGGTCGATGAGCATGTTCAACAGCTCCACGTCGCTCATCACGGCCACGCGGCCGGACTCGTACTGTTTGGCGATGTTCTTGTAGATGCCCTCCACCGCCGGGTCCAGCTTGGTCACCGCCTCATCGCCCTCCAACTCCAGCGTGGTGTTGATCCAATAGGCCACGCCGGCCAGGCTGCTCTTGTCGCTGATGCGTATGCCGGGCGGGACGCCAAGGAGCGCCTTGGTGTCGAAGATCGTGTAGATTCTCTGGTCCTTCGACAGCCCGTCGGCGTGGATACCGGCAAGGGTGGTGTTGAAGTGCGCGCCCACGAACGGCTGGTTCTCCGGGATGTGGTAGTGCACTTCATCGCGCATGTAACGGGCGATCTCACTGATGACGGTGGTATCGACGTCCTCAGAGGGCCCGCGCAGGGTCAGGTACTCCATCACCATGCCCTCGATGGGCGCGTTGCCCGTGCGTTCGCCGATGCCCAGAAGGGTGCCGTTGACCGCCGAGCAGCCGTAGAGCCACGCCGTGGCGGAGTTGACGACCACCTTGTGGAAGTCGTTGTGGCCGTGCCACTCCAGGAGCTCGCTGGGCACGCCGGCGAGGTGGTTCAGCCCGTAGATAATGCCGGGCACGCTGCGTGGCATGCCCGCGCCGGGGTAGGGCACGCCGAAGCCCATGGTATCGCAGGCGCGGATCTTGATCTGTATGCCGCTCTCCTCGCTGAGCCTGCGCAGCTCGATGGCGAAGGGCACCACGAACCCGTAGAAGTCCGCCCGCGTGATGTCCTCGAAGTGGCAGCGCGGAATAATGCCCACGCTCAGCGCGTCCTTGATCACCGAGAGGTACTGCTCCAGGGCCTTGCGGCGCGTCATCCCTTCCCACTTGTGGAAGATGTGGTAGTCCGAGACGCTGGTGAGGATGCCGACTTCCCGCAGACCCATGGCTTTGGCAAGCGCGAAGTCTTTGTGGGTGGCGCGGATCCAGCCGGTCACCTCCGGGAACTCGTAACCCAGGTCCAGGCACCTGCGCACGGCCTCCCGGTCGCGTTCCTGATACAGGAAGAACTCGCACTGGCGGATCAGCCCGCGCAGACCGCCCAGCCGGTGCTGCAGCTTGTAGAGATCCACTATCTGCTCGGTCGTGAACGGCGGCATCGCCTGCTGGCCGTCGCGGAAGGTTGTGTCGGTGATCCATATCTCCGGGGCCGGCGCCATGGGTACATGCCGCTGGTTGAAGGAGGTCAGCGGGACCTTGCCCTCGGGGAAGATGCTGTCGTAGTACTCGGGTGTCCCAACGTCCTTGAGCGGATACTCGAAGTCCTCGGCCTCGAGCGTACGCGTGTGGCGATTGTATTTCAGCATTCCTGCACCCCGAGCTTACAAGTGGAAAGTGGTGCGCCGTCTCGTTCTGCAGTCTCACACTGCGGCGGCGCTACGCCGATGGAATGGATAGTGAACCGTCTGCTTCGGAACCGGACTCCGCCGCACCTGCGCCATGATAGCGGCGGTTCGCGGGAATTGCAAACGAGAAACGCCTCCCCCGCGCTCACAAGGGGCTGCCGGGCCGTCACTGCCCGAACAGCTCCAGCCCCTTGGCGGCGAGGTTCTGCCCGAGCTTGCGGCAGCGCTCCTCGTAAAGGCCCTCTGGGCTGCGCGTGCTCACGGCGCCGAAATGCAGGTACGGAGACCCCTGCGCGGTGCCGCCCGAATAGACGAGCATGCTGTGCACGAGCATGCCGGCGATCAACGTGATCTCGGTCAGGTCCGCACCCCCGCCGCCGGGCCAGTTCTGCGAAGCGAACACGCCCCCCAGCTTCCCGACGAATGAGACCGGCGCCGTGTCCAGGAACATCTTCATCTGCCAACTGCACGTGCCTTCGTAGGTCGGGCATCCAAGGATGAGGACCGGCGCCTGGGTGAGGAAATCGGTGTCCACCTCGTCCACGCCCATCATCTTCGCCTGGACGCCCTCGACGCCCTCGGCGCCCTCGGCGCCCTCGACGATCAGCTCCGCCATCCGGCGCGTGTTGCCCGACTCGCTGTGGTAGACGACAGCGACTTTCATCCTCCGCCTCCCTTACCTTGGTTCCGCGGCCTGGGACTATTCCCCGAACGCCGCCATCTTACACCATCGCGGGGCCGCTTCCAACGGGCTGGGCGAAAGGCGGCTTCCTTTGCAGGATGGCGCGGGCAGCCATACAATACGCGTATGGAGATCAGCACGAGCAAATGCAAGATAGCCGGGGAAGTCACCATCCCGGGGAGCAAATCGCACACCCTCCGCGGCCTCATCATCGCACTGCTGGCGCGGGGCGAGTCGAGGCTGCTCAGGCCCCTAGCAAGCCGCGACACCGAGAGCGGCGTCGCGGCCTGCCGCGCGCTCGGGGCCGTGGTTGACGTCGGCGACCCGGAGTGCTGGATCATCCACGGCACCGCCGGCCGCCCGGTGGCTGCGCCGCACGTGTTGGACGTGGGCAACTCCGGCGTGACGCTCCGTCTGGGCGCGGGCGCCGCCGCGCTGGCCGAGGGGCTGACCGAGTTCACGGGGGATGCGCAGATCCGCCGCCGTCCGGTCGGCCCGCTCCTGGAAACGCTGCGTGCGCTCGGCGCGACGGCCTACGCCAAGGGCGGGAACGAGTGCGCCCCCCTCGTCGTCGGCGGCGGGCTCAAGGGAGGGAGAGTCTCCATCGAATGCCCGACCAGCCAGTATCTCTCCAGCCTACTGATCTGCTGCCCGCTCGCCTCCGGAGACACTGAGATCGACGTGCCGCTTCTGCACGAGAAGCCATTCGTGGGCATGACGTGCCGCTGGCTGCAGGAGCGCGGAATCCGGTTCGAGGCCGACGACGACCTCCAGCACTTCCGCGTGCCCGGCGGCCAGAGCTACGAGGCATTCGAGCGGGCGGTGCCTGCGGACTTCTCCAGCGCCGCGTTCTTCATGGTCGCCGCGGCGGTGACGGGTTCGGCGGTGCTGCTTCGCGGCCTGGACATGGGCGACACGCAGGGCGACAAGGCCATAGTCGGCATGCTCGAGGAGATGGGCTGCGCGGTGGGCCTGGAGCCGGAGGGTCTCCGCATCCGCGGGCCGGAGCGGCTGCGCGGCGCAAGCATCGACCTGAACGCGACGCCCGACGCGCTGCCCGCAATGGCCGTGGCCGGCTGCCTGGCCGAGGGCGAGACGCGCCTTGCGAACGTCCCACAGGCTCGCATGAAGGAGACGGACCGCCTGCGCGTGATGACCGAGGAGCTGACGAAGATGGGCGCGCAGGTCGAGGAACTTCCGGACAGTCTGGTGATAAAGGGAGGGGCGCTCAGGGGCACTCGCGTCGAGGGGCACGACGACCACCGCGTGGTCATGTCGCTGGCCGTGGCTGGCATGGCCGCCGAAGGCGCCACGACGGTCGGGACGGCAGAGGCCGTCTCCGTCACCTTCCCGACGTTCCCCGCGCTCATGTCCCGGCTCGGCGCCGCCATTCGAGTCGTCGAATAGGCCGGCGTCGCCCGAGAAGAAAACCGAACCCCCATACGGTCAGGAGAAGAACGATGGCAATGGACACGATCAAGGTCGGCATCATCGGCGCGGGCGAGAACACGCGCGTCAGGCATCTGCCCGGCCTCCAGAGCATCGACGGGGTGGAGGTGGTGGCGGTGTGCAATCGCCGCGAGGAGTCCACCCGGGCCGTGGCGAAGGATTTCGGCATCCCGCGCACCTGCCAGCACTGGCAGGAGGTCGTCGCGATGGACGACCTGGGCGCGATCGTCATCGGCACGTGGCCCTACCTGCACTGCGAGGCGACCTGCGCCGCGATGGAGGCGGGCAAGCACGTGCTGTGCGAGGCGCGCATGGCCATGAACGCCACTGAGGCGCGCCGCATGCTCGAGACGAAGCAGCGCACGGGCTTGGTGGGCCAGATCGTGCCCGCCGGCCTGCGGGGACACTACGTCATCAAGGAGCTGATCGACGGGGGCTACCTGGGCGATCCCTACGAGGTGTACGTGCGCAGCATGGGCGCGGAGTACCTTGACCCGTCGGCGCCGCTCCAATGGCGCCAGGACGAGCACCTCTCGGGCCTGAACGTGCTGGTGCTGGGCATATACCACGAGAGCGTGCTGCGCTGGCTCGGCGACACCACGCGCGTTCTCGCCTCCACACGCGCCTTCATACCCGAGCGGACCGACCCGGCCAGCGGAGAGCGGCATGCGGTCGGCATTCCCGACAGCCTGGGCGTGCTGGCGGAGATGGCCTGCGGCGCGCGGGCCGTCTACCTGATGAGCGGCGTGGCGCGCGCGGCGGGAGACAGCCGCATCGAGTTCTACGGCAGCCGCGGGGCGCTTCACTACCTGCTCGGCGCCGGCCGCATCCTGGGCGCGCAGGGCGGCGAGAAGGAGCTGCGCGAGATCCCCATACCTGACGAAAAGGCGCTCGAATGGACGGTCGAGGCGGACTTCATCGCGTCCATCCGCGAGGGTGCGCCGGTGGAGTTCACCCCGTTCGAGGACGGCGTCAAGTACATGGACTTCACCGAAGCCGTCCACCGCTCCGCCGCCAACGGCTGTGCCGTGAGCCTGCCGTTGGGTGCATAGGCACGGGGCTATCGGGGTGCTCCACAAAGTCCGAGTCCATACTCGATAGCATCCGAACCCGGAGGGACCGTCGATGAAACCATGGGTGTGGAGCGTCTTCTTTGCGTCCGTTCTAGTCCTGGCATCCTGCGCGGGAACCGCCCGATACGGTGGGAGGGACTGCATGTTCGAGAAGGACATTGCCAAGACGTCTGCCGGAGAGCTGGCGATCACATTCGTCGGTCACGGAACGCTGATGTTCACCTTCGGGGAGAAGATAGTGTACGTTGATCCGATCTCCCGGGAAGCGGATTACAGCGCAATGCCGAAGGGCGACGTCATTCTGGTCACCCATGAACACGGAGACCATCTGGACCCGGAAGCTATCGCGGCGGCGCGCCAGGAAGGGACGGAGGTCATCTTGCCCGAGAAATGCGCTCAAGCAGTGACGGGCGCCACGGTGATGAAGAACGGCGACGTCCTCACCGTCGAGGGGCTGTCTATCGAGGCCGTCCCGGCCTACAACCTCGTCCACATGCGCAGTCCGGGCCAGCCATTCCATCCCCGCGGGCAGGGGAACGGCTACATCATCACGTTCGGCGACAAGCGCGTCTACGTGGCCGGTGACATGGAGAACGTCCCGGAGATGAAAGCTCTGAAGGGGATAGACGTGGCGTTCCTGCCCATGAACCGGCCCTACACCATGACGCCCGAGATGGTGGCGGACGCCGCGCAAGGGGTTCGCCCCAATATCCTTTATCCCTATCACTGCGGCAAGACCGATACGTCGGCGCTTGCCAGACTGCTGGCCGAAGAGAAGGACATCGAGGTGCGTGTCCGACCGATGCAGTAGTTGGGCATCGCCAAGGCGCGTCCGCTGCGGTTCGGCGCAACGGACGGTCTACTTAGGCCGTGCCCGTACGGCAGAGGAACCCGCCTATCGGTTCAGGCAGCGCCGGGTTGCCTTTACCGAGTCAATGATCGAGAACGAGGCCATCAGGCGTGACTCGGAGCCGCGCGATGCGGCTGTCGGCCGTCCCCTTCACTCCCCACATGCAGTGTCCCATATAAGTCACCACCACAACGTCGGGCTCGGCCAAGGCCGCCACCTGATTTGCCCATTGGGGATAGTCGACGATTACCGGCGGGTCCCACGTGCGACCGCCGTCGCGGCTGAGGTGCGCGGCGAAATGGGGAAAGCGCGTGGTAGCCACCACGGCCCCGCTCGCCGTTGCCGTCAGCGACGGACAGTAGCCGGGGAACGGGCCGAAGCCGGCAGGCTCCCACGTGCGGCCGCCGTCGTTCGACAGCCGCTTACACATGTAAGGATCCCTGTTCGGGCGGCAGATACCCATTACCTCGTTCTCTCGAACCTCCGCAAAGCGCGTTTCGCCGCCGCTACCGGCCATGGCGGCATCGATGGTGTTGGTCGGGATCGGCTCCCCCGGGTGCCAGTTGCTGCTATCGCATCTAACGGGCGCCGACCAGGTCCGTCCGTCATCTTCGCTCCGAACGGCGAAAGTAGTGCCGACGGAGAGGAACTCCTCGTCCAGGCCCGGAGGCTTCGTCCAAGAGCCATCCAGAGGCAGCACGAGGCTCCCGTCGTGCATCCGCACGGGCGGCGAGGGGCCCGGCGCATTCCACCCCTTCGGCCACTCGCCACCGATCTTCATCTCGTTGGGGCCTATCCAGGTCCGCCCTTCGTCCTTTGACTCGTATGTGTATAGCATCCATGGCTTCACGACAGGGTGCGGCGGGGCGTTGTTGAACATGCAGACCCAGGTGCCGTCCCGGCGCACGTAGTTCATGCCCACACCCTGGTGAAGCGTGGCGGCCTCCGGCGCGGCCCAGGTGCGCCCCGCATCGCTTGAGCGCAGGTAGACGCCCCGCCTGTTCTCACCATAATTGGGGTTGCCCATGATCAGGTAGACCAGGAGCTTGCCGGACCCGCCGTTGAGCATGTTCGCATAGCCCTGACACGTTTCCGGGTCAACCACAGGGCAGGGGCTGATCCAGTGCTGAGGCGGCGGCACCAGCCCGGGCCAATCGGAGGGCGAGCCCGGCGTGCCGTCTACTTCGAGGTCCGTAAAGTGGGGCGGCGTGTGGCTCAGGGAAGCGATGCCGCCCAGGCCCAGCCTGCCCGATGCGTAGGTATGGTCCTCCACGTCGGCGACGAGTATGTCCTCGATCCAGGCGCGAAGGCGCGGGCCCCTGGCCTCGACCCGGGCCTCGTACCAGTTCTCGTTCATCGCGCAGAGCCCCGGCACCAGGCCGAAGTTCAGATAGCGCTGCAGCGGCGTGCCATCGCCCATCACTATCCCGGCCCAGAAATGCCGCGCGCGCACTTGCTGCCCGCACCACGGCACATCCAGGGCGTAGAACCGCCGGCTGTCCTGCACGCGAAACAGCAGACGTGCCGCGCCGTAACCCCAGCGGAACTTGAAGCGGAAGCGTGCGCTGAAGTCCGCGTATGCTTCGTCGCTCCGCACGGCCAGGTACTCGATGTCATGGCCGTCCGGCGGAACCAGTTCCCCGTCCGGACCATCCGTCCAGTTGCCGTGCATGAACGACCATCCCTGTCCGTCACCTATCTTCAACGTGCTCATCGCAACCGCGTCTCCAGACAGCGGGCTTGGGTTTCGCGACCGATCCTTCCCATCGTACTTTGCAGGAGGCTTTCGCCTCCACGAACGTCGCCCTTTCTACCTGTCCCGCGCTGTTCTGTCAACCGTAACTTTAAGCGCATCACCCGCAGAATAGCATGACGTCGACGGACGAGTTGCACCGTTTCCCAGGCAGTGGCCGCGCGCTCGTGGGCCAGGAACTTGTGGACTTCGTCGTCGGTGAGGAGTGGCCTGCTCCTCCCCTCTTGAAGGACCCCTGTCTTCGGCGTAGACTCACGGACTCCGGCGCGGACTATTCCGGTGCCCTCGTCGCACGGTCGACCGACGGCCCCGTTGCCGATACCCCAAGAACGTCCCGGGCGGCTAAGGCGGGGCGCCAGTTTAGGAAAATCGAGAACATGACGAGCAAGAGAGATAGCAACTGCGGCCCAAGGCTTGCGCTTGTCGACCTTATCCGGATTCCCGTCGGGCTGCTCTTCATGTTCTGGTCTGTGGCGGGGATATACAAGGCATTCGCAGGCCTGTCCTTCGAGCTTGTGCGGATTATCATACTGGTGTTTGCGCTTTTCGTGGCAGCCATCTTCTTCCCCCTGGGTTTGGGCATGGCGTTCGGCTGGCGAACCCGGAAGCCCGGCCGCAGAACAAAGGCATTGCGACGGCGCCCTCGGGACCGTGGCTGATGCGCAACCTGCCACTGTAGTATCAACGGCGTATGCCGGTCCATGCGCCGCAGCGTTTCGATAATCGGCCAGAGTCCGAGCCTCGGCACACCCCGTGGAATCCGAAATGCATTGACGGTATTCTATGCGCCGAGGGTCGGCGAAGCGGCCCGGCGTTGAACGCAAGATAGAAAAAGGGCCGAGTAATGCCACCGAAGATCCAGAACGGCGAGACGATCCTGTTCATCGGCAACAGCATCACCGACTGCGGCCGGCGGGCTGAGGCCGAGCCCCTGGGCGAGGGCTACGTGAAGCTATTCGCCGACATGCTCGCGATCCGCGAGCCGACCAAGAAAGTGACCATCATCAACCGGGGCATCAGCGGCAACAGGGTAACTGACCTGCGCGAACGGTGGACGGATGACGTGATGCGCCACGAGCCGGATTGGCTTGCGGTGAAGATCGGCATCAACGACGTGCACGGCGCGCAGCGCGACCCCGTAACCGGCCTCGGTGCGGGGCCTTTTGCCGAGGTTTACAATGGCCTTCTCGCACGCGCGCTGGACGCCCTGCCCGGGTGCCGGCTCCTGCTGATCGACCCGTTCTACATCTGCGCCCAAGACGCTCCCGACCCCGCGCACCGGCAGATCCTCGCCATGCTGGCGGGCTACATCGCGGCCGTGCACGAGATGAGCCGGCAGTACGAGACGCGCCATGTGTCGACCCACGCGATGTTCGCGAAGCTGCTAGAAAGCCACGATGCGGCGACGTTCTGCCCCGAACCCGTTCACCCCTACCTCACCGGGCATCTTGCCATCGCCGAGTGGGTCTACGAGGCCCTCAGCAAGTAGGCGGCCATACCCGCCTTACTCCTCGCCCTGGCGCGGCTCGCCTTCGGCGTCGGCCTCGCCTTGCGCATCGCCTTCCTCGCCATTTTCGGGCAGGACGCGGGCGATGCCGGTGACGCGATCGCCTCTGCCAAGGCCCACCAGGCGCACGCCCGCGGTGTTGCGGGCGATTGAGCGGACCGATGATACGGGGATGCGCACCATCATGCCACCCTGGCTCATTATCATTACGTCGTCGTCCTCCCGAACGGCCAGCGCAGCGACGACCTTGCCGTTTCGTTCGGTGGTCTTGATGTCGATGAGCCCCTGGCCACCGCGCCGCCGGAGGGAGTAGAAGTCGAAGCTCGTGCGCTTGCCGTAGCCCCGTTCACAGACGGTCAGTAACTCCGTATCCTCGCTCACCTGCGCCATGTCCACGACGCTGTCCCCGCGGGCGAGCCGGATGCCCCGGACCCCACCCGCAGTACGGCCCATCGCGCGCACGTCGGATTCGTGGAACCGGATGCATATCCCCCTCTGCGTGGCCAGGACGACCTCCTGCTCGCCGTCGGTCCGGCACACGCCCACCAGCCGGTCGCCCTCGGGCAGATCAATGGCGATGATGCCGCCCGCGCCGCGCTTGCCGAAGGCGTCCAGCGCCGTCTTCTTCACCTTGCCCTTTGCCGTGGCCATCAGCAGGTAGAAGTCCTTCTCGAACTCCTTGACGGGGACGAACTCCGTGATCCGTTCGCCCTTCCCGAACGCGACCAGGTTCACCAGCGCCCGACCCTTTGAGGTGCGGCTCATCTCGGGGATCTCGAACACCCTCAGCCAGTAGACGAGGCCCCGGGTGGTGAAGAGCATGATGTAGTCGTGCGTCGAGGCGACGAACACGTGCCCGACCAAGTCCTCTTCCTTCAGGTCCGCGCCGATAACGCCCTTGCCGCCCCGGCCCTGCGAGCGGAAGGCCCCCAGGGGAATGCGCTTGACGTAGCCGCTGTGGCTGATGGTGACGACGACGTCCTCGACGGGGATCAGGTCCATGCGCGCGATGTCCTCAGCAGCGCCCGTAATCGTGGTGCGGCGTTCGTCGCCGTACTTCTCGCGCATCTCGTAGAGGTCCTCGCGGATGATGTCGAGGACCAGGGCCTTATCGGCGAGAATCTGGCGGTAGTCGCGGATCTTCGCCAGCAGCTCGCCGTGCTCCTGCTCGACCTTCAGCCGCTCCAGCCCCACGAGGCTCTGGAGCCGCATGGCGAGGATGGCGTCGACCTGCGGCCGGGAGAGGTCGAAGCCCTCCATCAGGCGCGTGCGCGCCTCGTCGGTCGCCTGGCTGGAGCGGATGATCTTGATGACCTCATCAAGGTTCACCAGGGCGATCCGAAGGCCCTCAAGCACGTGCGCGCGCTCCTCCGCACGCGCCAGCAGGAAGGCGGTGCGCCGGCGAATAACGTCTACCCGGTGCTCCACGTGGCGCGTCAGGAGCGTCTTGATCCCGACCGTCACCGGCTTGCCATCGTCGATGACGATGAGCATTATGCTGAAGGCGTGCTGCAGGGGCGTGCGGCGGAAGAGCTGGTTGAGCACAACCTCGGCTTCGGCGCCGCGCTTCAGCTCGATGACCAAGCGCGTGCCCGACTTGTCGCTCTCGTTCCGGAGGTCCGAGACGTCCTCTACCGCGCCGCCCTGAACGGCTTCGGCTATCTTGCTCACCAGGTTGTCGCGGTTCATGCGGTAGGGGATCTCGGTGACGACGATCCTCTGGCGCCCCTTGTCGGTCTCCTCGACGCGGGTGCGGGCGCGCATGGTGACCCTGCCGCGGCCGGTCGTGTATCCCTCCGCGATTCCGGCGCGGCCGCAGATCAGGCCGCCGGTCGGGAAGTCCGGGCCGGGGAGAACCTGAAGCAACTCGCCGACGCTCACGTCCGGGTTGTCGATCACCCGGATCAGGGCCTCCACCACCTCGCCCAAGTTGTGGGGGGGAATACTCGTGGCCATGCCCACGGCGATGCCGCTGGCGCCGTTGACAAGGAGGTTGGGGAACTTGCCCGGCAGGACGGTCGGCTCTTTGCGCGTGCCCTCGTAGTTGTCGACGAAGTTCACGGTGTCGAGGTTCAGGTCCTCGAGCATGTGGGCCCCTACCGCGCTGAGGCGCGCGGCCGTGTACCGCATGGCCGCCGCAGGGTCCCCGTCCAGGGAGCCGAAGTTGCCGTGGCCGTCCAGCAGCGGAGCGCGAAAGTTGAAGGGCTGCGCCATGCGCACCGCGGTGTCGTAGATCGCCAGGTCCCCGTGCGGGTGGTAGTTGCCGTGGGTGTCGCCGACGATCTTGCCGCATTTGCGGTGCTTGGCGCGCGGGCCGAGGTTCAGCTCGTGCATGGCCATCATGATGCGCCTCTGCACGGGCTTGAGGCCGTCGCGCACGTCGGGCAAGGCCCGGCTGACGATCACGCTCATGGCGAAGGCCAGATAGGACTCACGCATCTCGTCTTCGATGAGTATTATGTCAGGGCTGATATTGGTGTCTGCCATAAGAAGGGGGCTCTACAACGTTACTGGGTGCGCTGTGCCCGGGTTGCCACGCAGCACAGAACCCATCGGAGGTATCGGTCGTAGTCTCGCTTGTCCTTGAGCTTGGCCACCTTCGTCCTCTGTCCGGCGGCGACCGCCCGCGTCGAAGCCGGGAAGAACGTGGGCGGGCTGTAGCGCATCAGGTCTCCGAGGAACAGCCCGAAGTTCTGCGCGCAGCTCGACTGCTGCCTTGGGCCGAGGTACGCGTAGCGGACTTTTCTCTCGGCAAAACGCATGCTGAACAGGGAGCCCGACGTGCCGTGCACGAGCAGCGTGCACTCGGTCGGCGATGCTGTCGGGCGCTTGGCGGCCCTGTAGGCCGTATGCGTGGATGCAACGCGATATCCAATGGCAACCTCTTCCGTGTGTTTCTCAAGCTCCGTAGGGCCGCCCAGAACGACATGCTCCTGAGTGCAGAAGGCCGCAAGCACCGCCGGCCAGGGAATGGGCTTTACCGTGCCGCGATTGTCGGTCAGAACCTGAAGGGCACCATCCTGCGCCCCGTCGATTCGGTTGAAAAGGATTCGGCGCTCCACAACCGGCACGGCATCCTCTGCCACCGCGAACGCCGGCATCAGGGCGCCGGAGAGCCTTGCGGCCAACTCTGCCGCCCTGGCGGCGGGCACGCCTTCGGCCAGCACGCCCCGGCCCCTGACCACCTGCTGCCGAACGTCCACGGCCTGCCCCCCGGTCAGTTCGCAGATCAGCAGGGCCGCCACCAGGGGATTTACCGGTTGATCCTCCCGCGCGCACACCATGCAGTTGCCACTGGCCGGCGCGGGGGCTGCGGCAAGCTGGGGCGCTCGGGGCGCCGGCCCGGCGGCCGCGGCCAGGTTCTCCTCGTAAACGCCTTCGCCGCCCACGCGCACCCGGTAGCCGCACACCGGGCAGGCTTCGGTGGAGCCCCGGCGGATGCGCGGCACCTTGAAGGCCGCGCCGCACGCGGGGCACGCGGCCCCCACGTCGAACTGAGTCATGCCGGCGCTGCCATCGTCAGACATCGAGGTTCTGCACCTCCAGCGCGTGCAACTCGATGAACTCCCGCCGGCGCTTGACGTCCTTGCCGGCGAGGATGCTGAAGTAGTTGTCCGCCTTCACTGCATCGCCTACGGTCACCTGCAGGAGCGAGCGCGACGCCGGCAGCAGGGTCGTCTCGGCCAGCTCGGTCGCGTTCATCTCGCCCAAGCCCTTGTAGCGCTCGATGTCGAGCCCTTTGCGGCCAAGCTCGCGCACGGCCGGTATGATCTCGGCCAGCGAGCGCACCGAGACTTCCTCCTTGCCCGCCTGGATGATGAACCGCCCGGCCTCGTCCTCTCCCCGGGCCGACGGCAGCAGGCAGTCCGTGGGGATGGCCTGGGCCTCCAGGAGGCCCACGATCCGTTCGAGCTCGGGCGCCTCGTGGAACTTGCGCGGCCGCAGCGTATTGGCCGCGCCACGCGCCCGCGCCAGACCCTCGTAATCGTCCTCGTCGATGATCTCCAGTTGCTCCTCGCGCCCCGCCAGCTCGTCCTGTAGGCCCAGGACGAAACGGTCGTACTCCTCCTCCCCGTAGAAGAACAGCTCGTGCTCGCCGGTCTCGCCGTCCATGTGGAGGACGCGGTAGAGCGGGAACTGGCCGCCTTGCCCGCCGATTCGCTGCGCCAAGTACCACGCGAACGAGATGCCCCGCTGCCCCACTAGGCGCATCAGCCGCTCGAGGACCATGACGATGTCGAGGAGTTCCCGGAACTCCGCGCCCTCGAGCACAGCGTTGTGCTCCGCGCCGTTGAGCCGGTATTCGAGGCGCGCGTCGCTCGTGCCGAGGTCGACCAAGACGCGCTGCAACTCCCGGTCGTTCTGCACGTACTGCTTCTTGCCCCTGCGCATCACGCGATAGAGGGGCGGCTGCGCGATGTAGAGGTGCCCCTTTTCGATCAGATCCGGCATCTGCCGGAAGAAGAACGTCAGCAGGAGCGTCCGAATGTGCGCGCCGTCCACGTCGGCATCGGTCATGATGATGACCTTGCCGTAGCGCAGCTTGCCCAGGTCAAAACCGTCCGTGCCGATGCCCGCCCCGAGCGCGGAGATCAGGACGGTGATCTCCACGTTGCTGAGCACCTTGTCCACCCGGGCCTTCTCCACGTTCAGGATAACGCCTCGCAGCGGAAGGATGGCTTGGAACTCCCGGTCGCGCCCCATGCCGGCCGTGCCGCCGGCGCTCTGGCCCTCGACGATGAACAGCTCGGTGCTCTCCCGGTCTGAGCTGGAGCAGTCGCGCAGCTTCCCGGGCAGGTTGCCGCTGCTGAGCGCGCCCTTGCGGCGAGTGATGTCGCGGGCCTTCTTGGCAGCCACGCGCGCCCGCGCCGCCTCAACGGCCTTCTCCACGATGGCGCGCGCGCTCGTCGGGTGTTCCTCGCAATAGGCCGCAAGCTGCTCGCCGGCCATTTGCTCAACAAGGCCCTGCACGTCGCGGTTGCCCAGGCGCGTCTTCGTCTGCCCTTCGAACTGCGGATTGGGCAACTTGACGCTCACCACCGCCGTCAGGCCCTCGCGGTAGTCCTCGCCCTGTGGGGTAAAGTCCTTGTACTGGTTCTTCTCCCGCCCGTAGTTGTTGAGCGTGCGCGTCAGGGCGCTCCGGAACCCGCTCAGGTGCGTGCCGCCGTCGACGGTGTTAATGTTGTTGGCGAAGCAGAAGACCGTTTCGTTGTAGCCGTCGTTAAACTGCAGGGCGAGGGCTATTTCGGTGCCGTCATTGGCCGCCTGGATGTTTATGACATCGTCGTGGATCGTCTTCTTGCCTTCGTTGAGGTACTGCACGAACTCTGCGATGCCGTTCTCGTAGAAGAAGGTCCCCTCCCGCCCGTCGACCTCGCTGGACAGGATGATCTTTGTGCCGCTGTTTAGGAAGGCCAGCTCTCTCAGCCGCCCGGCCACCGTGTCGTACTGGAACTCGGCGGCCTCGAAGATATCCGGGTCCGGCTTGAACTGGATCCTCGTGCCGCGTCGCTTCGTCTTGCCCCGTACCTCTACCGGCATCGTGGGTTCCCCGCGTTCGTAGCGCTGGTAATGCAACTCCCCGCGCAGCCAGACCTCTGCCTCCAGCCACTCGCTCAGGGCGTTCACGCACGAAACGCCCACTCCGTGCAGGCCCGCTGAGACCTTGTAGACGTTGTGGTCGAACTTGCCCCCGGCGTGCAAGGTGGTCATGACGACCTCCAGCGCCGGCGTGCCGGTCTCGGGGTGCGGGTCGACGGGTATGCCCCGGCCGTTGTCGCTCACGCTAAGGCTGCCGTCGGCGTAGAGGCGCACGTGGATCTCATCGCACTCGCCGATCATGGCCTCGTCGATAGCGTTAGCCACCACCTCCTCAAACAGGTGATGGAGGCCCCGTACGGACGTATCGCCGATGTACATGGCCGGTCGCAGGCGCACGTGCTCTATGCCGCCGAGCACGCGGATCGCCGTCGCATCGTACTTGCCGGTCTCGTCTTCTGTTGGCCCGGACTGCCCGTTGTTCTCAGCCATGCTCATCTTTCCTCGCCTGTCTCATTGGCGGACTACTCATCGCCCGCTCTGCTGCCCTAACCGAAACCGGAGGTCAGCCACATCCTCGGCGCCCGGGTGGCTCCGCAGCCGCTCCAGCAGTTTCTGCCTCAAGAAACTGCTCAACTCCTGCAGGAGCACCGGTCCTTCAACCTCCACCATTACCCGGCCATGGCTGAACGAGCCTACCCTCGTCTGCCCGGCGCACTCTTCGCCGAGTACCTCCTCCACCACTTGGCGCCAGGCCAGTGATAGCGCGCCATATCGACCCTTCTGGGAGAAACGCTTCGCCTTTAGCAGCCTCGTGAGCACGTCGCCAAGCCGCCGCGGCTCGCGCTGTCCCAGTACCGATACCCGGTACTGCATATGCGGCTAGTCCTCCCTGACGACCGGGCTGACCACGTACTGGTAATCTCCGCCGCTTCTCCATACGCATGGTGAACGCCCGTCATTGATGTCGACGCGCACCGTGTCGCGCTCGACCGCCTTGAGCATGTCTGCGATATAATTCGGATTGAATGCTACGGTCAGCTCTTCGCCCTTATAGTCCACGGACATTCGGACTTCCGCCTCACCGACATCCGGCGACTGGCTCCGCAGGGTCAGGAGACCGTCCGTAAACGTGAAGTCCACCGCCCTGGCCTGCTCCGTGGTGAGAAACGCCGCACGTGTTAGCCCGTTCAGGAGCGGCCTGATCGGCAGTTCCACCTTGAATTTGCCCTCGCTCGGTATTACCTCGCGATAGTTGGGGAACAGCCCCTCGATTCTCTGGCAGCACAGGCGTCCGGCCTCGTTTTCGGCCAGCATCTGGGAGTCCGTAACCAGAAGCATCAATGGCTGATCGCTCAACCCAGCAAGCCGCGCAGCCTGTTCCAGGCCCTTGCGCATCACGATGCAATCCACGGCCTGCTTCGTGGAATTCGAGGCCTTCTTGCGCACGTTGGCAAGCCGCGCGCCATCCGCCGCCGTCATCTCGAAATTGCCTTCCTCATCGATCATCAGTAGGACGCCATTCAGCGCATAGCGGCCCCGCTCCTCAGCAACCGCAAAAACCACGCGACGCACCATGTACTGGAGCACCTGCGGGTCCAACTCGATTACGCCTTCATCGGAAAGCTCTGGAATGTCAACGAAATCCGCCGGGTCCTCCGCAACCATCCGGAATACACCATCTTCGGACCAAATGTTCACCGATGACTCGTCACCGGCGAACGAAACCGTCTCGTCCGGCGTTGCGCCGAGGATCGACGAAACCCTTGCCTCCGGCAGCAGGACGTGCCCCTCTTCCTCGATTTCTGCGGGGCCTGCGTTGATACGTACACCGACTTCCAGGTCCGTGGCAGAGAGAAACACGGACCCGCTTATGGCTTCCATTTTCACGTTTTGATAGATGGGCCTGGCAACGGTCGAAGTGACGATGTTGCCCACGTGCTGGAACGCGGCATGCAACCGACGCCTATCTGCTGCGAGCTTCATGAGCGGGTCTCCCCTGAGGACTTAGTCTTTCTAGTTATACTCTAATCTATCACCACTTATTATTCGTGTTCAAACCGGCCAAAACGGCGACCCTGTTGGACCAACTAGCGTGACGCAGAGCACTTACCACCAAGAACCCGAACAGATCAGTTGTCGAAGCGCTGATCAATAGCACAAGACTAGCCGTTCACAGAGGGGCCCCGCGAGCTACCGTGGTGCACGAAGGGGGTCCGTTATGGCCGAGCTATGGCGGCCGTTATTCATCTTGCGAACAGGCTATAAACAGGTTATGTGCAGCAAGAAAGCGACCGCCGCAAGGGGTTCCCCGCCCGTAGACAAAAGGAACTTTCGTGTACTTTCAGGGATCAAAAGCCCCGTCCTGTATGATACTATATATAGCACCACGGGGTCAAGGAAATATCCGCGGCCGAAAGCCGCCATTCTCGGGGCCTACTGGGGGCAGGAACCCACGCTATGAAGCGGTGATTTCGTGGCTTCCCAAGAGGTTCTCGCCCAGTCAATAGCAGGGGATTGCGCACCCCTGAAGCACGACCAAGCAATCTCGGGGCTATAAATGCCTATCACGTTGTAATAAAAGCGGTTGCGCCACCAGGAACCGGGCAGTTGCCGGGTCTGCGCTAGGGGCCTCGCGGCGCGAAGGAGCGCAGGGTGGCCGGGCCTGAATCAGGCGCCAGGTTCACCGCGTTTCTTTGGGGCCAGCGCGGCGAAATCAGGGGTATAGGGGCTGCGGTGACAATGACCGACCCCGGTCGCTGATACTATACAACAGATAGTATGGCGCGGGACATTGGTTCAGCGGGCGGTGCGCGAGGCTAGGCGGGGGCCATTCGCCCCGCCCTCATGGGCGTAGAATGCCAGGCCGGAGGATATCTTGGGGAAGAAATACGTCGACTTCATCGGCATTCTCTGGCCCCGCGCCGCCACCTTCTCCACCGTACGCGGGTCGGTCGGCGGGAGCAGGAAGGCAGCGCGGAAATCACCGGCTTCGACGCCTTCGCAGAGTCCGCCGGCATCGCGCCGGAATTCGATCTGCATGGCTTCGTCGCTGGAGCCGGGCTGGATCGCACAGGTGTCCGGCAGGATGACGTAGTGCAGCAGGCTTACGGGCGTGTAGCACCAGACGTCCGCATCGTCCGGGAAGCGAGGCCGCAGGGCTGCGAGCGCGCTGGCGGCTTTCGGCTCAAGCACGTAGAGCCGACCCCCTGGCAGATAGCATCCGGTCGAGGAATCATCGGCACAGGACGCCTCGAAGAGAGCCTCGGCGCCGTGCGGATCGTCCACCGTCAGCTTTCTGGCGGAGAAATACTCCGTCAGAGGCCCAAGCAGGCCTTCTTCCCGCAACTCGCTCCCATCCTTGAGGCCCCGGTGCGTAGGGAGAACTACAAGGCCGGGATTGGCAAGGGAGACGCACAGCGTGAGCACATAGTCCTCCGGCGCGGAGCCGGGTTCACCCGTCCCGCTCCGGTGGCGCTGCCGGTAGCGCAGCGCACTCTCGTAGCGGTGATGCCCGTCTGCAATGAAAAGCGGCTGCTCTCGGACCGCCTCGCCGAGGCGCGCAATCGTCGCCACATCAACGATGCGCCACATGCGGTGCCCGATCCCCTCGAACTCGAACGCGCTGACGGGTTCGCCCTGACGCACCCCATCCACGAGCGCCTCGGCCTCGCCGCAGGGGTCCGCACAGACGGTTAGTATCGGGCTGAGGTTGGCGTGGCAGGCCTCGTAGAGCGAGAGTCGGTCGGCGCGCGGCGCAGACATGGTGCGCTCGTGGGGCCGCACTAGGCCGGGGCCGAACTCCTCCAGCAGCAGGGCCGACATGAACGCCACGCGACACCGTTCCCGGCCCCGGAGCTGGAACGTCTGCTCGACCACATAGATCGAATGCTCTTCGTCTTGGACAAGGACCGCATCATCTCGCCACTCTTGCAGGTGCTTGGCGGCTCGGGCAAAGTCGGCAAGGGGGCGGCCTTCGGGCGGCGTCTTGCCGAGCGTGAGCCGTATGGCGTTATGCGTGTCATGCGCCAGCAACTCGGCCTCCCGGACTGAGTCCACGATGTCGTACGGGGGCGCGAGCACGTCGGCCAGAGAAGGAATCCTGTCGGGGTTGAAGCGGAGGCCTTTGAACGCAGCAATCTGGGGCACGCGTGTTCCTTTCGAGCGCCATGTCCACCGAAATGTGCGGTAAGCCCGTATGGTAGGGGAGTCATGGAGGGTTTGCAAACGCGAGCAGCAAGCCGGCGTCCGCGGTGCGGCTACGTGCCGCCCTGCAGCTCCAGCACCGCTTCCGCGGCCCGCCGGGAGGCGCCCGCGCGGGCGATGGGTTGCACGACCGCCTGAATGTCGGAGCGGCATTGTTCGTAACGCGCGGGGTCGGTGAGCAAGGGCATGGCCTGCTCGTAGACCCAGTCCGGATCGTCGCGCCACATGGCCTTCTCCGGGCAGACCATCCGCTCGGCGAGGTTGTTTACGAGGCCGATGTAGTCCGTCTGCGCCACGCCGTGGCCCAGAAAGTGGAAGAGCGGGCTGACGCGGTAGAGGATGACCATTGGCTTCATCTGGCTGGCGATCTCAAGGGTGATCGTGCCGGACTTGGTGATGCACAGGTCGCTGGCGCGGGCCAGAACGGTCGGGGGCACATCCAGAAGCCGTATCTCGAGCGAGCCGCGGGCTAGCAGGCCTTCCGCGACCGGCCGCACGGCCTGCGGACACACGGCGGCGAAACGCAGCTCCGGCAGCGCCTCCTGGAGGCGCGCGCAACTGCGCAGCAGGATAGGCATGATGCTTCGCAGCTCCTGCTGGCGGCTGCCCGGGAACAGCGCCACGAGCCGGCCGCCCACCTCCTCGCGCACCGCGCGGACCTGCTCCTCGCCCGGCGGCGACTGGGCGATCTGATCGAAGAGCGGATGGCCGACGTACTCGGCCTCCACCCCGTAACGCCGATACAGGGGCGGTTCGAACGGGTAGATCACGAGCGCCCGGGTTACCCACTTGCGGATCTTCTTCAGCCGGTATCGCCCGTGCGCCCAGACTTGCGGCAGGATGTAATACAGCACCGGGATGCCAGCGGCGGTCGCAGCGCGTGCGAGGTAGAGGTTGAACCCCCCGAAGTCCACCAGCACGACCAAGTCGATGTCGCCCGCCCGAAAGGCCTTCCGGCATGCCCCGAGCCGTCGGCGGAACTGGGCGATCCGCAGCACGCTGTGCAGCCACATCGCGCTGCCGCCCCGGAGTTCCTCCTCCAGCGGCTCCAGACCCTCGGCCAGCATCCGGCGCATCCCTAGGCCGACGAACGCCACCGGGCCCGCCTGGCGACGCACCTCGCGCATCAGGTTCGAGGCGTGGATATCGCCCGACTCATCGCCCGCCGACAGGAATATCCGTTTCTGAATCATGCTCGTGCAAACGCTCCAAGTGTCGGCATGCGGCTTAGCCTGAGAGGAGCGGCGAGGGGTCGAACTTGTCGAAAGCCAGCTCCACAGCGGCAGTCGGCATGGCCCACGCCACCCCCATCTCGCTCAGCAGACGGCGCGAGGCCGCAGCCTCGCGTATCAGTTCCGGCAATCCCTCGACCTCGGTCGCGATTTTGCCCTCCGGGGTCGAGTAGCGCTTCACCACGCCTGCGGACAGCGGGCGGATCGTGCCGGCGGACTTGATGCTCCCATTGTTGTGCAGAATCTCGTTGCGGGTCGCCGCCAGTGGGGACCACGGCTCTTCCCGCCCGGCGAGCGCGGCTACAAGGTTCGCGAACAGGCTCCGGCACGGCCCCGTGCCCGCATCGCCGCCGGCCCGGCCCTGCGGTCCTTCGATCTCGTAGCGCCCTGGCGTCCACATGGCCCGCCCGTCTTGGCCGATGACCTCCACCGTGGGCGGTGTGTCGTCCGGCCCGCATAGGGAGAGGTAGCTGTGCATCCGAATGCCGCCTTCCGCAGAAAACATCCTCGCCCTCGATGGTGCGCGCGCGGAACATCTCCGCCTGCACCGAGACGGGCCGCACGGTGTCGTGCTTCGAGCCGCAGGCCAGGAACAGCGCCTCATGTAGGTAGTGAATGAGGGGGTTGTTGACGGGCCCGTCCAGCACCTAGTCCTCCCCTACCCGCACCCGGCCCGCCCTGTCTGCGCGCTCGTAGTAATTGTCCCAGCGGCGCCAGATCCCGAAAACCACGAGCTCCTTTACGGCCCCGATCTCGCCCGCCATCAGGCGCCGTTTCCGCCCGCGTGCGGCGGGGTCCGCGACGTTGTGGAGCCCTCCTGGCACAGCAGGCCGCGCTGCGCCGCCGCGCGGGCCATTCGGTCCACCTGCTGCACGAGTACGGCAGGCGGTGTCACCAGGAACACGTGCGCCCCGGCCTCGAAAGCGGCCATCGCCATCGGCACGTGCAGCGGGATGGGCGTGGGCACGCTGACGATGTCCACTCCCTCGCGCCCGATCATCCGTCGGTAGTCCCGACACACGCGGACGCCGCGCCCGCGCAGCTCGTCCTGGAACACTTCGGCAACGGGCCACGAGCTCGACCGCGCCCTCGTCCTGGAGCGCCCGGACGCTGGCCAGATGTGCCGCGGCGCACCCGCCTCCGCCTATGATTTCGCACCTATGGGCATCCATGTGGCGATTGAAAACGGACGTTGTGCGGACTGCGAACCAGCCTACCCCGTCGCCCATCATACGCCCTGCGAGACGGGGTCTTCAAGCGCCGGCACAGGGGCTGGGCGCTTGCACTGGGCGGGCAGGCGGTCCAGAATGGGGCATGTGCGGGGGCGCGGGGGCGCAGGGATGGAGGGCCGAGTGCGCAGCGATGAGGACCTGATGAGCGTGGCTGGCAGGGGCGATTCGGACGCCTTTGAGGAGCTGGTGCGCCGCCACCAGCACGGGGCCGTCGGCATCGCATACCGGCTGCTCGGCGATGAGCATCGCGCGCAGGACGCGGCACAGGAGGCGTTCCTGCGGGTGTGGGAACACGCCGATACCTACCGCCCGACCGCCGCATTCCGCACGTATCTATACCGCATTCTCACGCGTTTGTGCATCGATCAGCGCCGCAAACGCAGGCCCACCACCGGAGAGCCGATGGATGCCTTTCCGGCTACCGGGGACTTGCCGGACGACGCCCTGGAACGCCGCGAGCGCGCGGTGCTCGTGCGCGCGGCGCTCGGCCGGCTGCCGGGCCGCCAGCACGTGGCGATCGTGCTGCGCCACTACGAGGCCCTGAGCTATGAGGAGATCGGAGCGGTCATGCATTGCTCGGCGCGCGCGGTTGATTCCATGCTGCTGAGGGCCAGGAGAAGGCTTTCCGAATGGCTCGATGACGTGCGCTAAACGAAGGGAGTGCCAGGCGTTACGCCAGACCGGGGTGTTCGCTTGAGAAAAGCTTGAGATTTCCGCGCGGGATTCGCGGCGGCGGCGCGTTTATTCCTATGGAGGACGGAGATGAAGAGCAGAGATGTTCATCGCAGGCTTGGCGCTTACCTGGACGGGGAACTTCCGTCCGAGGCGCGCGCCGAAGTCGGGCGGCATCTGGAGGCGTGCGCGACGTGTGCCCGGGAGGTGGACCGGCTGCGGCGGCTGGCCGGGCTCCTGGGGGCCGTGCCAGCGCCGGAGGCGCCGGTTGGGTTTGCGCGGCGCGTGCGGGCGCAGGCGGAGCGCCGCGTGGCCGAGCGGCGCGGCGCCGAGGGCCGGGCCGGATGGCGCGTGCGTTATGCGGCAGCCCTGCTGCTGGGCGTCACGGTGGGCGGGCTGATGAGCGTGAGCGTTTCGCGCCTCGAGGGCGCCGGCGAGGCGGAGCCGCTGGCAGGGGATGTGGTTGCGGATCTCGTCGGCGCGCCCGCGTCCGACTCGCTGGCCGAGGAGTTCCTCGAACTGACGGGCGAGTCTTGGTAGAGAGGAGGGGATCATGAGAACCAACAAGTGGATGAGCGTGGTGCTGATCTTCTCCCTGTCCCTGAATTTCGGGTTCATGGGCTTCTGGCAGCTTACTCTTCTCGACGCGCTCCTCCAGGACAGCCCGGATGAAGGCGAGACGGACGTTGCTGTCGAGGCGCCGGCATTGGCCGAGTTCCTGTTGCGTCCGGACCAGCGCCGCAAGTTCATGGCGCATAGGGCGGCGAGGAAGTCGGAGTTCCTCCGCTTCAGCCAGAAGGCAGACGCTGCGCAGGAGCAGTTCCTCCAGATCTTGGCCCAGCCCGATCCCGATCCCACGGCGGTGCAGGAAGCGCTCGATGCGGCCGTCGCCGAGCAGGCCCGGTTCCGGCGGACGGTGTTCATGGCGCTGAAACAGTTTCGCGACACGCTGGATGTGGGGCAGCGGCGGCAGTTGCACGAGCTGCTCCGCGGGCACGGGGGGCGCGGCCCGGACGGCCGCACCCACAGGCCAAGGGGGCGCAGGCGACGGCCCCCCATGCAGACGCACAGACCCCCCCGGGGCCCGGAGGGCGCCGCCCCCCGGACGCCCGGGTCACTTTAGCGCGAATCACTTGTAGTGCGAGTCACGTTTGGGCTGCCGAGTGCCCGTGCGGGCACGGGTGGCCGGGAGCAAGCGGGGGAGGCTCTGACCGGAAGGAGACGAGGGATGATGAGTGGCAGATCAATGAAGGCTGGCGTTCTGGCAACAACCGTGGGCGTGGCTCTCCTGCTCGCAACAGCAGCGGCGATAGCCGAAGCCCCCGAGCGCGACCGCAGAGGTGGCCCTGACGGACAGCAGCACGGACCGCAGCGGGGCGAAAGCGAGGGAAGGCGGCGGGGCCGGGGTCTCTTGGCTGCGCCGGACGTGGATGTGAGCATCACCCAGAATGACGATGGCGTGACGCTGCTGGTCACATCGGACAAGCCGGAGCTGGCCGAGCGGATTCGCGAGCGTCTACCCCAGCACCTCGAGCGAATGCGGCAGAGGCATACAGCTAGGACTGGCGAGGGGGGTGTCGATCATTCCGACGCCGCCAACCGTATGAGGGGCAAGCGCGGCGCTAGGACCGGCGGCCCGCTGGGCCCACGAAGTCGTTTCGGCCGCGAGGATCGCCGGCCGTCTGACGGGCAGCGGTTCAACGCGTTTGTCGACGCGAAGGCGGACGTCGAGTTCGTGCAGAAAGACCGCGGGGTGGCCATCATCCTGACCAGCGATGATTCTGAGGTCGCTGCGCAGATCAAGGAGACGGTGCCGCGGCAGATCGAGATGATGAAGACATTCCGCGAGCGTGGTCATGAGCGATGGCAGCGTCGCGTGCGCGGTGGCGAGCAAGAACACCGCCGCAGGGGCGACCGGGAGGGCTACGGTGAGCGCGACGAGGACGAAGACGAACGGGAGGAGGCCGGGTTGCGCAGGATGATCCGGCAGGAAATCCGCCGCGCCTTGAGGGAGATGAAAGAAGAGGGGGGCGAGCGTGGTCACGAGCGATGGCAGCGTCGCGTGCGCGGTGGCGAGCAAGAACACCGCCGCAGGGGCGACCGGGAGGGCTACGGTGAGCGCGACGAGGACGAAGACGAACTGGAGGAGGCCGAGTTGCGCAGGATGATCCGGCAGGAAATCCGCCGCGCCCTGAGGGAGATGGACGAAAGAAGAGGACGCTGACGATTAGCGTCAGCCGGGCCTGCGAGCCGGGCTGGTAAGCCAAGGCATTGCAGGACCGGACGGACCCATAAGAGGCAGGCGTCCCCCCTATCTGGCGGGGCGCCTGCTGTCTTTCATGCGGGCAGGCGGGACGGCTGCGCGGGCGCTGCAACAGCGCCTACGCGTCCAGCCGGATCCCGAGTTCCCGGAGCTGCGCGTCCGCCACGGGGCTTGGGGCGCCTGTGAGCATGCAGACGGCCTTCTGCGTCTTGGGGAACGCGATGACCTCGCGGATGTCGTCCACCCCCATCAGCATGCTGATGATGCGGTCCAGGCCCAGCGCGATGCCACCGTGCGGGGGCGGCCCGTGCCGCAGGGCGTCCATGAAGAAGCCGAACCTCTCCTGCACCTCTTCGTCCGTGTAGCCCAGGATGCGGAATATGCGCATCTGCCGCTCGTGGTCGGCGATGCGCACGCTGCCGCCGCCGAGTTCCCAGCCGTTCATCACTAGGTCGTAGGAGCGGGTGCGCGCGGCCGTCGGGTCCGTATCCAGCAGATGCAAGTCCTCGGGGAAGGGCGCGGTGAACGGGTGATGCGGGAAGGTAAGGCGCCCGGTCTGCTCGTCCAGCTCGAAGGCCGGGGCTTCCACGACCCAGCACAGATCCCAGCGCCCGTCCGGGATCAGGCCGAGTATCCCGGCCAGGCGCCCGCGCAGGTGCGCGAGCACGACGTTGGCCAGCTTCCTCTTGGCCGCGACGAACAGCAGCAGGGCGCCGTCCTCCGCGCCCAACCGCTCGGCGATGGCCCCGACCTGCCCTTCGCTCAGGAACTTGGCCACGCCTCCCTGGGCGGCGCCGCCCTCCAGCTTGAACCAGGCAAGGCCGGGCAGCTTGAATTGCTTGACCCACTCGATGAGGCCGTCGATCTCGCGCCGCGGCATCGAGGCTCCGCCCGGCACGCCTATGCCGCGCACCTCGCCGCCGGACTCGACGACGCTGCGGAAGACCTTGAACTCGCACTCGGCGGCAACGTCGCTTACGTCCCTTACCTCGAGGCCGAAGCGCAGGTCGGGCGCGTCCGTACCGTAGCGTTCCAGCGCGTCGTGATAGCCGAGCCTTGGCAGTGGCAGCGCGATCTCGCGGCCGAGCACCTCCTGGAACACGCGCGCCATCAGCCCCTCGATGCACTCCATCACGTCGTCCTGGTCCACGAAGGACATCTCGACGTCGACCTGGGTGAACTCCGGCTGGCGGTTGGCGCGCAGGTCCTCGTCGCGGAAGCATTTGACGATCTGGAAGTAGCGGTCCAGCCCCCCGATCATCAGGATCTGCTTGAAGAGCTGGGGGCTCTGTGGCAGGGCGTAGAACGCGCCGGGCGCCATGCGGCTCGGTACCAGGAAGTCGCGCGCCCCCTCGGGAGTGCTCTTGGTCAGGAAGGGCGTCTCGACCTCGATGAAGCCGTTCTCGTCGAAATAGCGCCGCACGGTCTGCATCGCGCGGTGGCGGCACTGGAAGATGCGCAGCACCTCCGGCCGTCGCAGGTCCAGGAACCTGTAGCGCAGCCGCGCGTCCAGGCCCACGTCTCCGGGGTCATCGACGTCGAACGGGGGCGGTTCGCTCGCGCTATGGGTTTGGAGTTCGCAGCCGATGAGTTCGACGGTGCCCGTGGCGAGCTTGGGGTTGACCATGCCCTCGGGCCGCGGCGCGACCAGCCCGCGGATGCTCACGCAGTACTCGCTGCGCAGGAGCCCCGCGCTTGCGTGCAGGTCAGCGTCGCGCTCGGGGTTGAAGACGGCCTGCACGATGCCGCTACGGTCGCGCAGGTCGATGAAGACGACTCCCCCATGGTCGCGCCAGGTGGCGACCCAGCCGCTTACCACCACCTCGCGCCCCACGTGCTCGGCGCGCAGATCTCCGCAGTAGTGCGTTCGCTTCAACATTTGGCCTCTCTTGATGGTGCACTCGCCCTCGCAGCGAAAACCGGGGTAGGGCCGGCCGCGCAGGCGATGACGGGGACGGAAACGATCGCGCGGGGCACGGCGAGCGCTACGGCTCGCTCGCGCCCGGCTCGCGGCCCTCCTCCAGGTCCTGCATGACCCGGGCGGCGCGCTCCGCAATCGTGAAGATGCTCTTGTTCAGCTCCAGGGGGCTGAGCGATTCCCGCAGCAGGGTGTTGAACATGACGAAGTACGGTCCCTTCCTCGTCTCGCGTAGCGCCATGGCGCCGTAGGGCATCTTGAAGTTACGCTTCAGGGCGTACTCGTAGTGCTTGGGGTCGGCGGGGCCGCAATCGGCATATACGACCGCAATCAGCGAACCCTGGTGGTCCTTGGTCGAAAGGCTGACAGAGGCGGTCTGCATCTTCCCCTTTCCGACGGGCACCTCCACAACGTAGCGACCGCCGCCGGGCGACTCGTACTCTGCTCCCGCCCCCCGGAGCGCCAGGAACATCAGGCGGTCGTCGGTATGCCCGGTCATGCGCCTGAGCAGGGCCGTGGCGCCCGGTTTGTCCTCGGCAACCCCGCCTTCGCCCTGGAGCCATCGCAGGTAGGGGTCTCCGGCCGGGCCGAGGTCCTGACCGACGATGCGGACGAGTGCCTCGTGCGCCGCCGTGCGGCTGCGCCGGTTCTCCAGGAGCGGCACGATGTCGATGACGGCATCGCGCGCCCGCAGCGCCCCCAGACACCGCAGTATCGCCCATTGCGCGCCCTCCTGCCGTTCCGAGTGCAGTGCGTGTATCAGAGGCTGAATCGCGGCCTCGCCGGCTGCGACCAGGTCGCTGATTGACTCGCTCCTCGCGCGGAAATCCCGCAACCCTGCCACCAATTGCTCGAAATCTGGTTCGCTCATACTGCGCCTCCCCGTTCTCGTGTCATCTGCTAGCCCACTGTCTGTACATCGCCGGTGTTGTTACGCAGAATCTCCGAAGCGGCGTCAGCCCAGGCCACGCTCCACTGCCGCCCGTCGGCCATCGCCTTGATAAGAACCAGGTTTTCGCTCAGCTCGTGCTCACCGATTAGAAAACAATACGGACAACTCAGCCGGTTGGCGCGGCGCATCTGGGCCTTGGCGCTCTTGGCCTCATAGTC
>CAZHPE010000001.1:33008-66004 GCA_964534775.1 uncultured candidatus Brocadiaceae bacterium
ATCTCGGCCGACACACCCCGGGCCCGCAGCGTCTGCACGAGCTCAAAGCACCGCCGAAGCCCCTCGCGCTCGAAGCATACCACGAATACGCTCGGGCGCAGCGATGAGTCGTCGCCGGTGCCTAGATCGGCCTCCATGGCCAGCATGGTTGCCTCCACGCCCATCGCGAATCCCACGCACGGCGTGGCGGGCCCGCCGAGCTGCTCCACCAGCGCGTCGTATCGCCCGCCGCCGCAGATGGTATCGCGCGCGCCGAGCGCGGCGTGCTTGATCTCGTAGACCGTGCGCGTGTAATAGTCCAGCCCGCGGACCAGGTACGCGTCCTCCTCGTAGGCCACGCCCATCTCGTCGAGAGCCTGCCGAAGCTGCGCGTGGTGGTCCCGGCAGACGCCGCACAGAAACTCGCCCATCAGGGGCACTTCTGCCGCCACCTGCTTGCAGGGCGCTTCCTTGCAGTCCAGAACGCGCAGCACGTTGCGGTCCACGCGCCTCCGGCAGTCCTCGCACAGCTCCTCGCGCTGCGCACCCAACCGGCCCCTCAGAGCGCCGCGATAGGCGGGCCGGCACTCGGCGCAGCCGATGGAGTTCACCAGCACCCGGAGGTTCTTTAGCCCCACGTCTTCGAATATATCGCGCGCGAGCATCAGCGTCTCGGCGTCCAGCAGAGGGCTTGCGCTGCCGATGGCCTCGACGCCGATCTGGTGGAACTGGCGCAGGCGGCCCTTCTGCGGCCGCTCCCTGCGGAACATTGGGCCGGCGTACCAGAACTTCTGATACGGCTCCCGCTTGTGCAGGTTGTTTTCCTGGTAGGCGCGCACGACCGACGGGGTGCCTTCGGGGCGCAGGGTGACGCTCTCGCCCTCGCCGGCGTCCATGGTGTACATTTGCTTTTCCACGATGTCCGTCGTCTCGCCCGTGCCCTTGACGAACAGGCACGTGGGCTCGATGATCGGCGTGCGCACCTCGCCGTAGCCGAACAGCTCGAACGCGCCGCGCGCCGCCTCATGCAGCGCGCGCCAATGCGCCCACCCGCCCGGCATCAGGTCCTCGGTTCCCGGAAGCGACTTGATCCGCCCGTTGCTCATAATGTCCATGGGGGTTGAAGCTGAGCGGCGCGTACCCCTATCGCCACGCCGACGATTCTATCAGAATAGTTGCATCATTCCAAGCGCGCCGCGCGGCCACGGGGCCGGCTACTTGAACTGCGGCAGGTGGCCCGAGGAGGCCGCCAGGAGCTCGCCGACCATCGTCTCGGTCTTCTCGGGTGGGATGGCCATCTCGTCCAGCAGCATCGCCTGCACGGCCAAGTTCGGGTCGCCCTTGACGGCGGCCTCGACCACCATTTCCTGCCAGGCAATCCTCTTCTGCAAGAGCCCGGCGAGTGCCAGGGGGGCTTCGCCCGCATACAGCCCGCGCACCCCGACGCTGTCGGTGACGCCTTCGACCTCGAGCACGGCGTAGTCCGGCCGGTTCGGCACGCAGCCGCGGTTGGGGATGTTGACGATGTGCGCCTTCCGCCGACCCAGCGCGATGGCCTCGACCAGCGAGCCCAGCCCCTCGCCGGTGACGGCGTCGCTCGGCTCCCCGGGCAGCTCTGCCCCCGCCAGCAGCTCCTGGAGCGCCTTGAACTGGGCGGCCCGATCCGGCGGCGCGGCCACTTCGCCCGCCTCGGGCTTGAACATGGAGTGGCCGACCTTGCCCAGGCCGTAGGGGATGTTCTTCGGGCCGCCGACCTGTGCTAGAAACGGGTAGAACTCGACGACGTGCGTGTCTTCGGGGAAGATGAGTTGGAAGCCGTAGACGCGCGAGAGCTTCGATGCCATCTCCGAGCCGGGCTTCGGCGTGCGCTTGGCCGTGCGCCTGATCAGCTCCGGGTAGACGTCTCGCCCCCGGCAGCGCAGCCGCGTGAACCAGTAGTAATGGTTCGTGCCGATCCATACGGCGTCCAGCTCGTGCGGGTCCGCCTCCAGGGCGTCCGCCGCGTGCCGGAGCCCAATCTGCACGCCGTGGCAGATGCCGATGACGTTTGGCAGGCCCGTATACTTGAGCATCGCGCGGCAGAGCACGGCCATCGGGTTCGAGTGATTCAGCAGCACCACGTCGGGGCAGCGCTTCTCCATCTCGCGGCAGATCTCCGGGTAGATCGGCACGCTGCGCAGGCCCATCATCATGCCAGCTGGCCCCCCGGTGTCGCCGATGATCTGGCAGATGCCATACCGGGATCAGGATGTCGGCCGCGTGGGCCGGGCTTCCGTAGGCGCTCCCCGCGCCCGCACCCGAGCTGCCGATGGCGGAGATGGCGAAGTCCGCCCCGTCCACGGCCTCCGCCAGGTCGCCGCACGCCCGCACCCTCATCCCCGAGCCGGCCCCATCGGCCATGCGGCGGTCGTGCGACGCCATGATCCCGGCCTTCTCGTGGTCGATGTCATAGAGGACGATCTCGCTCCCGCTCAGCCCCTCGGCCACGACCAGGTCTGGCCGCGCCCTCGCGAAGTAGGCGCTGCCGCCGCCTAGGCAGACGATCTTCTTGCATGCCATGTCCTCGCGCTCCTCCGGCACGATGAATGGGACGGACCCGCTCCGGGTCGGCCACTCGGCACAGGGCAACATCATGGCCCCGCGCGCGGGCCGCGTCACTTGACGCATTCTGCGCCGCCCGGTAGGCTCTATCGCTTGCATTTCGAGAGAACAGGGGACGTCTGGAGGCTGGGCATGAACGAGTTGCTGTTTGCCGATGCACGGGTGCGCGAGCTTTCGTCCGACCACACGCTGCCGGCCAAGTTCCACCGGCTCTTGAAGCGGCTGGACCTGGAGTCGACGGTCAAGGATCGCTCGGTGGCGATCAAGATGCACCTTGGGGGGCACCTGGGCTATACGACCATCCGCCCGCTGTTCGTGCGCATGCTGGTGGAGGAGTGCAAGCAGGCGGGGGCGAGGAGCGTGGCGGTGATGGACGGCGACGTCGCAGGGGCGCCGGGGCGGGGCTATACGCCGGAGGTAGTCGGGGCGCCGATCGTCTCGTGCTTCGGCTGGACGGGCGACTACCTGTACAAGCGGAAGATCGGCTTCGGCGAGTTGAAAGAGGCCATATACGGCGGCAACGTCTGGGATGCGGAGGTGTTCATCGACCTGTCCCATGTGAAGGGCCACGGCAACTGCGGCTTCGGCGGCGCCACCAAGAACATCGGCATGGGCTGCGTCATTGGGAAGACGCGCGGCGCCGTCCATCACCTCGCCGGCGGCATCGTCTGGGACGGGGAGAAGTGCATCCACTGCGGCAAGTGCATCGAGGAGTGCCCGAACAATGTCAACTCCTTCGACGAAGAGGGCAGCTATAACGTGAGCTGGCACAATTGCACGTTCTGCCAGCATTGCGTCATGATCTGCCCCACAGAGGCGCTCACGCCCGATGCGGATCGGTTCGATGCTATGCAGGAGGGCCTGGCACACGTCGCGGCGGTGTTCCTGAAGCACTTCAAGCCCGACAGGCTCCTGTTCATCAACATCCTCACCGACATCACGATCTACTGCGACTGTTGGGGCATGAGCACCCCGCCGCTGGTGCCCGACATCGGCATCCTGGCCGGGCGCAACATCGTCGCGGTGGACAAGGCGAGTCTGGACAAGATCAAGTCGTCAAAGCTCATGCCCGAGGGCCTGCCCATCGGTGGTAAGCCCATGCGCAAGAAGGGACACCTCTTCCAGCGCCTGCACGGCAAGGACCCTTACGTCCAGGTGCGCAAGCTCGAGGAGCTGGGCTTCGGCCCCGCCGACTATAAGATCGTCGAGGTGCGCTGAGCTTACCGCTTCCGGGCCAACCGGTCCCGCACGGACGCCGTCACCCGGTCCATCGATTCAACCAGGTACTCGACGTCTCCGCCGAGCTGCAGCCATTGGATGCCGCGCTCGATCATGACGCAGGCGAAGTCTAGGCTGATGCCCATGCCCGCCCCTATGATCAACCCGGCGGCGCGGGTCTTGTCGATGATCGTCTGCATGGCCGCGACCACCTCGGGGTGGTCCAGGTCCCCGAGCCGGCCCATGGAGCCGGAAAGATCGTTGGGCCCGATCACGACGGAGTCCAGCCCTTCAATGGCCAGAATCTCGTCGAGCGCCGCCAGTCCCTCCATGTTCTCGACCTGCACCGCCACGAAGACGTTCTCGTTCGCGCGCTCGATGTATTCCGCGCCGCCGTCGCGCCCGTAGTTCGAGGGCACCCGCGGACCGTAGCCTCGCGTTCCCACCGGTGGATAGTGGCAGTCGCTGACGATCTGGCGAACCTCCTCCGCGCTTCGCACCTGCGGCACGATGATACCCTCGGCCCCCGCATCCAGCGCCGGCTTGATGAAAGGGGTCTCGCTGCTCGTCACGCGGACAAGCGCCGGCACGGCCCTGGCGCGCGCCGCCAGCAGGTGGCACTGGAGCACCCCCGGGCTCATCGGGCTGTGCTCCATGTCAATCCACAGGAAGTCGGCTGAATCGCCCAGGGCGTCGCTGACCAGCGGGTCGGCGAGCGTAATGCTCGCGCCCAGGCAAATATCTCCTGCGTTCAGGCGCTCTCGGAACTTTGCGATTACTTCCATCGAACGATCCACCCTCCATTGCTTGTGCAAGCAGGTCGCGCCAGCCTGCGCCGGCGGTTTCCCTGTCGCGGTGGCTTGAATGATACGATCAACCACAATCGTAGGGAGCCCGTGGGGCTTTGTCAAACTTGCGGGGGCCGCGATTGAGCGCGCGATGCGAGGAGGGTAAGCTATGGGTATGATCCGCATCACGGCGGCCATCGCGATCGACGAGTCGGAAATCCGGGAGGAGTTCGTCCGCGCTTCGGGCCCCGGCGGGCAGAATGTAAACAAGGTCGCGACGGCCGTGCAGCTTCGCTTCGACGTGGCGAACTCCCCCTCGCTGCCGGACGAGGTTCGCAGGCGTCTCGTCCTTCTGGCCGGCAGGCGGGTCACGCAGGAGGGCGTGCTGATTGTCGATGCCCGGCGGTTCCGGGCGCAGGAGCGGAACCGCCAGGACGCGCAGGATCGGCTGATCGACCTGATCCGCCGGGCGGCCCGGAAACCTATCCCGCGCCGCAGGACGAGGCCGACGCGCGCCTCGAAAGAGCGCCGGCTCGAGGCCAAGCGCCGCCGGAGCGAGGCCAAGCAACGGAGGCGGCCCGCGCCGCCCTCTGAAGAATAGCCTCGCGCGCGGGTTCGCCCAAACTCCAGGCTGGCGGGCGGGACAGACCGGGGGTGGAATAGGAGCGCGGCCGGGGGGTGGTCCGTGGGCCGTGAGCCGTGGCGAGGGCGCCGGATCAGATCGCAAGCGTGCCGTGATGGGGAATTTCAACAAGGACGGCATGAACCACAAGGGCGGTTCCGAGATCCTCTTTGCCGACAGCCATGTCAAGCGGGTTGAGATGGACGAGGCAGGCCGCCACCCGAACCCGCATTTGCCCGACATCGACCCGGACATCTATGCCATCGACACGGAGCCGCGCCACCCGGACGATGCGGACCTGGACTGAGGGGCATTTGCGATTTTGGATTTGCGAATTTCAATTTGGGAAGGCGCCAAGGCCACGGAGCTACATGTCGCGCGAAGCGGGTTGACGGACTATGCGCCCTCCGCTTCGCTCAAGATTTGGCGGAAGCGTGAGTTGATGGCCCGGACGTAAATCGCACGGCGCACGAGTTCGCGCGAGACGGCCACGGCGGTTTTGTCCTCGACCCTGCCGCCCGTCACGAGCTCCCTGCCCGCCTCCCTGGCCGCCTCGTAGACCCCGCCGACGGCGATGCCATGCTTCTCAAGCTCCGGGAGCGCCGTCGCACAGGGCCGGAGCAGCGCGCCTGCGAACTCGCGCCCGAAGTTCGCGGCGATGGCCCGCGCGTGGCACAGGAGAGGGTCGAAGTTGTCGAGCTCGGTGAAGCCGCTGGCGGAGACCAGCACCACCTTCCCCGGCTTGACGCCTTGGCGCACGGGATGCCTGCAATGGCCGTCGCGCACCTCGAAAAACGGTTCCAGCAATGGAATGCAGCGGTCGATCAGCGTCTTCATCGTGCCGGTCATGCCATCGGCGTAGACCGGCGTGGCGAACACGATCACGTCGGAGGCCCCGATCTTCGGGCAGAGCGCGGCCATGTCATCCTGCTGCACGCATTCGCCGGGCGTCTTCAGCCAGCAGGCGAAGCACGCCGTGCAGGGATTGATGTCGAGCTGGCGCAGATAGACCACTTCGACGGCGGCGCCGGCTTCCTGCATTCCCTCGACAAAAGGGTTCAGGATCAGCGCCGTGCCGCCCTCATCCATGTTCGGGCTGCTGTTGAGTGCGATGACGTTCATGGGGCCATCCTCGTATGGGTTCTCCAAGCGGGTTCTTCCAGACCGGCTCGCCGGCCGGCTTGCTTGCGACATCGGCGCGGGGCCAGGAGAGGATCGATCGGACAGGGGGCGGCGGCCAGCGGCGGCTCGACGGTCAGAACGGGGCGTAGCTCTCGAGCCGGAAGAAAGAGGGATCCGGGACATAATCGCCGTACTGCTTGTCCATAACGTACTTCGCCCCGGGGCCGTCGGTGATGATGGAGGTGAGGGCCTCAACCAGGTAATCGATCTCCTCAGCCGTGTTGTATGCGCCCAGGCTCATCCTGACCATGCCCGGCACCGTCGTGTGGCCCCCCTCGGCCAGGCGCTGCGCGATCTCGCGCATCTCTTCGGTGGAGATGCCGAGCAGTTCCCGCACGTAGGGCTGGGCGCAGAAGCAGCCGTTGCGCACCCCGATGCCCCACTCGTGCGCCAGCACTGCCGCCAGCTTGCCGTGGTCCAGGCCGTCCGCGCTCAGCGGTATCACGCCCAGCCGGTCGCATCCGAGGTCGGGGTCCGTGCGACCGAACAGCTCGACGCCCGGTTTCCCCACGAGCTTCGACAGGGCCCTGCGTGTAAGGTCGCGCTCGTGCTCGGCGACGTTTTCCATGCCGATGGCATTGAGCGTGTGCATCGCGGCCCCGAGGGCCAGGGCGCCCGGCACGTTGGGCGTGCCGGCTTCTTCCCGTTCGGGCGGGTCGGCCCAGATCACCTCGTCCATCGTGACGGCGTTGATCGTGCCGCCGCCCACGACGTCGGGCTCGCCGCTTTCGAAGACACACCTGGGACCGATAAGCACTCCGGACCCGAAGGGCGCGTACATCTTGTGCGCGCTGAAGGCCACGAAGTCGATCCTCTCGGGGTCGTCCGGCGCCCCCATCTTGAACGGGCGGTGACCGACGAGTTGGGAGGCGTCCAGGGCGATCATCGCCCCGTGTTCGTGGGCCAGGCGGGCGATGCGGCGAATGGGCGGCATCTCACCGGTCACGTTGGAGGCGCCGGTAACGGCCACAAGGCAGAGGTTGCCCGCGTTGGCGCGTATCTTGCTTTCCATGTCGGAGAGATCAAGGGCGCCGTCCTCGCCCGTAATGCCGGCGTACTCCACCCGGCAACCGGCCTTGCGCCACGGGAGCATGTTGGAATGGTGCTCCAGGACGGTGGATATGACCATGTGTCCTTCGGGCCGGCACATTCGCATGGCGAGCTTGTTGAGGGCGTGCGTGGCGTTCTGGAGGAAGATGAGGGTGTGGTGGGAGAGGTCGGCGCCTACGAATTCCGCCACGACCTCGCGGCAGCGCTCGTAGATGTGCGTGGAGAGCAGGGACTTGAATCCGGCGCCCCGGTGGACGCTGGAATACCACTCGAAGAAGTGCTGCAGACAGTCCAGGACCAGCTTGAACGGGGGGGTGGTGGCGGCGTTGTCGAGGTTGACATAGGGCACCGTGCGGCCGCCAATGAGCGGGACTTGGCGATCGAGCCCCACCACATAGTCCCGGATGTTGCGGATGTTGACGTGCGAGGCGCTACGGCCCCACTCGCGGCACAGGTCGGCGATTTCGTCGTCAAATCCCATAAGCCCCTGCCATCTGACGCGACTTGCCACACGTTCGATCGCTCAGGACGAGCCCGCAACGGCCGCCGACTGGTGCTTCTCCGTGATCCTGCGCTGGATGTCGTTCTTGTATAAACCCCACATACAGACCGGCACGGTTTTCACTGCGCCCGTCTCCGGGTCCTCGTAGGCGAACCCCGAGGGGCACCCCTCCAGTCGCGCGGACTCGACGGAGTGGTACTCTTCGAAAGGCAGCACCACCATGAGCATGGCGCTCTGGACGTTGGTGTGCTTGCGAAGCTGGTCTTTCAGCCGCTTGCCTATCGCCAGGCCGCCGAGGATGCGCGCCACCGCAAGGAAACGATTCCCCTTCAGGAGCCTCTTCGTGTCCAACGCACCCAGCATCAGGCCGCCGAAGGCCCGAATCACCATGAGCCGCCCCCGCCATTTCTCGAACCACTTGTGCGCGTCGAGGCGGGCCAGCTTGACGTCCAGCTTCTCGGCGCGGCTGACCCAATCCTGGGCTATGTCCTCCAGGGGTCGTTTCAGGTAATCGCTGAGCGGCCGATAGCGCTCTCCGTCGGACAGCAGGTAGGTGGCGGTCTCACAGTTCGGATGAACGCCGCCGAAGCGCAGGGGCGCAGCGCCGAAGAAATCGAGCGACAGCCTCAGGCTTTCCGACGGGCCCATGGGCAGGAACTCCACCCGCCCTTCGGGGAACGCCTCGTCCACGATCTGCTCGACATCTTCGGTCGTGGTCGCAACGTCGGTCTCGAACTCCCCGTCCTCCCACGTCTCGGTGAGCGGGATCAGGTGCAGGCACTTGATGAAAGAGCGGCTCTCATGGCAGAAATCTATCAGCGACCGCATGTGCTTGTCGTTGATCTTGCGCGCGACGCAGCACATGATCGTGTTCTTGTGCCGGCTGTACTTCTTCAGGTTCTCGAGCGCCTTCAGCTTCTTTGGATATGCGGCAGGCGTCTTGCGGAGCCTTTGATATATCTCGGGGTCCAGTCCGTCGAAGGCCATCAGCACGTGGACCTTCTCTTCGCATATCCGCTTGCAGTATTCCTCGTCGGCCAGCCTGAGCCCGTTGGTGACGATGCGCGGGGAAAGGCCGTAGTTGCGGGCCATCTCGATTATCTCGAACAGGTCGTCGCGCATCGTGGGCTCGCCGCCGAACAGATTCACGGCCGTCGGCTTGGGTTCCATATCCGCCAAGCCCTTGAAGATGTTCTCGAAGTAGCTGAGCGGCGGATGGAACTCGAACCCCATGCTCGGGATGTTGGCGATGCAGATGGGGCAGTTCATGTTGCAGCGGTTGGTAACGTCCAGGAATATCATGCGCGGATTATGCTGCACTTTGCAGTTTTCGCAGCGCAGCGAGCATTTCAGCGGCGAGTCGGGGTCGAAGTGGCAGATATCCCTCTTGCGCTGCCACCGGACCGCGTCCGAGCTCACCAGGGCCTCGGTGGCTCCGCAGTCAGGGCAGTTCTTCTTGATATATACCTTGCCGTCTCTTATTACATGTTCCGAAGAGACACGCTTGCGGCAGGTATTGCAGATTCCAAAATTGACCGGCGCCATAATCCCGACCTTCCCTGCACGCCTCGCTCTTCCCCCACGCGTGCAATCACTGTTCGTCCGCGGCATCCGCCGTCATGGACTCGCCCCCGCCATCGTCGCCCATGATGTCCAGCGTGGTCCAGCCGAGAAAGAAATCGGCGAGTTCCGCGAAGTGGCAGTTCAATGTGATGCCTACCCACCCCAGGTGCAGCAGCTTCGGACAGTTGAGCAACTCGTGCTTCGGAATGCTCGTCCCCTTGACCACCGGGATGATGCCCACCTGCCACGGTTCGGGCGAGTTCGGGTCTTCCCAGTCGACATCCTCGTATCCGAGCTGCTCGCTTCCCTTCAGGAGGATCCCGCCAGCCTTATGGCGCATCGGCAGCGCGCCGGCATCCCTATGCGCGATGCCAAGAAGCGTGCCGTCTACATTAGAGTACCCGAGCGACACGACGTTGACGAATCCCGCGTATAGAGACAGTTGGGGCTTCTTCGAGACCGTGATGCCGAACTCCATGAAGTCGAGCGCGTCGTTACCCCTCTTCTGCATGTAACTGCATCCGGTGCTGCTGAAGAGCAATGCGCTCAACAGGACGACGCCAGCCGCACACACAACAAACCTATTAGCCATCATGCCTACCTACCCCCTGGACAATCTACGCCAGCGAGAATGTGGATGATTACGAGCGTCCGCCACGAAACAACATACGCCTGCAGGTGCGGGAGCATACTCCACGAACCTGCGGATGTCAAAGCTTGAATTTGGCAAAGAACAGCACGGATGAGCACGCTCCAACTGTACCACTGTACCACAAAAGCGTACCACAAAAGGCCCATTCGGTCAAGTACCGCCACCGGCAGCACCGAAACGCAATGCCCCGTTGTTCTCCCCTATCGCCATCGGCCGCCGGCCTGATCTCGTGGCGTCAAGCGACCCTGATGCGGAACCAGCGGATGCCGTAGACGCAGTCCTCGCAGCACCAGCAGTAGCCCATGATTTCGCCCCCGGGCAGCATCACCATCCCGGGGAAGCCGAACTTCAGCGCGCTCAGCTCGTCTGCGCTGGCCCCTTCGCCGACCATGCCCGACTGCGCCCCCTGCCATATCGGCGCCTCCTCCAGGTTCACCCAGCGGTCGCCGTCCATCCGCGAAAGGTTCGCCCACAGGCCCGGCCTGTCGTCCCGGCGGTAGAGGCACAGGATGCGGCCGTCGGCGAGCGGGTGGATCTTGGTGGTCTGGCCGCGCAGGCCCGTGGGGCGCGGCGCGGAGAACGTGCGCCCGTCCTCCGAGAGCGCATACGGCGTGGGATCGGTGCGGCCGGTACCCTCATCGAGCGCCCAGCAGACGGCCAGCAGCCGGCCGTCCGGAAGCTGCCGGAGCGACTGCTCCCAACTGGTGAGGTCCCGGCCGTACTGGTCGATCACGTCCAGATGCTCGGCCCACGTCTCGCCCTTGTCGTGCGAGACCAGCGCCACGGCCCTCACGCCATAGGGCGCCTCGCCGTCCCATGTCTTGAACATCGCCGTCGGGAACAGCAGGCGTCCGTCTGCCAGCTCGACCACCGAATGGCAGATCTCAAACCGCCCGCCGGGCAGCGACGGGCGCACCGTCTCCGGCCCTTCCCAGGTGCGTCCCTCGTCATGGCTGCGCAGAACGATCAGCTCCGTGTCCACATAGCCGAGGTTCTCGCGGTTGATTATGCCCACCTCGGAATCGTCGCGGAAGATCCGCCCGCCCATGGCGATCAGCGTGCCGTCGGAGAGCCGGTTGATGCGCACGGTGTGGACCGAGCGGCGCGGGACCGGGTCCTCGAACATCCGCGCCGGCTCCGACCACGTCGCCCCGCCATCGCTGGAGCGGCACACGTAGGTGCGGTAATCGAGGCTCTCCACCGCCTGCCCCAGGTCGAAAGCCGCCACCAACTCGTTCTCTCGCAGGCACACCAGCGACGGATGCCAGGCGTGGATCGCGCGCAGGTAGGGTTTCGGGTTGCGATAGATCAGGCCCGTGCTGAGACATTCGATCATGGCTTGCCCCCCTATTGACGAAACTATAGAAGACGCTGGAATCCGCTGTGGGCCACGGGGCCCTTCAGGCGCTTTTTCACCTCTTCCTTCTCAAGCGCGTCGGCGATCTCGGCGAACACCTCATCGATTGCCACGGCGTAGCGCCCGATGATCCGGTCAGTGTGCGCCAGCGTAACGGAGATGGACAGCCCGGCGAGGTAGCCGCGCTCCAGCATGAGCTGAATGTAGAGGGTCTTGAGCTCGGCGGCGAGCGCGTGCTCGAAAGCGAAGTGCGCCAGGGCCGGGTAGGTATCCTCAACCTCTACCGGAAGTCCGTGCCGCCCGGCCGCCGCGCGCCAGGCGTCCTGGACCTTTCGGCCGATGCGTGCGCAGTGCGCCGGCACATCTACCTCCTGCATCTTCCGGATGGTGGCGAGCGCCGCCGCCGGTCCGATTCCCTCCGTCCAGTATGTGCTGCTGATGAAGGACGTGTGAGCGCCCTCCATGGCCTCGCGCGTTCCAATCACGGCGGCCATGGGGTGGCCGTTGGCGATGCTCTTGGCGAAGACCGCCATGTCGGGCGAGACCCCGAGCCTAAGATGCGCCCCGCCCAGAGCGAGCCGCCAGCCGATCGACACTTCGTCGAAGACCAGCAGCGCCCCGGCCCTGTGCGCCTCGTCGCGGACGAACTCGAGGAACCCCGGCTCGGGGTCCCGGTAGCGGCACGGCTCCATGACGACCGCCGCCAGCCGGTCCCCGTGCTCGTCGAGGATTCTCGTCAGTTCCTCGCGGTTGTTGTAGGTGAAGGTGAGCGAGGTGCCGCGGAGCTCCCTCGGCACCCCGAGCGGATCGAGCCCGGAGAGCAGGTGGCCGCGCAGGGCGTCGTTCTCGCCGAGGTTCGCCGCGAGATACCAGTCGTGCCAGCCGTGGTAGCCGCAGATGGCGATCAGCGAGCGGTCGGTCGTGGCGCGCGCTATGCGGGCCGCAATGCTCATTATCTCGCCACCGGTGCGCGCATACCGCACCTGCTCCGCCCATGGGTGCAGCTCGCAAAGGAGCCTGGCGAGCTCGACCTCCTCGGGCGGGCTGAGCGTGCAGAAGCTGCCCCGGGCGATGCGGCGCTGGACCGCGCGGGTTACATCCGGGTTCCTGAACCCCAGCAGGCATGCCGAGATGCCGGTCTTGCCGACGTCGTAGTAGTGCCTCCCGTCCAGGTCCCATACCTCGCACCCGCGCGCCTCGCGGAAGTAAGCGGGCCACTGATCCGGGGCTTCCATCTCGGGGCGTTTGCTAAGGAGCTGCGTCCCGCCGGGGATGATGGTCTTCGCCTCGCGGTAGAGGTCCTGGACGACGCCCTCCGTCTCTGCCTTCATGCCGAGCAGGCGCAGGGCGTTGTCGCAGAAGACGTCCTGGAGGTCTTCTGCGCTCAGGAACCCGCCATCGGCCGCCCTGAGCAGCGCGTGGAGCGATTCCAGGCCGACCATGACCGGTTCGCCGAAGAACGCCCTCTCATTCCATTCCATCTGGTCCGTGGCGACCCAGACGAAACCGGTTCCGAGCGTGACGGCGCGCCCGCGCTCCTGCGAGACCGGGAAGTCGGTGCCCCACAGCAGGCGGCGCGGGCCGAACTCGTCCAGGATGGCCGCGAACGGCTCGGCCTCGCAGATGGCCGCCGAATCGAACCAGACGTTCTCGAGCCCCCGCAGCGCGGAGATGCCCTTCACGGTGTTGGTAGCGTTGAATCCCCGTGCCGCGTGGGCCAGCAGAAGCCTGGCGTTCGGGTACTTCTCGCATCGGGTGACGATGCTCTTCTGGTTCTGCGGGTCCGAAAGCGCGCCGAGCCGCACCATGTGAAGCAGGATGACCAGCCCGCGCTCTTCGGCCAGCTCCCACGCCCACTCGGGCACGAACTCATCCAGCGTACACTCGTACGAGGGCGATTTCCCGCTGTAGACGTGGTAGGGCTTGAAGCAGCGCACGCGCGGGTTCTGAAGCAGCGCCTCGGCGGCCTCCCGCGTTTGCTCGGGGTAAACAAGGATGGAAGCCGCACACCCCGGGGCGTCAGCAACCTGCGCGGCCACGTATGCGTTGGCCGCGTCGGGATCGCCGTCCCGGCTGGGGTGGGGCGTGAACAGGGCGCCGCAGAGGCATTCGGCGCCCACCTGGCCGCCGATGTAGTGGCGCCAGGTCGCTTGGTCGTACTCCGGCGGACCGCTTGCGTAGAAGGCGCCGTAGGGGTCCAGATGCTCTTTGTGGAAGAGGTGCGCGTGGACGTCGAAGAGGCGTTCCGGAAGGCGCGCCTGCAGCTCCGCCGCAAACGCGCGGTCCGCCTCCGTGAAGGTCCATCCCGGGGGGATGTCGGGGTTCATCATCTCGCTCATGCTCACGCCGTCCTTTCGCTTATCTCGTCCAGCGGAACCTTGCGCCCGCCCTCCTTGCGGCTGCGGGTGCCGGCGATGATGATCTTCATCATCTCGACCGTCTGCGGCCACGGGATCGGCCGCTCGCCGGTGCGAAGATAATCCACGAAGCTCTGGAGCTGCGTCTTGAATGCGTAGAACGTGTCGGAAACGCTAGCCTTCAGGTCCGACTTCGTGCCCATGACGGAGAGGTGCCCGAACCCGCCGTGCATGTCCTTTATTGCGATCAGGACCACATCAACGCCGCGCTCGTGCTCCAGGTGGACGATGTTGCGGTCTATGGTGCCGGTGTTGCGCGCGGAGGTAAACCCTGGCCCGACAAGGGGATACAGTCCTTCCAGGGCGTGAACCCCGTAGCGCTCCCAGGTCTTCGCCGTGGAGAGCGAAAGAAACCGCAGCTCTCCGATTTCGCCCAACTGCTCCCGCGCCGCCGCGAACTCGCGCGAGTAGCGCAAGGCGCTCGAGGAGATGAGCGCCTTGCCTTCCTGCACCCAGGCGTGAAAGGCCTGGAGGTCGGGCTCGTTATCGACGAGCGGCTTGTCGACGAAGATCGGCAGCCCGGCCTCGATAAACGGGCGCGCCCGGTCCACGTGCTCGTGCCCGATGTCGGTGGCGATGATGACGGCGTCCACCTGGCCGATCACGTCCGCGGCCGTCTCGACGACGTTGGGTATCCTCGAAGCCGCGGCGACCCTTTCGGCAGCGGTCGGATCGTCGGTCCAGATGTGGGTCACGCGGGCGCCCTCGATCTGGAGCGTCGCGGGGTCCTCGGCGCCGAGGTACTCGGGGATCGTGGCGTAGGGGCAGTCCGCCATCGCCTCCCGATCGTACCCGTTGAAGATGGCGCTCCAGGAGTAAGGGTGGCCGTTCCCGTCGACCATGCCGAGCATGGCCAGGCGTATGTTGTCTGCGTCCGGCACGAGGGCTGCCATATGGGGGGCGTCCTTTCCTCCGACCTGTTGGCTCTCGGCCGGTCGGTTATATCTCCACGGCGCGGCCGAGCCGCCCGCTCTCGGCGGCGGCCATGCAGATCGCAACTGTGTGCGCGGCTTCCTCGAGAGAACACAGGATTTCGGCCTTCCCTTCGACGGCGTCGAGGAAGTTGTTTGCCTCGAGCACGAAGGGCTCATCCACTTGGCCCTTCGCGTCGCGCTTGCCGGCCGGCACCGGCGTCCAGTTCCATTCGCCCGTCTCGCGATGCAGGATGCCCACCTTCTCGAGCGAGTTGTCGCAGATTACTTGCTTGTCATTGCTTGAGAGGGTGACCCGGTTGGTCTGACAGGGGTGCCACATTGAGACGTGGATGTTGCACATGGCGCTGCTGTCGCGAAAGCGCAGCAGCGCCGAGAGCGTGTCTTCCACGTCCGCATCTTCCCAGGCCAGGCGCTCGTAGCTCGCCACCACCTGCCTCACAGGGCCCAAAAACCACTGGATCAGGTTGGCCCGGTGCGAGAGCTGGTCCGGAATCGCGCCGCCACCCATCGCCTTACTGACCGCGTAGGTGCTGCGGTAGTCCGGGCGGGCGACGCGATGGTCGTAGCCGCAGACGCAGGTGATGTCCAGAATCTCCCCGGCCCGGCCGGAGTCGATCTCGTCCTTAACCACCTTCGCAATGCGCGTCGCCCGTAGCAGAAAGGCCACGCCGATGGTGAGCCCCTTCTGCTCAGCGGTGCGCCCAAGCTCGGGGACGCCCGCCAGATCCAGCGAGAGCGGCTTTTCGATGAAGGCGTGACAGCCGGCGTCAATCACCCGGCGCGCGTAGGGCACGTGGAGGCGGGGCGGCAAGCAGATAACCGCCGCGTCGAACCGGGACAGGTCGATCCCATCGAAATCATCGAATGTGGCGGAGAGCGCATACCTGGCCGCCATCTCATCCCGGCGTTCCGGCTTGGTCTCGCACAGCGCCACCTCGGCCCGGCCCGTGTTGATGAAGCACCGGGCGTGGCGCTCTCCGATGCTGCCCCCCCCTACCACCAGCACTCTATACATGTCTCCTCCCTAGTCCGTGGGCACGCCACGCCGCAGCCATGCGGGTACCCATCGCCTAACCGTGAGGGGTCCATGCCGGGCCGCCTGGCGCAGCTTTCGCTCCGGTCGCCCATCCCCTACCCGTGAGGGGTGCATACGGCCTTGATGATGGGCTGATCGGCCTCGACGATCCCCTTGAATGTCGCCTCGTAATCCTCGAGGCGGAACGTGTGGGAGATTATATCCTGCGCGGGCATCATGCCCTTTTGCAGGAGCTTCAGCGACATTGGGAACTTGATGGCCGGCTCGGCGAACGTGGGGGTGAGGGTCCGCTTGTTGAAGACGAGCTCGTTCACGTCCACCGTAATGCTCGACTTACCGCCCAGGTGGATGCCGATGAACGAGACGGTCTCGCCGAAGCGGCCGGTTTCGATCGCGACCTCCATGCTCTGGGGCGGGCTGGTAACGATGACGCGGTCCGCGCCTTCGGGAAAGTGCTTGTGGACGGCCTCCACGGCGTCCTCCGCGGCGGAGTCGACCACGAAGTCCGCGCCGAGTTTCCTGCCGACCTCGAGCCGCGCCTTCTCCATCGGCCTGCCGGCCTCGTACCCGACCAGCCCCACCGCCGCCGCGCCGCGCAGCTTCGCCAGTCGCACGCACATGATGCCGAGCGGGCCCGGGCCGAACACGACCACATCGCCCGCCAGCGGGATGTCCGCGTGGAGCACCGCGCTGAGCGAGACCGCCTGGGGTTCGGTGAGGCAGGCCAGCAGGTAGTCAAGGCCCTCGAACGGGTCGCAGAGGCGCTCGTGGACGACCATGTACTCGGCCATGCCGGGGCGCCCCTCAAGCTCGTGCATCCGGCGGCACAGGTGCGGGTCGCCGTTCTTACAGTTCACGCACATCCCGCACATGCCGACGTCCTCGATGATGACGCGGTCGCCGACCTTCACGTTCGTCACGTTCCTGCCGACTCCCGTGACCTCGGCCGCGATCTCGTGCCCGAGGGCGTTGTATTCGCCCTCGGCATCCCTGGCGAAGTGGACGTCCGTGCCGCACACGCCGCAGGCGTGCACCTTCACCAGGGCATCGTTATCGCCCAGGGCGGGCAGCTCGAACTCCCTCAGCTCGAAGTCCATGAAACTTCTGGCGAACAGTCCTCTTGTCTTCATCGCGGAACCCTCTCGCTCTGTTGAAAAGCTCCATCCCGGTAGCCCCCGGCGCCAGAGCCGGGGGTGTCAGAAGCGCCATGCGGCCGGGCGAGACGCCCGGCCTACCCAAACACTGAGAAGGCGAGAACGGGTTTTCAACGGAGCAACGCCCTCTCGCAGTCGTATGAGCCGATTCACCCGGACCCGTAGATCGAGCCTTCCGCGTGCGGGAATATGCGGTCGTCCTCGTGCTCCATGGCCACGTCCAGATTATCGAACACTTTGTGGAAGGCCTTGACGTAGAGCTTCATCTGCCGGAGCATGTTGGGCGGATGGATGCCGTGGACGACCGTGTAGCTCTCGCACAGCGCCTGGGCGACCGGATAGTCGTCCGGGTTGTAGGGCTGGTCGGAGCGTTTCCTTTTCTTCATCTTCCCCTTGTACTTGTCGCAGTCCCACGGGCACCCGGTCTTCGCGTAGCCCCACATCGTCTGAAACAGGTCCTGCGCCGGCACGGGCATGGTCTGCCACTGGCCTATCGCAAGGCCCTCCTTGTAGAGCGCCTTCTCGACGGCCGTGCGGAACTGGGCCGGGCTCGCCTTCACGCCGGCCTTCGTCGGGTCGAAGCGCACGTTATACATGAAGTAGACGTGCGTCTGCTTCGGCGGCACGTACGGGGGTATGACGCCGGGGATCTTGCCGAGTTCTTCGGTCAGATAGGCCGCGTTCGCCTGGCGCCGGGCGTTGAGGCGGTCCAGCTTGTGAAGCTGCGCCCGCGCGAAGGCGGCCGGGAGCTCCTGCGTGCGGTACATGTAGCCGAGGATGCTCGCATTGTAAACGCGCAACTGGCTCTCGTCGTCCACCTCGTCGCCGAACATGCGCACGAGGCCGGCCCGGTGGGCCCAGGTCTCGTCATCGGTCACCAGCAGGCCGCCTTCGCCGCCGCAGAGGTTCTTCAGGTTGTTCAGGCTGAAGCACGCCATGTCCCCGATAGATCCCGACACCTTGCCCTTGTAGGTTGCGCCGTGGGCCTGCGCGGCGTCCTCGATGACGACTATGTTGTGTTTCCTCGCGATGCGCACGATCTTGTCCATGTCGGCCATCAGGCCCTGGATGTGCGGCACGACGATCGCTTTGGTCCGCCGCGTGATGGATGCCTCGATCTTCCTCGGGTCCATGTTGTAGGTGCGCGGGTCGATGTCGACGAACACCGGCACGGCGTTCTGGTGCAGCGCGCAACTGGCCGAGGCCAGGAACGTGAAGGCGGAGGTAATGACCTCAGAGCCCGGCCCCACCTGCGCCGCCGCCAGCGCCATCTGAAGCGCCGCCGTGCCGCTGTTGGTGGCCAGGCAGAACTTCCGACCGCAGTACTTCGCCCATTCCTTCTCCAGCTTCACAGCCTCCGGTGCGGTGCCGCCGGCCACGACGCCGCGCTCCAGCACCCGAAGGACGGCCTTCCGGTCCGTCGCGTCCAGAACCGGCCAATTCCTGATAGTGCCCTTGGGCACCGCGGGCCTGCCGCCCGCCACTGCCAGTCTTGCCATCTTCTCAATCTCCCGAAAGCTTGGGACAGATAGTGGGTTCAGTGCGTCGCCTTCGCGTTGAGCCGCCTCAAGAGCGCCAGGGCGTGCTCCGCGATGATGTCCTCGGCGTGCGCATCCAGTTGACCGGACCCCGGCCGCGTGGCGTAGCCGCCCTCTTCGATCGCGCGGGCCGTGGGAACGTAGCCGAACGATCCGTTGGCGAGGTCGACGATGAACGTGTGCTCGATGGGGCTCGCGCGCTTGATCTGCAGGCCGATCTCCGTGAACAACTCCCCGGGATAGCTCACGAACGCCGCGCCCCCCAGCGTGAAGCCGACCATATCGAGTTCGTAGTTGTCAATGCCGTTGTCCGCCAGTTCCACGCACATCCGCGCGTATATCTCGTCATCGATGCCGTCGCGGATGTTCACAACGTGCTCACCCGTTTCGGCGGCGATCTTGCGGGCCCACTTCAGGTAATCCGGGTCGATCGTGCGTTTGGCCACCGGATAACTCGTGCGCACCGCAGCGGCCAGGTCGCATGCCGGCCGTATGTCTTTGGCCACGCTCAGCACCTCACGGGCCAGCCACGTGCCCTTGCGCTCCACCCCATCCCAGTCGCGCTCGCGGAAGGCGGGGATGTCCACGCTGCCCTGCGCGCCGTTGGTGAACAGGGCCACGCCTCCCAACTCTCCCTCGATCATGGCGGAGGCGAAGGCGGGATAGTCGCCGCTGAGTTCGAACCAGGTGCCCGGCGGCGTGTTCGGGTGGCCGGCGTGGTTGTAGATTACGGCGATGGTGGGGCCGTCCACGGCGTCGATGCGCACGACGCCCACCTCCGGATCGGCCGGCCCGGCCGGGCCCAGAATGTCGTCCCAGGGGAAATCCTCCCAGTTCATCATGATCGTGCCGTCTTTTCGCCAGAGCCGGCGGCACTCGCTGATGGTGAACTCCTGCCCCGAGCCGGAGCCCGCGAGGGCCGGCGCGGCGTTGTGCCGGGCCTCTGCGACGAGGTGCGCGAGCTTATCCACCAGCCACGCGTTGTACTCCGTCTCGCGCGGGCAGAGAAACCCGCGGGTCGCCGGGCCGGAATGGACGTGCGCGCAGGCGATGAGCTGCCTCTCGGGCCGGATGCCGGCCGCGTCCGAGATGGCGGCGCGAATTTCGGCGACCGTATCCTCCCAGAGCCCGCAGATCTCCGCACTCACCAGCGCGAAAGGCCCGTCTGCGCCCTCCACGACCAGCGCGCGCGCCGAGAGGGGATCGTGCACGCCCTCGCTCTTGCGGTCCCGCGGGTTCCCGTCCATCCACACCGGGTAATCCGGCGTGATGTCGGTCTTCGCCGCTCCGGCCTTCAGCTTCGACATTTCCTCTCCCTTTCCCGTGGCAATCACGGTCGTGTTTTGCGCCTGGGTCCTTCGTTGCCAAGAGCGCGCCTCGGCGGGCGTAGTTCGGGCGGGCGGACCAGCCGGTCAGGATCGGGCGAAAACAACCTTGCCGCGGATGATCGTTGTCTCGACCTGCATGTTCTCGTCCGCGATGCAGATGTCGGCGTCCTTGCCCGCTTCCAGGCTACCCTTTCGCCGGTTTGCACGGATGAGGCGCGCCGGGTTCAGCGTGGCCATCTGGACGGCCTGGCACAGGGGCAGCTCGGCCATGCGTGACATGTTGATCACGCCCTTGTTGAGCGTCAGCAGGCTGCCTGACAGCCCCAGCGTGTCCGCGGTCCTGCACGAGACGCCGTCGGAGACGACCGGCATTCCGGGCGCGAACTCGTACCTGCCCGGCGGCATGCCAGCGGCCTTTGTGCTGTCGGTGACGATCACGAGCCGGTCCACGCCCTTGGCGCGCACCGCGAGCTTCATGAGCAGCGGCTGCACGTGGATGCCGTCCACGATGAGCTCGGCGCACAGACGGTCCTCGCACAGGATCAGGTCCGCCAGCGCCGGCCACTCGGTGCCCGGCTCCACCTCCGGCGAGCGGGGCCGCATGGCGTCGTAGAGGTGGATGACGTGGCTGGCGCCCGCATCGACCGCTTTCGCGAACACCTTTGCGTCCGCTTCCGAGTGCCCGATCGCTGCCACGACGCGATTCGCCGCCAGCCTCTTGATGAACCCGATCGCCCCCTTCAACTCCGGCGAGAGCGTGACTATCTTGACGATCCCCTTCCCCAGGCGGATCAACCGCTCCTGTGCCTGCGCCGAGGGGACGGCGAGGTGTCTTCCCGGGAACGCGCCGTATGCGGGATGGAAGTACGGTCCCTCCAGGTGCACGCCGAGGATCTGCGCGCCGTCGTAAGAGTCCCGGGCCGCGGCCCTCACCTCATCGAGGCATTCTCTCAGCTCCTGCTCGCCCAGGCAGCCGAGCGTCGGCAGGAACCCGGTCACGCCGTAGCGGATCAGGTTGCGCCGGATGTTCAGGACCGCCTCGGCGCCCTCATTGGCGTTGGTGCCGCACATGCCGTGAATATGCGTCCCGATCAACCCCGGCAGGACCTTCTTGCCGTGCGCCGATATCCTGCGAGCCCCCTTCGGGACGGTCACTTTCCGGGCAGGACCGACCGCGGCGATCTTCCCGCCCTTGAGTACCACGCGCCCGGACCGGATGGTCTCCAGCGGTGTGATGACCTCGCCGCCGCTGATTACGAGCAGGTCGCCCTTGGCCATGTAACGGTCACCTCCCCTTGCTCACTTGCACGTGCGGCCGGCGTCCACGGGCAGGTTCACGCCCGTGATGTAGGCCGCGGCGTCGCTGGCCAGGAACACGATCGCGCCCTTCAGGTCGTTGTCGCCCGCCATGCGGCCGAGGCACGTGCTCTTCTCGTAGCGCCACAGGAACCCCTGCTCTTGGTCGGTGAAGTAACCGCCCGGCGAGATGGTGTTGCATCGCACCCCGCGCGCTCCGTAGTGGGCGGCCACATAGCGTGTGAGGTTGATCATGCCGGCCTTGTGGAAGAAGTAGTCCGGCGGCTGGGGCCAGCCAACTTCCTCGTAGATCCAGAGGTCTGGCCCGACCATCCCGAAGATCGAGCTGATGTTGATGATGCTGCCGCGCCCGGCATCCCCCATCTTCTCGGCGAAGGCCCGCGTGACCAGAAACAGGCCGGTGGCGTTGACCTCCATGCTCTCTTTCCACGTCTCGACGGGATCGGTCCAGGCTTTCATAGGCCGGAGCACGGAGTTGTTCACGAGCACGTCCAATTGCCCCGCCTGATCGTAGATCGTGTCGCGAAGGGCGAGGATGGATTCTTCCTCGGCGAGGTCGAACTGAAGCGCCGTCACGTCCAGGCCCCGGGCGCGCTCCTGCTCGGCCACTTCCTCCAGGGCCGCCAGGTTGCGCGAGGCCACGAAGGTCTTTGCGCCAGCCTCCGCGACCCCCGCGACGATCTGCCGCCCGTACAGGCCCGCCCCGCCCGTCACGAGCGCGACTTTCCCTTCGAGGGAAAAGCTCTCCATAACGTTCATGTCGCCGAGTCCTTTCCCGCTGGAATCAAACCGGTTTTGGCAACGGTCTCGATCACGCCGTCGAAATACTTCCAGAGGCCCACCACGTCCGCGCAGACGTTCAGGAACCGGTAGCCCATCTCCCACATCTTCGGCACGTCCGCCGGGGCGCACACGGTGCCCGCGAACTTGCCGTGCCTAGCGGCGGCCTCGACGACGGCCGCGCGGGCGTCCGCTATCTCCGGAGCGTCCCACTGCCCGAGCTTGCCGATGCCGTGGGAGAAGTCGCCCGGGCCGTACAGCAGCATGTCGTAGCCCGGCACCGCCGCGATCTCGTCCAGCTCTTCGAGCGGCTCGGGGTCCTCAATCTGGAACACGATGAAGCGCTCCCGGTTCGCCTGCTCGGTGTAGGTGAGCGGGTCGATCTTGCAGAAGAAGCCGTCGAGGTTCCCGCCGTCGAGCGGCCGCCGGCCGACGGGATGGAACCGCGTCATGCGCACGACCTCGCGGGCCTGCTGCGCGCTCAGGATGTGCGGCACCATGATGCCCGTCGCGTCCATCTCGAGCGGGCGGATGTAGTCGGAGTAGCTCCCCCGGCAGACGCGGACCATCGCGTCGACGTCGTGGAGCTTCGCCGCGCGCACTTGGTTCTCCAGGGGGATCCAGTCGGTCGGCACGTGCTCGTTGCAGAGCCAGATACAGTCGAAACCGCTCGACGCCGCGATCTCGACCATGCGCGGGTCGGCGGAGTTGATCTTCGCGCCGATCGCCAGGCGTCCTTCGCGCAGCTTTCGCAGAACCCGGCTCGGTCTCATTTCCATACGCTTTCTCCTCGGTGGCCCCTACGAGGCGCCCTCGGGCGCCTGCTTCCTCACGTCCTTTATCACCACGCTGCACCGGGCCCTGTGGCACTCGGATCTGTCGGGTATGTGCTTGAAGCCCAGGGGGTCGAGGACGCGCTGGTAGAGCACGTCGCAGTGGCCGCAGTAGTCGTGGTACGGTTCGATGTGGGTCAGCTCCAGCAGGAGTCCCTTCGAGGGGCAGTGGTGCATGTTGATCCGGAACTCGCCCGCCTCCTCGTCCAACGCCATCGTAAAGTCGGCGGCCTCCTCGTTGAGCGTGTGGGTCCAGTAGAGCCAGCAGCCGCGTATGCCGTGCTCTGTCACAAGGTCGCGCAGGTTGCCCAGGAAGGTGTCGGAGAGATAGTTCCAGAAATCGACGACGGCCTCCGTGCCGCCCTCCTGCTCCAGGAACTTGAACAACTCGGAATACGCCGGGATGAAGTCCGTGCAAGGTATCATGGTCACCTCCGATAGAACCGCACGACGGAGCGCCCCGTCCCCTCATCGTACTCGGGCATCTCCGCGGCGAACGGAGTTCCCTCGCAGAGGGCTTCGTTGACCGTTCCGGTCGTTTCGCGCCAGAGCCGGGCCACGTGGTATCCGTGCTCGCGCATGTGCATGACGGCGGGGCAGGCCTCGACCTCTATGACCAGTTCGTCCTCGGACAGCCGCGTCTTGACCTTGCCGCCCTCGAGCTCGTAGATATTCTCAAAATGCTCCTTGATGGCCTTGAGGCCATGTTCCTTCACGGCCTCGATGAGGGGCGCGTAGAAGGCGGCGGTGAACTGGCGCAGATACCGTTGGACGGCCCCTTCGCCGAAGTGCTCGTGCACGTACTCGACGCCCCGGCTCAAGGCCCCGTGGAAGTCCTTGTGCAGATACGCATTGTCCGAGGCCCGCCTCCGCATCACTTCCTTAGGCATGGCTTTCCCCTTTACGCGGCATCAACACGTCGACATCCCGCTCCAGCACGCGCGCAATGGCCTTGACGCATGAGGCCGTGAGCGGGTAATCCGGGAAGTTCTTCCACGTCCGGAAGACCCCCATCTCGACCAGGAGCTTCTTCTCGCCCGAGAGCCAGCACGTGAGCTTCTTGCCGCCGTATACGGCGAACATGATGCGGCTCATGCGCCTCTGAAGGCGCTCTACGAGGGCAAAGTCGCCCGCCTGCGCGGCCGCGACAATCATGTTCGCCAGGTAGCCGTTGAACACCCCGCCGCCGAGCAGCAGCCCGTTGTAGCCCGCCTTCATGTAGACGTCGCACTGCCACTCGTTCCCGTTCAGAAGCCGCAGGGCGGGGCGTTTGCGCCTCGCAGCCAGGGCGATCTTGCAGCGCCCGGGGTCCGACGAACTGTCCTTGACCAGGATGACTTTCTTCTCGGCATATATTTTGCCCAGGTCCGCGTTGCTCACGGCGAAGCCGTTTGTGCCCGGCCGGTCGTAGATGCCCACTGGCAGGGGGCTCTTGCGGATGGCCTCCTGGTAGAGGCCCAGCATCTTGCCGGCCATCAACGGGAACGGAAAATAGGGGGGTGCGATGACGGCGATGTCGGCCCCGTCCCCCTTGACAACGCGCGCGTTCTCAAGGATTCGGGCGGCCGAATTGTCCGTCACCTGGACGGCGATCGGCAGCCGGCCCTTCGCGCACCTGACCACGGTGCTGACAAGCACGCGCCGGTGCTCGTCCGTCATCCAGGGACCCTCGCCGTTCGTCCCCGCCAGGAACAGCCCCTTCACGCCGAGGCGCAGGTGGTGCTCGACCATTCGCCTGACCGCCACCGTGTCCACTTGCATCCGGTCCGTGAACGGCGTCGGCGCTGCGGACCAGACGCCCGAAAGCCTTTCAGCCGCAAACTTTGATCCCATTGTCATCCTGCCTTGAAGGGTATGCCAACCGGCCCCGTCCCTGGTTCGCGAGAGTCTATCAGATAGGGAATGATCCCACAAAAGCCCGCCCATTTGGCGGGGGCGCGCGCCACCGGCGTCGTCGATCCGGGACGCACTATGGTAGAATATCACATCCGGCGTGGTTTTCAATGGGATGAGCCCGCTTCGTCGCCGCCGCGTCCGGCTCGTTATTGACAGACGCGCGCCGGGGCCATACATTGCTTGTCGAACGTCCGCCGTGCGGCGCGCGGCGGGCAGGACGGGCGATGGCAGGCGCAGTGCGTGCGTTCGGCGTGCGACGTTCAGTGTCAGGTTTTTTCCGCTACCAGGTAGGAGGTCTTCACCATGGCCAAGGCACAGATGCTTTCGGCACCCGCGGATGCAGCGGTCAACGCGGTGACGTTCGGCGTATGCTCGGCGGCTGATCCGCGCATCCCTCCGGAGGCGCGCGAGCGCTGCGTCAACATCGTCCGGATGGCTGCCGAGACCATCGCGAAGGGCGTGAAGATACCCGACGGTCGGCCCGTGAACGTCGTCTGGACGGACGTGGTGGTCGGCGGCGAGCGGGACGCGGACGTCGTCGCGCGGCAGTTCCGCGAGGCATGCGTCGACGCCGTGGTCGTCACGCCCGATACCTGGGCGTTCCCGCAGCCCACGCTCATGAGCCTGTTCAGCCACCTTCCCAAGGACATCCCCATCAACATCACCTGCGGCAATAACGGCTCCAAGCCCGGGATGGTCTACTCCCACGGCGTGAACGGTGCGCTGGCGCAGGGCGGCCGTCTGACGACGCTTAACGTGGGCGACTGGCTGGCGACGGGCCAGAAGCCGAGGATGACGCCCGAAACGGCCGAGGCGCTCATCGACTGGTGCTACGGCGCGCTGGCGGCCGCGGGCCTGAAAGGGCGGCGCGTGGTGATTTTCGGCCACGACTCCATGGGCATCGAGACCTGCCTGGCCCACGTGATACCCACGCGCAATACCTTCGGGATCGAGATCACGCGCCTGGACATGAAGCTCCTGGGCGACATGCTGACCGGCGGCGCGTACGACAAGAAGGAGGTCAAGGCGCTGCGGGCGTGGTTCAACCGGTACGTCGGGGACCGCATCGAGTTGCGCGATGAGGCCGACGACGAGAAGTTCGACCTCTCGCTGGCGATGTACCTCATCGTGCGCGACATCATGGACGATCTGGACGCGGTCGGTGGCGGCTTCCAGAGCCAGCTCGAATGGGGCTCCGACCCCCGCTGCGTGCCGATGCCCGTGGCCGACCCGATGGAGAGCCTGTTCAACGCCACCTTCGATCACCGCGGGCGCAAGGCGCCCGTGCCTTACGCGACCGAGTCCGACGCGCAGGGCGTCCTGACGATGCTGGTCATGACCTGGCTCACGGGCGGCAATCCCCCGCTGTTCATGGACTTCCGGAAGGTCTGGGAGCCGTGGGAGATCAAGCTCGCGTGCGAGAAGCTCGAGGTCCCCTGCACGGGCGACGAGCCGTGGATGGAGAAGGGGTTTGTGGACGGCGAGAACTCCGGCTCCGCCAGCCTCAACTGGGCGGCCGCGCCCGGCGCCTCCGTCAGCGAGTGCATGAACGGGGTCTCGATGGGGGCGGCCGGTAGGTGGTATGAGTTCGCCGGCGGCGGGAACAACGTGCGGTTCGTCTCGCCCGGCGGCATAGAGGGCATAGCGGCCCGGCTGAGCTACAGCGACCTGACCGGCATGTTCTCGCTCCTGTGGGACGAGGCCTACAGCGTCGATCTGCCCCCCGAGCTGGCCGAGGTTGTCTGCAACGCCTCAACCTACACCTGGCCGCACTCCTTCCTGGTGCCCAAGTACGCGACCATGAAGGAGTACAAGCAGTACGCGCCGACCAACCACTCCCACATGACGTGGAACCTGCCGCCGGCCCGGCTGGAGCACTGGATGGACCTGACCCAGGTGCTCTCGGAGACGCCCTGGGCGGCGCGGGATGCGTGGATCGACGGCGTGGACAGGCCGCTGCCGCTGCTCTACCTCCTCAACGGCGGCGAGAACAATGCCAAGCTGAAGCTGGCCGGGAAGGCGTAGCGTGCCGGAAAATTGACAGGTGTGGCCGGAGTGGGTACCTTGCTCTGTCCGCAGCGCCCCCGTCCCGAGAGGGGCGAGGGCCATCGGCCCAGGAAGAAAGGCGAAGCGATCCATGTACACGCGTTACTACTATCCGGAGATATTCGAACAGACGCTCGACGGCATCGACCGCAGCACGCACATAATGGCGACGTATTACGTGGCCGACGAGCTGGCGGGCGAGGACTTTATCGAGCACTTCTCGCTGATTCAGGCCATGGTCCTCGAGGGTTCGACGGGAACCTGGCAGGACGTGCCGGATCATACGCTGGAGGTCCGCCAGCGGCTGTGCGGCAAGATGGTGGGCTATTACGAGGTCCCCACCGACAGCCCATACAAGCGCGCTGCGGTGGTGCAGCTCGCCTTCCCGATAGATGCCTGGACCGACAATGTGCCGATGATGCTTCTTAGCATCGCAGGCAACTGCTTCGCGTTCAGCAAGGGGCTGCGCCTCCTGGACGTGTTCATTCCGGAGAAGTTGCTGGCGAACTTCAAGGGCCCGAAGTTCGGCGTGCCGGGCATTCGCGAGCTGATGGGCGAGCAGGAGCGGCCCTTCTCTCTCCACATCATCAAGCCGAAGATGGGCATGACGCCCAAGCAGCTCGCCAAGCAGTGCTACGAGACGGCGATGGGCGGGGTGGACATGATCAAAGACGACGAGATGACCAGCGACGTCTACAACTCGAGCTACGATGACCGCCTAAAGGCCGTGCTGGAGGCCCTGGACAAGGCCGAGACGAAGACCGGCAAGCGGGTCATCTACTACCTGAGCATCACTGACGAGCCGCGTCGCATCTTCGATAAGGCGGCGAGGGCCGTCGAGCTCGGCGCGCGCGGCCTTCTGATCTGCTACTCGGCGGGCCTGCCGGTCCTTCGCCAGATTGCGGAGGACCCGGCGATCAATGTGCCGATACTGTTCCACGGCTCGCACATGATCGCCGCCACGCCCACCATCTCATGGCCGGTCTTCGCCAAACTCGCCCGGCTGTGCGGCGCCGACCTGATGCTCACACCCACGTACTGGTCGAGCATTCCGATGGTGAGCCTGGAGGAAGGCATCCGCACCGCACACATAAAGCTCGCGCCTCTGGGCCACATCAAGCCCATGTGGCCGATGCCCTGCGCGGGCATCTACCCGGGGCTGATGCCCATACTGGTCGGGGAGTACGGGCCGGACATCATCGTCCCGGCCGGCGGCGGCATGCTGGGGCATCCGGACGGTTACCGGGCCGGTGCGGCGTCCTGGCAGCAGGCGATAAGCGCGACCATGTCCGACGAGCACATCGCCGAGTACGCGAAACGAGCCGAGAACAAGGAGCTGCGGCGTGCGCTGGAGCACTGGGGCCACATCGAACGCCCCAAGACCCCCTGGCTGCGCGTGGCCCCGAAGTTCCACCCGAAGAAGATGACCTTCGACGAGTGATCGTCACAGGAGAGGTTGGCAGCAATGGCGAGACGCCGCTTTCTCGCATTCGATCTGGGGGCCGAGAGCGGGCGCGCCGTCGTCGGCACGCTCGAAGGCGGCCGGCTCGCGCTCGATGAGATCCACCGGTTCCCGAACGAACCGGTCGAGTTGTGCGGCACGCTACACTGGGACGTGCTGAGCCTCTTCAGGAACGTGCTGGCGGGAATGAGGGCGTACGTCGAGCGTTTCGGCGACTCGGTGGACGGGATCGGAATCGACACCTGGGGCGTGGACTTCGGCCTCCTGGCGGCGGACGGGGCGTTGCTTCAGAACCCGGTGCATTACCGCGACCGGCGCACCGACGGCATGCTGGAAGAGTTGCAGCGGCGGATCGCCCCGCAAGAGTTATATGAGAAGACCGGGCTGCCCCAGTCGCCCGTTCATACCGTCTGCCAACTGCTCTCCATGCGCCGGAAGCGCAGCCCGATCCTCGAGTCCGCCGCCACGCTCCTCATGATGCCCGACCTGTTCGCGTACTTCCTGACGGGCGAGAAGCGCTGCGAACGTACCGAGGCCGTCAGCAGCCAGCTCTATGATCCGCGAAGCGGCGAATGGCACAAGGGCGTCTTCGAGGCCCTCGATCTGCCGCTTTCCATCATGCCGGAGCTTGTGGACCCCGGCACCGTCCTGGGGGAGCTTAGCCAGTCGGTCAAACGCGAAACCGGCCTCAAGGAAGCGCCCGTGATTGCCGCGTGCACGCATGATACGGCGGCGGCCGTCGCGGCCGTACCGGGCAGGGGCGATGGCTGGGCCTTCCTGAGTTCCGGCACGTGGTCCGTTCCGGGGGCGCTCACCGCCGAGGTCGTGACCTCCGAGGGGGCCCTGGCGGCCGGGATGCTCAACGAACTGACGCTCGGGAGCACGTTCCTGTGTCGCAACATCCTGGGCCTGTGGCTCCTCCAGCAGGCGCGCGCCGTGTGGCAGCGGGGCGGCGAGGATTATTCGTATGCCGACCTCGTCAGCCTGGCGGAAGGCGCGCCCGAAGGCGGCGCCCTGGTGCACATCGACGACGCCGCTTTCCTGGCGCCGGAGGACATGTGCCGGGCCATCCGGGACTACTGCAAGCGCACCGGGCAGCCGCAGCCGGAGGGGCCAGCCGAGATTTCGCGCTGCATCCTGGAGAGCCTCGCCCTGTGCTATCGCCGCGCGCTGGATCAGCTCAAGGCCATCCTCGGGCGGGATTTCGACGTTATGCACGTTGTAGGCGGCGGCTCTCTCAACACGCTCCTGTGCCGGCTCACGGCCGATGCGACGGGCATTCCGGTTCTTGCCGGGCCGGTCGAGACGGCCGTCGCGGGAAACGTTCTCGTGCAGGCTTATGCCCGCGGCTTTCTCGGCTCGCCTCAGGAGATTCGCGACGTCGTCCGCGAGTCGTCCGAACTGGTCGAATATGAACCCCACGACGCCGCGCGGTGGGACGAGCGCTACGGCCGGTATGTCGAGCTGGCCGACGGGCGGCACGGATAGCTTGCCCCCATGGAGACGGCGCCCCGCGCGCCCGGCCGGGGTTCAACGCGCCTTGCCGACGCTGCCGAACAGTTCCAGCTTCCCTTCGACATACCCCTCTATTCGCTTCATCGCCTCGGCAAGCGCCGGGCGGGGGTCGACATACTCCGGGCCCGCGCCGAGGCCGGCGCGGACGGCGTCCACGAAGGCCTTCCGCAGTCCGTGGGCCACGTTCACCTTCGCTATGCCCAGGCCGATGGCCGTGCGCATCTGCTCGTCCGGAATGCCCGTGCCACCGTGAAACACGAGGGGAATTGACACTCTCTGCGCAATTCGATCCAGCCGGTCGAAGTCCATCTCTATCTTCTTGGTGTCGAAGCAGCCGGAGATCGACCCGACGCTGACGGCCAGGAAGTCGATGCCGGACTTCTCGGCGAACTCTGCGGCCTCGTCAGGATCGGTCATCATCGCCTCGATCTGCTCGGGGCTGGCGTTCGGGTCGCGGCTCACCTGCCCCAGTTCGCCTTCCACCGCCGCCCCAAGGGGCCTTGCGGCCGCGACGACCCGCTGCATGAGGGCGATGTTCTCCTCCAGCGGCAGGTGAGAGCCGTCCGCCATTACCGACGGAAACCCGAGCTTCAGACAGTCGACGATCAGATCAAGCGGCATCTCGCGCGAGCCGTGGTCCAGGTGAAAGGTCGCCGGGACGGCCGCCGCTTCAAGCGCCGAGAGGACCGAGCGGCAGAGCGACTCCTTCGCGTAGAAGTCGAAGTTTATGAAGCTCGTCTGGATCATCACGGGCGAGCTGGTGCGTTCGCAGGCGCGCAGCACCCCTTCGAGCAGCTCGAGATTGAACACGTCGAATCCCGCGATGCAGTACCCGTCTGCCGCGGCGTCCTCGAGCATCTGCCTGGCCGGAACCAAAGGCATCTTTCGGTTTCCTCCGATGGGCGAATCATCACTGATCTGCGCAGCCGTCGAGCGCCGGGACCGACGTTACCATGCGGGGCGAGTGAGCGAGTAGAGCGACGGCGGCCTTCCTGGCGGCTCAGTGTATGGCAAGGACACCTGCCGATCAATCGGCTTGAGCATGCGCCGGAATGCGGGTCGTTTCCCGCACCCGATCCGCTGCCGCGCGGGCGCAGGTTGACACGCAGTCTGCAATGGCCTACAGTCGCAAGGGGATGCTCCTATCGCGCGGAAGGGTGAACGATGACGAGCAGAGAACGGGTCCTTGCCGTGTTTGAAGGGAAGCTGCCCGACCGGTGCCCGATCGATTTCCAGGCGACCCCGGATGCCGAAGCCATGCTGACGGATGCGTTCGGCCTGAGCGACGCGGAGGCTCTGCGCGAGTACCTCGGCTGCGACATCCGGGTGGTCTCGCCGGTGCCGAAGCCGGCGAACCAGGGAGTGTTTGCGCGCCACCTGTTCGTCGAGGAGGCCGGACAGGGCAGGTGGCTCGATAACTGGGGCCTCACGTGGCAGCGGGTGGAGGTGCCGGCGGGAGACGTCTTCTACGATGTCGTCGATGCGCCCCTCAAGGACGTTGCGGAAGTGGCCGAGGTCGAGGACTATCCGTTCCCGAAGCCGGGACAGGACTGGGATTTCTCCGGGTTGCAGGGCGAGGCTCTGCGGCATTCCGGCCGCGCGGTGGCCGGGCAGACGGCGGCGGTCTTCGACGATGCGTGGCGTCTGCTCGGCCTGGAGAAGATGTTCATCGACATCGCGCTCAGGCCCGAGCTTGTGCACGCCGTGCTCAGAAAGGTCTGCGACTACTGGCTCGAGTTCGCGCGGCTTGAGTTCGAGGCGGCCGCCGGCGCGCTCGACCTGATGTGGATATTCGACGATCTGGGCACCCAGAACGGGCTCGTCATCTCCCCGGAAACATGCCGGGAGTTCGTCCTGCCGCTGATCGGGGAGCGCGCGGCGCTTTGCCACAGATACGTGGCCAGGGCGATCCTGCACTGCTGCGGCGGCATCGAGCCAGTTATCGAGGACATAATCGGCGCGGGGGTGGACGCGCTCAACCCCATCCAATCGGCCCCCCGGGGGATGGACCGGGGGCGGCTGAAGGCAAGGTATGGCGACCGGCTCGTCTTCCACGGTTCAGTGGACGAGCAGCGGGTGCTTGTGCCGGGCACGCCCGACGTCGTCGCGGCCGATACGCGGGAGTGTATCGACACCCTCGGGGCGGGCGGCGGCTACATTGTGGCGGCCTCCCACAAGATCGAAACCGACATTTCCCCCGAGAACGTCAGAGCGATGTTCTTCACCGCCATGGAGCACGGTCGCTACCCCTGACGCTGACCGCCCGATGAGGCGGTCCCTGCGCTCTCGGCCCGATTCTGTGCTTGACGGCCCTGCAGCAGCCGGGTGCTATCCCCCGTATGGCCTGCCTGATGCGGAATGACCTCGCAGGCGGTATTGCTCGGGGGCTCTTGGCGCGGAGGGTGGTTTCTCGATGCACAGAGCATGTGCGTTCGCCTGCCTGATTCTCACGCTTTCCTTGATCTGCGGTTGCGGAAGCAACGCTTCCCGGGACCTGTCTCCACTTGAGCTGACGCGGGGATTCCGCGATGCCATGCACGCCGGCAAACTCTCTGAGGCGCGCGGCATGATAGCCAAAGTCGAAGGCGCGCCTGAGCAGGATATGGCGCTCCAGTTAAAGGAGATGTCCGATCAGATGGCGTCCGGCGAATGGGACCTTGAGTTCATTGAATACAAGCAGGAAGGTAGCTGTGCAGTAGTAGTCTCGAACGAAAGCATTAAGAACGGGGAGCCGGCTTTCGATTTGGATCCCCTTTATTTGATCCTCCAGGACGGGGCCTGGCGTATATCACCCGATTTCACCGACTATGAATGTCTCATGAAGTTGAACAGCGGGGCAGAGGCGCAATTCGACCGGCTTCGGACCTGGTTCAAGTTGCGCAAGGAGCAGATATATAGGAGCCGGTCCACGTAGGGTTGGCGAACCATGTAACTGAGCAGGTCCGGCATGGCGTCAATGTGCAAGCTTGCCAATTGAGAGAGAGGAGGCGGCACCTGCGCTCTCAGACGAAGTCCACGAACGAGTAGAAGAACTCCTCGCCGGGCACGGGGAAGTCGTCCTTGAGCGCCCGGTACATGAACCGCTCCGTCCGCCGGTGTTTCAGCCGCGCCCCGCTGCCGCGCAGGTATCTCACGAGGGAGTGCTCGGCCGGGAATGGGCACTCGAACCTGGTGCGACCGGTGCGGAGAAAGCTCGCCAGCAGCCGCGCCTGTGCCGCCCCGGAA
>CAZHPE010000002.1:0-22710 GCA_964534775.1 uncultured candidatus Brocadiaceae bacterium
TTCTTTCATCCGCTCAGCCTTAGCGTCCAGTTGCTGACCCTTGGCGGGCGCTTCCGAGCTGACGGCCTCCAAGGTCCTAATGATCGCCTCACGCTCCCGAGACGTGAACGGATCCATAGCCGCCTTATTCTGCCAGCCATCGGCTTCCATCTGGCCCCAGATGTCCTGCTCTATTGCGCGCGCCAACATGAGCGGTGTGTTGCCATCTGGATCCTTCGCCTGGGGACTCGCACCGTTCTCCAGAAGGAACGCAACCACCCTTGACTGGCCCCCGAGCAACTCCAGAGCCCCCCCCCCTGACGGCCTCGTGAAGCGGCGTCCTTACGGCATCGTTCACAGCATTGACGTCGCCGCCATGCGCGACCAAGACGCTGAGCACACAGGTCCACTGTTCGGCTCTTGCATCAATGTCCGCCCCATGACGCACGAGGCAAGCAATCATCGACAGATCGCCTTGAATTGCAGCAATGTGGAGTGCAGTGAAGCCGTCTCCAAGACGCGTCCGCACTAACGATGACCGCAGCAACACAGCCACTCTGGCCTGCCACAGGCGGCTTTCGCCTACAGCCACAAAATGGGACTTGCCTGGTGACGTATACACAGGCGGCCACGGCGACAGCAAGTGCCACAAGCGCGGCCGGCCGGCAGTTGACGCACGTAGGGGCACGGCAGCCTACTCCGCCGATGCATCCTGCGCAGCTTCATCCTTCGCAGTAGGTCTGCTGCGGAGAACGGAAGCGCTGCTGCGGCGCACGGAAGCAACCAGTTCGGCTGCGAAGGCCGGATGCCGTGCCCGGCTGATCCCGTGATCCTGTTATCCTGTCAAGTTCGGTCTTCAAGCGCGAGAACGAGCGCCCATACGCGCCCATATCGGACACGCCGCCCGCGCAGGACGAGTATGCTCGGACCATGCGAGCGCACCGACAGAGGGCCGGACAATGCAAATCCCCGGGCGATGAGGAGACCGGCGGCGCCCTGCGGACAGGAGCGGACAGATGGGATTAACGGTGGACAGGACGGACGCGGTGGAGGGCCGAACGCTACAGAACAACGTGCGTCCGCGTCGCGTTGGTGCAGGGCTCGTGTCGAGTTCGGGTAGGGTTCGTGTAGGGAAGGATGCGCTCAGATGTACCAGTTATGACCCGGCTGCCGCGCCCCGGCACGTGGGACTTCGCCTGCCGATTCCTATGCGGGGGTGGCCTTGCGCTCGGCCAGCCGCGCGCGGCGCTCGTGCGCAAGGACGAAGTTGCGGTAGGCGGCCAGGAAGCGGTCGCCCGCGAACTCAAGGGAAGTTGGGCCGGTGCGCCTTGCCACGGGTGAGAGCTCGATGGCCGCGGCACCCTGGGGGCTCTGAAATGTCACCTCGAGCCTTGTGGGGGCCTCGAACAGCAGGGGAGGCAGCTCGTCCGCCTTGCCAGCGCCGCGGGTTGCGGCGGCGCGCAGCATCTCGCCGGTCTGCGCGGGTGGTATGCACATGGCGGCCGTAGCGTGCACGGCGCGCTTGACGGCCACGGTCTCTATGTCCTCACCGATCAGCTCCTGCGTCTCCTCCACCCCGGCGGCGTCCGAGGAGACGAAGACCAGCGGCACCCCGAACTCGCCCGCAAGCGCCGCCTCGCACCCGATCTCTCCGACGGACATCTCGTTGATCTTGAGGCCGGCGACGCCGTCCTCGTAAGTGTGCGCGAGCACCGCGTCCGGCCTGCCGAGTCGGGCGTGCGTGCCGACCAGGAACAGGGCGTCGAATGACTCGTCGAGTCCGAAGCAGAAATCGTCTTCGAACGTCGGCCTGCCGCTGAGGACCGAGACGCCCGGCGGCAGTCGTTCGAAGCCCACGTTCCTGCCCTGGGCGTGCATGTCGTAGACGACGGCCTCGGTGCCTTCGACGCTCAGAATCCCGTCGAGCACAGCGCACAGGTCATGCATCATCATCCGGCGTCCGAACGCGTACTCCGGTCCGCCCGGGTACACCTGCTCCGGGCCAACTACGCCGGTGACGCCCTCCATGTCCACCTTGACGAAGGCCTTCACATCGTCTCCTCTGCGCCCCTCGCTTGTCCAAGCAACAGTATAGCGATGCGGTGAGGCCGGAATCCAGACTCAGGTCTCGCGCCCGGCGAAAACTGCCTCTTGCGGGTTTGACAGGCCCGGACTCCACCGCTAAAGTGGGCGCCCGGCCTTCAGATGAAAGGGAACGTCATGTCCGAAAAAATGCCCGTCGGCGTCTTCACATCCATCGGCGCCGGTCTGGGAGCCGATGTGGAGGGGGTACTGGGGCTCGGACTGCGCACGGTTCAGGTCCACGTGCCGCCGCCCGAAATGCGCGCCCCGGAAAAGATCGAGCAAACCAAAAAAACCTTCGCCGATGCGGGCATTGACATCACGGTGCTCTTCTGCGGCTTTGCCGGGGACAACTACAAGTCGATCCAGATCGTGCGGGAGACCGTAGGGCTATGCCCGCCGGCGACCCGGAGGGAGCGGTTCGAGGAACTGCTGAGCATGGCCGACTATGCCGGCGCGCTCGGCGTGCCTGCCATCGGTATCCATATCGGTTTTGTGAGCGAGGACCACGGCTCCAGGGAGTTCTCGGAGATAGTGGCGGCGGCGCAGAAGGTCTGCGATCGCTGCGTGGATATAGGGCTGAGAATGCACCTGGAAACTGGCCAGGAGACGGCCGACACCCTGCTGGCATTCATCGGCGCCGTCGACAGGCCGAACCTCGCCGTGAACTTCGACCCCGCGAACATGATCCTCTACGGCAGCGGCGAGCCGATCGAGGCGCTGCGCAAGGTGGGCCGGTACGTCCAGAGCGTCCACTGCAAGGACGGCAAGTGGAGCGACCGGCCGGGCGAAACCTTCGGGCCGGAGACGCCGCTGGGCGAGGGCGACGTGGGGATGGAGAACTTCGTCAGGACGCTTATAGAAATCGGCTACGAGGGCCCACTGACGATCGAGCGTGAGATAGGCGGCGAGCAGCAGATCCGCGACATAAGCAAGGCCGTGCAACTGCTCGAATCCCTCAAGGCCAAATTGCTGCCCTGAGCGACGCGCCGCCCTGAGCGGTGGGGTCAGGCCCCGGCTGCGCCCCCGCCCTGGCCGCAGAATCTGTTGGTTCAGGGCCTATTTGTGCTAGGATATGGTGCTGTCGGCTATAGCGACTCAACCCATGCCTAATCTCTGGATCGGCCTCCCCGAGTGTAGCGGACGGTCGTAGTGCCAAGGGAGCGGGTGGGCGAGAGGAAGCGGCAGGAAGTGGCGAGGGCGCCTGCCAGATTGGCAGATTGCCCGGTAGGCGTTATGGCGGCCGACGGCCGGCGTGGCGGAGCGGTTTTTGCCTCCAGAGCGGGTTCTTGTGCGCCTTGGTAGCCAAGCGAGGCCGCAGGAGGCCAGGGGCAAGGGCGACGGTACAGCGTTTGCGCCTTTCCAGGTGCCCCGACGGGTGGCGGTGTGTTTGTACCCGATGCGTGAGCTGCAGTCGTGTGTTTTCGGAGGATTTTGAGAATGCCTGCAAAGCAGTTGCTCTACGAACAGGAAGCTCGCAAGAAAGTGTTGAGCGGGGCCACGAAACTGGCCCGGGCGGTCAAGAGCACCCTGGGGCCGCGCGGCCGCAGCGTCGTGCTGGACAAGGGTTACGGCAGCCCGAAAGTGACCAAGGACGGGGCGAGCGTGGCCGACGACGTCGAGCTGCTCGACAAGTTCGAGGACTTGGGGGCCCGGCTCCTGAAGCAGGCCGCCTCCAAGACAAGCGATGACACCGGGGACGGCACTACCACCGCCACCGTGTTGGCCGAGGCGTTGGCCACCGAAGGGATGAAGCTCGTGGTGGCGGGCACGGACGCGAACTCCCTGCGCCGGGGCTTGGAGAAGGCCTGCGAGGCGGTGGTGGCGGAACTGAAGAAACGCAGCCGGCCGCTGAAGGGTCCGAGCGAGGACGCACGAGACGTTGAGTCCATCGCCGGCATCGCAGCCAACAACGACCCCGAGGTCGGCAAGATGATCGCCGACGCCATGAAGCGGGTCGGCCCCAACGGCGTGATCACCGTGGAAGATGGCAACGCGCTGGAATGCTCCGTGGACGTGGTTGAAGGGATGCAGTTCGACCGCGGCTACCTCTCGCCGCAATTCATCACCGATCCGGACGCCCTGGAGTGCGTGCTGGAGGACTGCTTGGTCCTGATCTACGAGAAGAAGCTCTCCAACACCTCCAACCTCATCCCCCTGCTGGAGAAGATCAGCCAGGCCAAGAAGCCCCTGCTGATTATCAGCGAGGACATCGAGGGCGAGGCCCTCGCCACTCTGGTGGTGAACAAGATGCGCGGCGTGCTCCAGTGTGCGGCCGTCAAGGCACCTGGCTACGGCGACAGGCGCAAGGCCATGATGGAGGACATCGCGATCCTGACCGGCGGCCAGGCCATCTTCGAGGCCCTGGGCGTGGAGTTGGAGAACGTGGACCCGGCCACCCTTGGGAAGGCCGGCAAGATAACGATCACGGGCGACACGACGACCATCGTCGGCGGCGCGGGCAGCAGCGCGGACATCAAGGGGCGCTGCGAGCAGATCGGTCGTGAGATCGACGCCACCACCAGCGACTACGATGGCGAGAAACTCCGGGAACGCCTGGCCAAGCTCAGCGGCGGCGTGGCCCAGCTCAACGTCGGCGCCGCGACTGAGAGCGAGATGAAGGAGAAGAAGGCGCGCGTGGAGAGCGCCCTGAGCGCGACGAAGGCCGCCGTGGAAGAGGGCGTGCTGCCCGGAGGTGGCGTGGCGCTGCTGAGGGCGAAAGCCGTGCTGAACAAACTCGAGTTGCCCGGCGACCAAGCGGCCGCCGTGAAAGCATTCCGGGTCGCCCTGGAACAGCCCCTGGCCCGCATCGCCGAGAACGCCGGCATCGACGGCGGCGTGGCCGCGCGCAAGGCGCTTAAGAGTAAGGACTACAACTACGGCTTCAACGCCGACCGGCTGGAGTTCTGCGACCTGATGGAAGCCGGCGTGGTGGACCCCACCAAAGTCATTCGCTCTGCGCTGGAGAACGCCGCCAGCGTGGCCGGCATTATGGTCACGACCGAGTGCCTGATCACCGACGCGCCGACGAAGAAATCGGCAGGCGGGCCGCCGGCTGGTCCTCCAGGCGGTCCAGGAATGGGCGGAATGGGTGGCGGCATGGGCGGAATGGGTGGCGGCATGGGCGGAATGGGTGGCGGAATGGGTGGCGGAATGGGTGGCGGAATGGGGGGAATGGGAGGAATGGGCGGAATGGGCGGAATGATGTGAGGCCCGGTCCGGTCCGATGCGGGGGCGCACAGTTCCCGCAGGGCCGGGGTGCATGCTTGCGAAAACCATACAGGTAGAGATCTACGAAACTGTTGGACTCAGAGCGGAGGTTGGATCACCGATGGCGAAAAAGAAGACGAAGGAACCCGTCCTCAGGCCGCTGGATGACCGCGTGGTTGTTGAGCCCCTGGAAGGCGAAGAGAAGACTTCGGGGGGCATCTTCCTGCCCGACAGCGCGCGGGAGAAGCCCCAGAAGGGCAAGATCGTGGCGGTCGGCCCGGGCAAGTTGCTCGAAAGCGGCGTGCGCGGCGAGCTGAGCGTGTCGGTCGGCGACACGGTGCTTTTCGCCAAGTACGGCGGCACGGAGATAAAGGTCGAGGGCAAGGACCTGGTAATCTTGCGCGAGAGCGACCTGTTGGCCTTGATCGAGGACTGAGTCGGCCCGGCCCACGGCGCCCCAAGGGATGCGCCAGGTTTCACCGCAATTGCGGAGGTTAGAGAGAGATGGCGGCAAAGCAGTTGATGTTCAGCGACGACGCCCGCAAGGAGATGCTGGAGGGCGTCAGCAAGCTCGCTGACGCCGTACGGGTGACGATGGGGCCGACGGGGCGCAATGTGCTCCTTCAGAAGAGCTACGGCTCGCCCAAGGTCACCAAGGACGGCGTTACGGTCGCGAAGGAAATCGAGCTCAAAGGCAAGTTCGAGAACATGGGCGCCAAGCTGGTCAACGAGGTGGCCAGCAAGACGAGCGACGTGGCCGGCGACGGCACGACCACGGCAACTGTGCTGGCGGAGTTCATCCTGCGCGAGGGCCTGAAGTCCCTGGCGGCTGGAGCGAATCCGATGGCGCTGAGGCGCGGGACCGACGCGGCCGTGGACGCGGTGGTCGAGGAGCTCCAGAGCCACAGCCGCACGGTTAAGAACAGGGACGACGTGGCGCACGTCGGCACCATTAGCGCCAACAACGACCCCACGATCGGCAACCTCCTGGCCGACGCCGTCGAACAGGTCGGCAAGGACGGCATCATCACGGTGGAGGAGGGCCGCTCGACCGAGACGACGCTGGAGTTCGTCGAGGGCATGCAGTTCGACAAGGGCTACCTCAGCCCTTACTTCATCACCAAAGCCGAGAACATGGAGACCGAGTACGAGGACGTCTACGTGCTCATCCATGAGAAGAAGATCAGCACCATCCAGGACCTCGTGCCTGTGCTGGAAAGGGTGGCCGCCACCCGCAAACCGCTCCTGATAGTGGCCGAGGACGTGGAAAGCGAGGCCTTGGCAGCGCTGGTGGTCAACAAGCTGCGAGGCGTGCTGCTGTGCTGCGCGGTGAAGGCGCCCGGATTCGGTGACCGGCGAAAGGCCATGCTCGGCGACTTGGCCGTGGTGACGAAAGGGAACTTCATCAGCGAGGACTTGGGCCTGAAGCTCGAGAACGTACAGCTTAGCGACCTCGGGCAGGCCAAGCGCATCGTCGTGACCAAGGACGACACTACAATCATCGAGGGCGCCGGCAGCAAGGGCGACGTTCAGGCCCGCATCGCGCAGGTGCGCCGCCAGATCGACGCGACCACGAGCGACTACGACCGCGAGAAGCTCCAGGAGCGCCTGGCCAAGCTCAGCGGCGGGGTCGCCATCGTGCGCGTGGGCGCCGCGACCGAGGCGGAGATGGGCGAGAAGAAGGCCCGCGTGGAGGATGCGCTCCATGCAACCCGTGCGGCCGTTGAGGAAGGCGTCGTAGCCGGCGGCGGCAGCGCGCTGGTGCGCTGCGAGGACGCTGTCAGCAAGCGGCGCGACAGGCTGCGCGGCGACGAGAAGATGGGCGCCGACATCATAACGAAGGCCCTTTCGGCCCCGCTGTCCGCCATAGCGGAGAACACGGGGCACAACGGCGCCGTCGTCGTCGCCGAGGTGCTGGAGAGGCCGGCGGGCGTGGGTTTCAACGCCCTTAACGGCGAGTACGTGGACATGTTCAAGGCCGGCATCCTGGACCCCACAAAGGTCACGCGCATAGCGCTCCAGAACGCCGCAAGCATCGCGGGCCTCATGCTCACCACCGAGGTCATGGTCACGGACGTGGACGAGGACGAAGACGATCTGGAGGAGGCCGCCGTGCATTAGGGGCGGCCCCTTCGAGTGCCGCAGCAGCAGAAATAACTACGGGAGACCGACACAGCGAAGGGCTGTCCGCCCCAGGCGCGGGGGGCAGCCCTTCGGCCTTTGAGGCCGCCCTCGAGTGCAGCAATCCAGAGCGGCGGCAGGAGCATTCGGTCGGATGAGTCCGCGCGATTACTACGAGGTGCTGGGCGTAGGCCGGGAGGCGGAGCCGGACCTGATCAAGCGCGCCTACCGCAAGCTTGCGCTCAAATACCACCCGGACCGTAATCCGGACGATCCCGACGCGGCCGGCAGGTTCAAGGAAGCCGCGCAAGCCTACGACGTGCTGGGCGATGATGAGAAGCGCCGCGTCTATGACGTCTATGGCGAGGCGGGGCTGACGGGCAGGGGGCGCGGGCCGCGGGATTTCACATCCCTCGACGATGTCTTCAGCGCCTTCAGCGACATATTCAGCGGGAACACATTCGACGAGTTCTTCGCCGCCACCGGCGGGGGACGTGCGCAGCGCGGGCGGAGCCTGCGGGTCGCTCTGGCGGTCAGTTTCGAGGAGGTCGCCGCCGGCGCCACGAAAGTCGTTACGCTGCGGCGCCATGAGCATTGTGAAAAGTGCCATGGCACCGGGTGCAAGCCTGGAACGCAGCCGGCCGCCTGCTCCTACTGCAGGGGCCACGGCCAGGTGGAGAGCCGACGGGGCTTCTTCGCCATGCGCACCACTTGCCCGCGGTGCCAGGGGACGGGCACCGTGATCAGCGACCCGTGCCCCGGCTGCCGCGGCGAGGGGCTGGTGGAGAAGCCGGTGGACGTGGAAATCCCCATCCCGCCGGGCGTGGGGTCCGAGACGCGCATCCGCATCCGGGGCGAGGGCGAGCGCGGGCCTTCGGGAGAGCGCGGAGACCTGTTCTGCGATGTCCTCGTGCGGGAGCACGAGCTGTTCCGGCGGAACGGTTCCAACCTGATCTGCGAGCTGCCCATCACCTACCCCACGGCCGCGCTGGGCGGCGAGGTGGAGGTCCCCACGCTGGGCGGGGAGACGGAGGTGGTCGAGGTTCCGCGCGGCACCCAGAGCGGCGACATGCTCCGCCTGCGTTCGCGCGGCCTGCCCGCGCTGCGCTCTTCCGCGCGGGGCGACCTGCTGGTGGAAATTTTGGTAGAGGTACCTGACGTGCTCTCGCCGCGCCACGAGGAGCTGTTGCGTGAGCTGGCGGAGGTCGAGGGCGCCAGCGTCTCCGCAAGGCGCAAGAGCTTTCTGGACAGGATAAAGAACTACGTCTACAGCGTGACGCGTCCCGAGGGAGAAGAGGATGGCGCGCAGTAGCACGCGGGCCGCGCGTGCGCCACGGGGCGCCATGCGGTTGGAGAGAGGTTGAGCATTATGGGTTCTGACGATACAGCAGGCCAGCCGCCGGATCTGGAGACGCTGCCAGCGGATGCGGACCGAAGCGGGACGGCCGAGGAATCCGAGCAAGCTGCCGAAGCCCGGCAGCAGGGCTGCGAATGCATCCCCGAGAACGCTCCGGGAGAACCCGTAACGATCTCGGCGGGCGAATACGCGGAGCTGAAGGCCAAGGCGGCCGAGCGGGACGAGTATCTCTTGAGGCTCCAGCGCGCCGTGGCGGACTATCAGAACCTGCTCAGGCGGATCGAGAGAACCCGCGAGGCGGCGGCGCGGGACTCGCTGCGGCGGGCGGTGGAGGGTCTTCTGCCCCTGGCCGACAGTCTGGCCATGGCGCTGGACGCGGCGGAGCAGGTGGAAGGAGGCGGGCAGATGATCGAGGGCCTGCGCATCGCGGAGAGGGCGTTCTACGGGGCGTTCGCCAAGCTTGGCATCGAGCCGATTCACGCCCTGGGCCAGCCGTTCGACCCGCACTACCATGAGGCCGCCATGCAGGAGCCGGCCGAGGGGGTTGAACCGAACACGGTCGTGCGGGAGCTGAAGAAAGGGTTTGTGAAGGGTGAGGAGGTGATCCGCGCCTCACAGGTCGCCGTGTCGGCCCCGCCGCGGGAGGACTGATCCGCCGGCCTTCACGGGGGCCGTGCGGCGTTGGACTGCCAGGCCCGTGAGCATTGCGCGGTTAGCCGGAGAGATGAGTTACACTGAGCTTCTGGGAATCCCCTGACCATGCCAACGTACGATTACCGATGCAACTCTTGCAGCCACCTGTTCGAGGTCTTTCAGTCCATGAGCTCCCGGCGCCTGAGGAAGTGTCCTGAGTGCGGCAAGCCGGCCCTGGAGCGACTGCTGGGGGCCGGGGCGGGCGTGCTGTTCAAGGGTTCCGGCTTCTACCAGACGGACTACGCCAACAAGTTGTCTTCCGGGCGCCCGTCGGATCGGAAGAAGCCGGATGCCGACAAACCCGCGGAGAAATCCGAGGCGTCCTCGGAGTCGGGTTCTTCCGGGAAGGAGTCGGCAGGAGCGTCCGAGAAATCGTAAGGACGGCCCGAGTGGGGCGGCGCGGGGGTCCGTGTCGCCTCCATGCGGCGCCGTGGAGCCATGAGCCACGAAGAGCCGGCCGTCGGCTGTCCGAATTGCGGCAAACCGGTGGACTACCGCCGCAGGGCGGAGAATCCCTTCTTCCCGTTCTGCTGCGAGCGCTGCAAGCTCCTGGACCTGGGCGAGTGGCTAAGCGAGGAGCACAGGATCGAGGGGCAAGGCCCCCAGGATGTGGACGAGGGGGCCTGCGAGCAGCAGGGGCCGCTGCCGGGGGCACATCGTGGCTTGACAAACCGGTCCCAGGGCCGATAAGCTTCACGTCAGCAGGGGACGCACGGGACATATATCACGCTTTAGCGAGGGGAAAGTGAGGCGAGCATGAGAGCGCGAAGAGGCGATTGGCGGGACCTGCTGCGGGCATATGCCTTGGCCATGGGAGCCAAGAAGGTCTGGCTCGGGCTGGTGGGGGTGCTGGCGACACTGATGATCGTAGCGGTGGCGGCCCTAGCCTACGTCGCCCTCGCCGAGCGGGGATTGCTGCCGGAAAGCAACGTGGTGGACCTGGTCGACATCCACAGCCGCAACAACATTTTCCAGTCCGTGATGGAGGCGCGTGTCGACCTGGTGAGTGTCGAGTTTCAGTCCGAATTCCCTTTTGTGGACGTCGATGCGCGCGGGACTCTGGCACTCATCCTGCCGCTGTTGAACCCCTTCGCGGCCAACCTGGTGCATTTTCTGCTCTCGATCCTCTTCTACTTGGCCCTGATCGGGGTGTGGACCCGGTGCGGGGGAATCATAACGCGGCTGGCGGCGCTGGAATATGCGCGCGATGATCTGCCCTCGGCGCACGAGGCCAAGGACTTGGTGAGTGCAAAGCGGCGGGCCTACTTACTGGCTCCGCTCATCCCGCTGGTGGGCATCCTGTTCTGCGTCCTGGCCAATATCATCCTGGGTCTGGCGAGTTCGATACCCTGGGGGATCGGCCCGTGGCTGCTGGCGGTGGGCGCCCTGGGCTCGGTGTTCGTTACGATTCTGATGACCTTCCTCATCGTTGTCGGCGTACTGAGTGTCGGCCTGATGATGCCGGTCGTGAGCATCAGCGGCGGCGACGCCTTCGAGAGCTGGGCTGCCTCCTACAGCTACACGCTGTGGGGGTTCGGCCGGCTCATCTGCTACCGCCTGCTGACCTGGGTCATCGGGCTGGCGGCCGTCGTGTTTGCGGCGCTTGTGGCAAAGGTGTTCCTGTCGGTGCTGGTCAGCTCGATCGAGCTGGGCGTCGTCGGCGATGGCGGCCCAGGGCCCGAGGCGTTGGGCGTACAGGTTGCCACCGGCGTCAAGATGGTTCTGGTCTTCGTCACCCACTGCTTGGTCCTCGCTTACGCGGCGTCTTACTACTTCACGGCGAACACCGTCATTACCTTCCTGCTGCGCAAGCACGTTGACCGCATCGAGGTGGATCAGGTCTACACGGAAGATGATCCCGAGGAGCTGGGCGGGATGCCGGGCGAGCAGCCCCCTCCCGAAGGCGCCGAGGGTGGCATGGAGGCCGAGCAACCCTCGGAAGGTGAAGCGGCCCCGCCGGAAGGCGAACAGTCTGAGTCCTGAGCAGGGCGCGATGAAGAACGCAGGCGACAATGAGAACGTGGGCCCGCCCGACGGGGACCTTGTGGCCCACGTTGCGCGGCTGCGCCAGCGGCTTGAGGAACTCTCGGGCGAGCTTCAGCGGGCCAAGGGAACGATCTCCCGCCTTCAGGAGCGCCTGCACGCCCAAGCGCCGCCCTCGCCCGAAGACGCGCAACTGCGCCGCGGCAAGTCCCGGCAACTCGAGCGCCAAGCCATGATCCTCATGCGTGAAGACGCCGTGGCGCGCAGGTTCCAGGAGAGCCTGAGGCCGCTGTGGCTGGGGGACTTCGAGGGCGTGGAGTTCGCCGTGCGGTCGGTTCCGGGGGTGCGGGTGCGCGGGGACTTCTACGACGTCATCAAGACCTCGGCGAACTCGGTCGTGTTACTCATGGCCGACGTGAGCGGCTGTGGGCTGCCGGCCACGGTCATAATGGCCATGGCCCGGATGGCGTTCAGGACCTTCGTCCCGCAGGAGTCCAGCCCCTTGGCCATTATGCAGAAGGTCAACGACGCCCTGCTCGACGCCGCCCCGCCAGGACACCATCTAAAGGCCTTCCTGTGCCTGCTGGACCTGGACATGCTCACCTTGCAGTACGTGAACGCCTCGCACCACTGCCCCTGCCTCATCCGCCGGGGTGAGATCACGCGCCTCGACACCGAAGGCTTCTTCGTCGGCATGTTCGAGAAGCCGCAGTACGAGCAGAAGAGCGTCCAACTAGAGGTCGGCGACAAGCTAATACTGTTCACCGACGGCTTGATCACCCTGTTCGAGGACCCCTCCGGGGAGAGCGGGGAGGCTTGGTTATGCAACTTCCTCAGCGACCGTGCCGGCCTCAGGCTGCGGGATCTGATGCGCGGGCTCAACGACCGCTTCGCCCGCGGGCCGGAGGATGACGTGGCCGTGCTTGCCATGGAGCTTCTCCGCGAGCAGGCGCGCTCCAAGACCATGAGCATCGCGAGCCTGCCCTCGGAAATACGGCACGTCGAGAACTCGGTGCTGCCTCTGCTGAGGGCGAAAGGCTGGGGCGAGCGCACCCTGTTCGACGTCAAGCTGGCCCTGGAAGAGGCGGTCAGCAACGCCATCAAGCACGGCAACCAACTCGACAGCACCAAGAGGGTCAAGGTGGAGTTCTCCGCCGACGAGGAGGAGGGCGTTATCAGCGTGGAAGACGAAGGCGAAGGGTTCGATCCGGCCCATGTCCCGGACCCGACGCTGGATGAGAATATCGAGGCGAGTTCGGGCAGGGGCATCGCCCTGATGCGGGCCGCCATGGACTCTGTGGAATACAACGAAAAGGGCAACGTGGTCACCCTGATCAAGGCCTCACCATGGAAGCTGGAAGGATCTCTCTTGCGCGGGCAGGAGCAGCCCGAGGCCTGACTGCAGATAGGCGGATACCATGCGCTACGACGCCGGAGCCGAACGTCTTCTTGAAGCAACTGTCGAGAAGGTGGGTGAGGTGCACATTCTTCACCTCAGCGGCCAGATCAACGAGCTGGGCGCGGATGAGCTCAGCGCAGCGCTCGACCGGGTGCTGGACGCCGGCGGCGTGCGGCTCGTGTTCGACCTGAGCGATGTCGCGTTCATCAACTCCACGGGCCTGGGCCATATCATGCGCGCCTACCGGGCGGTCAAGGACGGGGGCTACGTCCGGATTGCGGGCGCTCAGACCCTCGTGGCCGATGTGTTCAGCCTCACCAAGCTCGACAAGCTGCTGAGACTCTACAAGAGGCCCGAAGAGGCCGTGGCCGACCCGGAATAGAGCAGCGCGCGCCCCTTTCGTCTGTCGGCTGCACCGGCATCAGGCTCCCCCGCCTCCGGCATCGGCATGTGAACCTGCCGTATCCTTCATCTTGCTCGCCGCCGAGGCCAGCATCTTCAGGTTCAACCCTTCGCGCCACAGGAACAGGAGGCCCACCAGCGTGATGGGAATGATGTTGACCAGCCACATGACGATCGCCATTGCATCGGCCGCGCCGGGGTCCGCTCCGAATGTCCGCGCCCCCAGCGCCGCCACCTCGGGGAACATCCCCACGTAGCTGGGCGCCTGAGGCACGGCCACGGCCACGGCCACCGCCACGACGACGAACAGCGGCCCAGCCAGTCCCAGGTCGAGGCCCAAACCCTTCGCCAGCCAGTACGTGCCCACGCCCATTGCCAGCCAGAGGCCGAAGCTGTAGCCCACTGCCAACACCACCTCTCGCCAGTCCTTCAGGAAGCCCATTGCATCAGCCATGCTGTGCAAGAAGGCGTCGGCGAGCCCCTGCCAGCTCGCCGGCAGCACCCGCGTGCAGCGCTCCCCGAGCGCAACGAACGGCCGGGGAAAGAGCGCAAGCGCCGTGAAACCGACGGCGCCGACCGCGGCCGCCGCCCCGAAAAGCATGATGCCTTGGCGTATCCGCCCAAGGCCCACGGCGACCTGCGCGTCCGCCGACGCTGCCAGAAGGCCCCCTGGCATCATCAGCGACGTGGCCAGGATCAGGAGCAGGAGGCCGATCAGGTCGAAGACGCGCTCCAACCCCACGGCCGTCGCTATACAGTGGCCGAAGCGCACGCCCTCCTTGCGGTGCAGGACGTACGGCCGGATCAGCTCTCCGGCACGTAGCGGCAACAGGTTGTTGGCCATGAACCCTATGCACGTGGCCGCGGCCACGTTCGATGCACGCACGCGCTTGATGGGGGCGAGGAAACGGCGCCATCGCGCCACGCGGAACGCGTAGACCAGCGTGATCGAGCCGATGGACGGAATGAGATAGAAATGCAGATGCCTGGCGCCGCGGAACGCCTCGACCACCTCCGGCCAATTGCCCCGGACCCGGGCGGCGAACCACACGCTTGCCACAAGGCTCACCGTCAGCCCGGCGGCCAGCAGCAGGCGTCTCTTAGTCCGTTGTTCCATCGCCTGCGATTGAAGCGGGAGCAGGGATCGAAAAGCCGCCGACCGCGCACGTCGCGGAAGGGGCTGCACTGGAGAGTGTAGCAGAGCCGCACCGGCAATGTAAAAGGCGCGGCGCCATGCGGTGTGAAATCGCATGTGGCGGCCCTGCGTGCTTGTAAACGGCGCACGCATGCGGGTATAAGAGGCGCCCGGCCGTGCGAGGCATCATCGCCATCCCGAATAGCACCTGCCCAGGCCGGGCTGACTTGGGGATGATTTCGGGGCGGAAGGAGTCGTTGCGGATGGCGAGACTGGCAAGAGACGGCGGGCCGAAAGTGAGGATGAAGCCCTGGCCGCAGATCGGCAAGCGCTTCGGCGAGGAGGAGCTGAAGGGACTCAAGGAAGCGCTGGATCAGCACACGCTCTTCTACACGCACGGCCGGAAGACGAAGCATCTCTGCGCCAAGATGGGCCAGATGGTCAAGCGCAGGCACGTCCTTGCGTGCAGCTCCTGCACGGGCGCCATCCACGCCTCGCTGAAGGCCTGCGACGTCGGGCCGGGAAACGAGGTCATTATCAGCCCCATCACCGACGCAGGCGCCCTTGTAGGCATCATCTATGAGGGCGCAATACCCGTGTTCGCCGACATCGATCCCACCCTATACAGCCCGACTGCCTGGGCGTGGACGGACCTACCTTTACAGAGGCGCTCCAGGCAGAGGGCATTCCAGGTGAGAACGGGTATATCCCCCCGGTGTACCTGGACTACGGATACCTGCGCAAGAACTCGGCTTTCAACCATTCGCGCTGGCCCTTCTCCCAAGCCAGGAATCCCGTGCGCTACGGGAAAGGCTTGTGCCCCGTGGCGGAGGCCGTGTTCGATAATTGATTCCTGTTCCCGCTGCACCAATGGCTCTCGGACGAGGAGATCGACGACACGATCGGGGCGGTTGCGAAGGTGGCGGGCCATTACCGCGAGCAGAAGTTGGCCGAAGGCAAAGCGACGAGGAGGTAGACAGAGCGGTGTTTATCGACATTCACGTTCACGTCCGAAAGATTCCCGGGCCGCCGCGCGGCGGGAAGCCGGCCTTTGCCACGCCCGAGCAGCTCATCGCGCGCTACGATGAGATCGGCGTCGAGAAGGCCGTGCTCTTGCGCGGGGTGAGTCCTGAGTGCTCCTACGCCGATCAGTCGGACGAGGAGCTTCTCGCCATCTGCGAGGAATACCCGGGGCGTTTCATCCCGTTCTGCAACATCGATCCACGGGCGATGACCAACTCGGCGGACGCGCCGCTGGGCGACATTTTGCGCTACTACCGGGACAAGGGCGCCCGGGGCGTCGGTGAGGTCACGGCGAACCTTCCGTTCCTCCACCCTTTCGTGCAGAACCTGTTCAAGCACGTTCAGGAGGCGGGGTTCCCGCTGACGTTCCATGTCGCCCCGCACGTGGGCGGCTGCTACGGGCTTTGCGACGAGCCGGGGCTGCCGGGCCTGGAACGCAGCCTGCGCAGATTCCCGGACCTCCGCTTCCTCGGCCACTCGCCCGCTTTCTGGGCGGAGATGGGGCCGCTCCAGACGCCGGCCGACCGAGACGGCTATCCCGACTATCCCATTGAGGAAGAATGCGTCATTCCGAAACTGATGCGCCGCTATCCGAACCTGCTCGGCGACCTTTCGGCCAACAGCGGCTGCAACGCGCTCAAGCGCGATCCGGATTATGCGGTGGGGTTCCTCGACGAGTTTCAGGACAGACTTTTCTTCGGAACGGATATCTGCGCTCCCGACACGCCGACGCCCCTTGTGGACTTCCTGCTCGAGCTGCGGGAGGGAGGGCGGATCAGCGATGAGGTGTTCCGAAAGGTCGCGCGGGAGAACGCGATAAGGCACCTCGACCTTCAGTGACAGGCATAATCCTGGCCGCGAGCGGCGGGATGAGGGCAGCCCTTTTGGCCCAGGCATGGGACATCGTCGTCGGCATGGTCGTCATGGCGTTTCTGGCGGTGTGCCTGTTCGTCGTTGGCGCGCGCGCGTCGCGTTCCTGCCCTCGGTGGGTCTCGGGGGCCGTTGCGCTGAGCGCCGTGGCATCGCTGGTCCTGTTCGAGCAATTCGTCCACGGGGAGCTTTTCCTGGCGCGGATTCTTCCGTTCTCCAACGTGATCGTCCTGAGCAACTGGCTCCCCCTGGGAGGGGCGCTGCTGGCGGGACTGATCTGGGGGCAGGCCAGGCTGCCGATGTGGCGCAGGGCGATCGGCGCCCTGGCCCTGGCGCTCGTGTCGGCCTGTTGCCTAGTCGAGGTGGTGCTGCGCGAGCCGCCGCAGATGCGCGAGTTGTGGACTGCCGACGGCGTATGTCTGCAATCGGATGAATCGACGTGCAGCGCCGCCAGCGCCGCGACGCTCCTTCGGTACGCGGGCATATCCTCGACCGAGCGCGAAATGGCCCGGCTCTGTTTGACGCGAGACAGCGGGACCTCCGTGCTCGGGCTCTACCGCGGGCTAAAGATCAAGACAAGGGGGACACCATGGAAAGTGCAGGCCTTCAAAGCCGACATCGCAGGGCTGCGAGGCATGCTCTCATCGCCGGTGGTCGTCTCGGTGGGGGTAGAACCGGGCACTGACGTCGACCCGATATACTCCCGGGAGTGGGGATGGACCCCGGGCGTCGCTCACAGCGTGGTCGTTTGCGGGTTCGCAGGGGACAAGCGGATCGACGTTGCCGATCCATCCGTGGGCCGCGAGCAGTGGTACATCAAGGACCTCCGAGTGCTCTGGCGCGGGGAGGGCCTTCAGCTCCTTAAGGTGTCGCGCGACCGGGCCGGCTCGCCATAGATAGCGGCCTTACGACTGCTTGCGGAGCCGCGCCCGGGTGAACTCGCGCGCGGCGAAGCGTCGGCGCCTCGTCGGGCTCGCTGTTCTGGACGGGCTGGCCCTGGCCACTGGCCGTGGGCGGACTCGTCTGCGGGCCGTGGCGGCCAAGCTTCAGGATGACGAGCGCCAGAATCCATACGTCCCGCCAGAAGGAGTTCCGCTGAACGTAGCCGGCGTCCTCGGAGAAACAGGTGTGGAATCTCGTGTTGTCGCTGGCTACCTGCCAGGGGCCCGTGACGCCCGGGACGGCGCTGAGCCCCTGGTCGCGCCAGGCGCGGTGGTACTGCATCTCGTCCATGCGCAGCGGGCGCGGCCCCACCAGACTCATGTTTCCCTTCAGAACGTTGAAGAGCCGGGGCAGCTCATCCAGCGAGACCTTGCGCAACAGCGCGCCCAGCCGGGTGGTACGGGGATCGTTCGAGACCTTGAACGTCGGGCCCTCGGACTCGTTCCTTGCCGCCAGATCGGGCCGAAATTCATCGGCGTCCGGGACCATCGTGCGGAACTTGAGCATTGCGAAACGCCGCCCGCCCACAGTGCACCGATAGTCCTTATAGGCTACCGGTCTGCCCGAGGTTAGCCTGACGGCCACGTAGATCAGGGCCAAGATGGGGGCCGCAAACACAATCGCGATGGAACTGAACGCGATGTCGAAAGCCCGTTTCACGATGCGGCGCAGGGGCTTGCGCCGGGTCCTTATCGGGGCGGCAGGCTGAAGCATTGGGTAGGCGGCCTGCCGGATCGTACGCGAGCCTCCCCGCGCAACAGGCTCACGCCCATAAGGCGTTCTCCGTCGCCCACGTGCGCCCTCTCCCCCAGGATGCTGCCGTGCACGTATGTGCCGACGCCGATCGCAGAGTCGGCCAAGACCACGGAATTGCTCACCACGCTTCCGGCGCCCACGTGCGCGCCTCCGCCGATGACGCACGGGCCGAACACCTGCGCGCTGGCGTTCACCGTGCAACCCTCGCCCAGTGCGACGGGCCCCACCATGCGCACGGATTCGTCCACGCTGGCCGGCTCCTGCCTCTCGACGCGTTCGCACGGCGAGCGCCTGTGCGTCGTGAACGGGCTGCGGAAGTAACCGATGAGCGCGTCCATGTTCAGGTGGAAGTAATCGTCGAGCGTGTGGATCTCCCGCCAGTAGCCGTCCAACTCGTAGGAGAGGATATTGCGCCCGATTTCGACCAAGTTCGGCACCAACTGCTCCTTGACGTCGAAGTAGCGCCCGTCCGGTATCTGATCGAGGCACTCCGGCTCCATCACGTAGAGCCCGCAGGGGTAGAGGCTGACCGGCTCCTGCTCGGACCAGTGGGAGGTGCTCAGGCCGTGACGCGACCGGATGGGTCGCGCTGGATCCTTTCATTGTAGACGGGATAGGCTGCGGGGCGCACGCCGCCGACGGTCATGATGGCCCCGCCCTCGCGGTGCGCCGCGATCATGGGCCGCACGTCGCCGTCGAAGGCGTTGGCCGAGTGGGCTAGGATGAAGGTGCCGCGGAGCCGGCCAACCACGTCCTTTAGCGCGCCGGCCGTGCCGCGGATGTTTTCCTGTAGGATGCAAGTGATATTGTGTCTCCGCCCCAGTTCGCGCAGCACCCGCTCGGAGCTTTCGTGCTCACCCGTGAGGCAGAAGATGAACTCGGTCGCCCCGGCCGCCTTGAGCCGCTGGAGCGAGTATTCCACGCACGGCCGATTTGCGACCGGCCAGAGACATTTTGGCCAGCCGTCAGCCGTGATCTCCGGGGTTGTATTCACCCCTCCCGCCAGGAACACCACCGGCATCGCCTTGCCACCTAATATGACAATGGGCGCGTGCCGCCCCGATGTGTTCTAAGGGACATAGTATGTTCGCCTCCTGCTTGCCTGCCCTGTCCAGCACGTGTCAATCGCATCCTTCCCTTGCGACAGGAGGCGTGACTTGGCAACTTGTGCGCCGTGTTGCAGACTGCGGCACCCCGCCGCCAGTATAGCTCCGGGCGCGACCGATGTCCCCGGGGTCTCCCGTTGCAGTAGCCACGGCGTAAGCTCCGGCATGGCAGGGATTAATGATATGCAAGGCCGTGTCGCCACCTGCGCTCTGGCGTTCCCTCCCGGTATCGTCCAGTTCGGGGCAGGCCCTCCCGGGGCATGTTGACGAGCCCCGGCCTCATGGTGTAACCTCATCCTGCAAATTGCGACTTCGTTGGAAGGGACCGCCACCTTGGCAGACAGAGCGAATGAAGCTCGTTGCGATGGCGTGCACGCCATGGTGCCGCGTGAGAAGATGTGCGAGTCCGCGCGCAAGCTCCGGGACACCTACGCGCACACCCCCGGCGCCCCGCTCTTCCGGCGCGAGTTCGGCTACTACTGTATGGCGCGGTGGCGGGAGCAGGGCATGCCGGAAGACATCCCGCTGGAGGAACTCTTTGACTACGACCCGCCGGGGCACCACGTGCTGTCCGGCTTGGGCTGGTGCGAGGCGGCGTTCGCGCCGGCTTTCGAGGAAGAGGTGATCGAGGACCGGGGCGAGCACGAGCTGGCGCGCGACCACGCAGGGCGTCACGTGCTGTTTTTCAAGGGGCGGCGCAGCGGGTTCATGCCGGAGTACGTCGACCATCCCGTCAAGGACATGAGGACGTGGGAAGAGGACGTGAAGTGGCGCCTCAACCCGGCCTCGCCCGAGCGCTGCGCCGACCTCGATGAGCGGATGAACAAGGCGCGCGCCGAGGCCGCCCGGGGGCTCATCATCACGCAGAGTGTGATCGGCGCCTACATGTACCTGCGCAGCCTGATCGGGCCCGAGGGGGTGCTGTATGCCTTCTACGACATGCCAGAGCTGATCCGCGACTGCATGCGCACCTGGCTCGAGCTGGCCGAGGCGGTCATCGCGCGCCACCAGCAGCACGTGACCATCGACGAGCTCTTTTTCGGCGAGGACATCTGCTACAACCACGGCATCCTCATCTCGCCCGACCTCATGCGGGAGTTCATTCTGCCCTACTACCGGCAGCTCATCGCTAACCTGAAGGCCCGCCAGATCGACCGCACCCGCCACCTCTACGTGCAGGTCGACACCGACGGCTACGCGGTCCCGGTCATACCGATCTATCAGGAGCTTGGCATGGACGTGATGAGTCCCTTTGAGGTCGCCTCCGGCTGCGACGTGGTCGAGATCGGACGCGGGCATCCGGAACTGGTCATGTTCGGCGGCATCGACAAGCGCGTCCTGGCCACTACGAAGGCGCGGATCGACCGCATGGTGGAACGCATCCTGCCGGCCATGCGCGAGCGCGGGGGCTACATACCCACCTGCGATCACGGTGTGCCCGAAGAGGTTTCCTACGAGAACTACCTGCATTACCGCAAGCGGTGCGTGGAGCTTGGGGGATAGGCCGCCGGGAGCGGCTTGATTCCGCCCGCAGCTTGCGATATGTTTGCGCCAGCAGCCGAAGCGTCAGGCCCCGGACACTATTGTCGGCCTCTCAAGCAGAAGGAGTTCGAATGGCCATCCCGATAGGATTGCAGCTTTACTCCGTGCGCGATGATTCCGCGCGCGACCTGCCCGGCACGCTCGAAGCCGTCGCAAAGATGGGATACACGGGCGTTGAGTTTGCCGGCTATCACGGCTACGGCGCCGACGATCTGAGAAAGATGCTCGACGACCTGGGACTCGGGTGCTACGGCACGCACACGCCGATTGACGCGCTTCTGGGCGATGAGTTCGCAGCGACGGTCGAGTTCAACCTCGCGCTGGGCAACCCCTACCCGGTAGTCCCGTGGCTGGCGGAAGAGCGGCGCGGCTCGCGGGCGGCGTGGCTGGAGAGCGCGGCGCTGTTCAACGACATCGCCGAGCGCCTGAAACTCCACGGCCTGCGCACCGGCTACCACAACCACATGGTCGAGTTCACCCCGATGGACGGCGAGACGCCCTGGGACTCCTTCTTTGGCAACGTCTCGCCGGACGTCATCATGCAGTTCGATACCGGCAACGCCATGCGCGGCGGCGGCGACCCCGTGCCCTTTGTCGAGCGCTACCCCGGCCGCGCTACCACCGTTCACCTCAAGGAGTTCTCGGCGACCGATGACAAGGCCCTCATCGGTGAGGGGGATGTGGACTGGGACAGGCTTTTCAACCTGTGCGAAACGGTGGGGGGGACGCAGTTCTACATCGTCGAGCAGGAAACCTACGCCCACGAACCCCTAAAGTGCGTGGAGCTGTGCCTGGAGGCGCTCCGAGCGATGGGGAAGTAGTCACGCGTTTCCGCGCTCGATCCCCAGCACTTCGAGCAGCTCGTCGAGCCGGCTGAAGTCCGGGATTATCAGATCGGCGCCGGCGCGGATGAGCCGGCGTCGCTTGGCCGGGTTGAGACCGCAGCGCCGAACCTCGTCGCTCGCCACGCCCACGCAGATGCCGCCGCGTTTGCGCACCTCGCGCATCTCCACCGGCCCGTCGCCGAAGACGGCGAGCGGTGCGCCGCCGAGCGAGTGCTCGAGAATGATGCGCTCCGTCACGTCGCGTTTGGCCTCCACCTTCACGTCGCCGACGGCTCCGTGGATCCGCCCCTCGAAAAGATGCGCGTAGCCCAGGGCCTGCGCCTCGGCCCGGGCGTCCTCCTCGTCGGTGCCGCTCAGCAGGTGGAGCGTGACGCCCCGGTCGTAGAGACGCTGTAGGAGCGCGGGCGCGTTCTTTACCGTGAAGTCGCTTCGCGCCAGCTCGCCGCTTTCCAGCTTCGCCAAGCGGCCGCGGACCATCTTCAGAAGCTCCTCGTTGTAGATGGCCTTGTAGCCGCACGCGTCGAGGATTTCCTCCTCCGGCACGCAGCCGAATTCCCGCACCATCTTGACCAGCCCCGCCGTCTGAACCAGGGTCTGAACGCCAGTGGTCTTATCGATGAACTCATGGCATTGCCGGGCGACCGTGCGGCGGAGGCTCTCAGGGGCATCCGCGCAGCGCGGGCCGAGGATGGCGCGGACCATCATCGGCTCCATGACCTGCTCCCACCCATGCCGCAGCACGCTGATGGTGCCGTCGTGGTCGAAAAGGGCGTGGCGGATGTCGGGTTTCCCGGACAGCGGCCGCGTAAGCTCGATCTGCGTGCCCTCGATCAACGCCGCGTGCGCCGGCGAATCGGCGAGGTCCGGGAGGTAGATGTAGTCCGGGTCGGGCCCGACGCCGCAAATTTCTTCCGGGTCGGCCGTGCCCGCGACTTTGTGCTTCCTGATGGTGACGGAAGCGGCGATGTTGGCCAAGCGCGCGGCGGTGACGGCGTCGGCGCCCGATGCGAGGGCCGCCCCGATGGCCGCCACGACCGTGTCGCCTGCCCCCACGGAGTCGATCACCTCCAGCACCTGGATGCCCGGCACTTCGTGGATACCGCCCTCGTCCGCCACGACCATGCCCACCTCGCCTCGCGTGATGAAAACCGCCCGGCCTGCCCGGTCCCGGAGCCGCGCGGCGTATTGGAGGACTTTGTCGCGTGAAACCGCCTCGTCCAGCGTCCGCGGCCCGCCGCACAGGCGGGCCGCTTCGTGGGCGTTGA
>CAZHPE010000002.1:22720-27878 GCA_964534775.1 uncultured candidatus Brocadiaceae bacterium
TATTGCCCGGCGCGGTCGCGCGAGTCGACGATGAACCTGCACTCGGGGTGCGACGCGACGATGGCGTTGATGCGTTCGATCACCCCCGGCGGGCTCACGCCGGCGGGGACCTGCTGGTTGAGGATCACCAGATCGCATTCGCACGCCGCCCGCTCCAGCTCGGCGATGAGGGCGTCGGCCATGTCGTGCGCGACGACGTTGAAGCCGCCGAAGTCGATCCGGTTCTGCTCGACGTCCCCGACGCACGGCTTGCCGAAGACCATTGTCTGCCAGTCGCCATCGCGCCGGATGAGGCCCGCGGTGTTGACGCCTTCTCGCGCGAGGAGGCCAAGTATCACGCTCCCGAACATGTCCTCGCCGATCAGGGAAACGGCGCGCGTCTCCGCCACGCCGAGAGCGGCGACGTTCGCGGCAACGTTCGCCGCGCCCCCGACGCTGTAGTGCTGCTCGCGCACGCGCCGCAGCGGCAGGCCAGTCTCGACGGACAGCTCGCTCTCATCCGGGTCGATCAGCCAGTAGGCATCGACGCAGAAGTCACCGAACACACACACGCGCACGTTTCGCAGCCGGTGCAGACAATTATCCAGCCAGTTCTCCGCCGCCTCATTTGCCATCGCGGTCCCGTTCTTGCCGAATATCGAGGTTCCGAAAATCCGCCGACCAGATTGTACACGACCAAACGGCCCGTGGCCAGCCGGAATGGGCTTGCAAACGGGCCGAAGCTCTGTAAGATGGGGCATTCAGAAAAGGGGCGTGTTCTACGTACTGGGATGACACCCGTATGCCTCACGAATCAGCATGTATGGATTGGGCCATCTTCGACAGAATCGAGGAACACGACCTGCGGCTACGCTTCGCGACCGATTCCGATTTCTCCTTCGTGCGGGCAACAGTGTGTCATCCCATCACGCTGAGGGCCTTGAGTGAGATGTTCGAATCGGCTGAGGCGACGCTCAAACAGCTCTGGACGGAAGGTCTCGATGTGCCAGACATGCGGCACTTCATTGCCGAAACGGAGGGAGAGGGGGGGGGGCAACACCAGTCGGGTATCTGAGACTGCTCTACCCGTTCCTTGGGTCCCGGTCTCTCTGGTTGAGTTTCATCGCCATCGCGCCGTCGAGCAGGAGACAAGGCTGTGGGCGGAGAATCCTGGGCATACTATTGTCGGTGGCAGCGACATTGGACTGTGTCGGGAAGTTTGGCATGCATACAGGCTCCAGCAACACTCCAGCCAGAGGGTTCTACGAGTCCTTTGGGTTCCGAAGCGCGGAGCGCGAGCCTTGGCAGAATGAAGATGGAACGCGTGACGAACGCCTTACTTACTGTCGAATTCTCCCAGAGAATTAGGTCCGTAGAACCAGCTCTCGCAGTCGGACGCGCTGACGCGTGCCTCTGAAGAGCATCGTTGCCGAGCCGCCAGCCGAGGGAATCTTTCAGGAAAGGGAGGCGCATCATGGCCGGCAAGAAATCCACCTTCGCACTGTTCTTCGGCAATCGCGGGTTCTTTCCCGCCTCGATCATAGAAGGCGCGCGCAAGGAACTGGCCCGTGCACTGAGGCAGATCAAGCATAAGACGCTGGTGCTCGACACGGACGCCACCCGCCACGGCGCCGTCGAGACGGCTCGGGAGGGCCAGGTCTACGCGAAGTTCCTGGAGGAGAACCGGGGCAAGTACGACGGCGTCATACTCTGCCTGCCGAACTTCGGGGACGAGACAGGGGCCGTGGCCGCCCTCAAAGATGCGGGTGTGCCGATCCTGATCCAGGCCTACCCGGACGAGCAGGACAGGATGGCGCCGGAGCTTCGCCGGGATGCTTTCTGCGGCAAGTTCTCGGTCATGGACGTTTTCTGCCAGTACGGGGTTAAGTTCACCGCCCTCAAGCCCCATACCGTCAGCCCCGCGAGCGACCGGTTCAGGGCCAACGTGGAGCATTTCGACCGAGTGTGCCAGGTGGTCAAGGGCCTGCGAGGCATGGTGGTGGGCGCGATTGGGGCGCGCACGACGGCCTTCAAGACCGTGCGCATCGACGAACTCGCCCTTCAGCGGAACGGCATCAGCATGGAGACGCTTGACCTCTCGGATGTCTTCGCCCGCATGGCGGCGCTGGAGCCTCGCGACGGCAAGTACAGGGGCAAGGTGCGCAGGCTCAGGAACTATACTTGCTGGGACGGCGTGCCGCCGGCGGCGTTCGACAAGCTCGTGAGGCTGGGCGTGGTGCTGGACCGGATCGTCGAGGAGTTCGAGCTCGACGCGCTGGCGCTTCGGTGCTGGCTGGAACTTCAGAAGCAGCACAACATCTCCCCCTGCGTCCTATTGAGCGAGATGAACAACCGGGGCATACCGTGCGCGTGCGAAGTGGACGTGGGCAACGCGGTGGCCATGCATGCCCTGTCCCTGGCCTCGGGCGGCCCGGCGGCGTGCCTGGATTGGAACAACAACTACGGCGAGGAGGACGACAAGTGCATCCTGTTCCACTGCGGCCCCGTGCCGGTCGGCATGATGACCGACGAGGGCAGGGTGACCGACCACGCCATCCTTGGTAACGCCGTGGGTCAGACGTGCGGCTACGGCTGCGACGTGGGGCGCATATCGCCGTGCGAGTTCACCTTCGGCAGCATGGCCACCGAGGGTGGCCGGCTGAAGTTCTACCTTGGCCGGGGACGATTCACCGAGGATGAGGTCTCGGACGACTACTTCGGCTGCGCCGGCGTGGCGCAGATCGGCGGACTCCAGGACGTTTTGCTCCACATCGGTTACAATGGTTACCGGCACCACGTGAGCGTGACGCCTGGCGCGGTGGTCCAGCCCGTGCGCGAGGCGCTTCAGCACTACCTGGGTTTCGACGTCAGCATGCCGCAGGACGAATAGCAAGTGAACGGATGGGCCGCATCATGCTCCTCATTCTCGCCGATGTTCTCGACGAGATGTCCTCAATCTGAGCGAAGAACTGCACTATGATCAAAGTTGCCGAGATCGTAAGCAACGCCTGCCGCGTCGGCCTCACCGTGCCGGCGTTCAACGTGCCCTACCTGCCGATGATCGAGCCCGTCGTGCGGGCCGTGGTGGATGCGGATGCGTTCGCCCTCATCGAAACGGCGCGCCTGGAGTGGCAGAAGTTCGAGGCCCGGAGCGCGGCCGCCGTGGCGGCTGAGTTCGACAACTGGGCGCATCCCGATCACGTGCGCCTGCATCTGGATCATGTCCCCGTCATCGACGAGGACGGCCAGCGCGTGGACTACATGCCCATCATCCGGGATGCCCTCGACCTAGGCTACGAGTCGGTCATGGTGGACGGGTCGCGCCTGGACCTGGAGGACAACATCGCGGCCACCCGTGAGGTGGTCGAGATGGCTTGCGCGGCCGGCGTGCCGTGCGAGGCCGAGTTGGGCGCTGTGTTGGGTCACGAGCAGGGGCCGCTGCCGCCCTACGAGGAGTTGTTCAAGAGCGGCAAGGGATTCACCGCTCCGGCCGAGGCGGGGCGGTTCGTGCGTGAGACGGGCTGCGACTGGTTGAGCGTGGCCGTCGGCAACGTGCACGGGGCGGTGAGCAAGGCGTCGCGTGGCGACAAGAAGGTCGCGGCGCGCCTCAGCGCCGAGCATCTGTCCAGACTGCGGGGGGTGACCGGCATCCCACTCGTGCTTCACGGCGGCAGCAGCGTGCGTCGCAAGGACGTGCTGGCGGCCGTGAAGAAGGGCATCGCCAAGATCAACATCGGTACTGAGATTCGCCAGGCCTATGAGACCGGGCTGCGCGAAGGCGGCGGCATAGCGGCTGCGCAGGAGGCCACATATGAGCGCACCGGGTGGATTCTGACCGATTATCTCGGCCAGAAGGGCATGCGGGCCCGGGTCGTGCCGAAGGCCTGAGGCCCGGAAGCTTCCCAGCGACTGTCTTTGCTCTCAGGCCTGTCGCGGGCCCCGATCGCACATACCAACCCACCCCGGTCCTCGCGTGGGGTTCCATTCCCGAGGCCCGCCAACCCCTCGGCCAACCGGCCGAGGGCAAAATGTTTGCCGCAAAGGGGTTGGTGCCGATGAGTATTGCGGGTAGACTGGATGGTAGGCGCGGCCAGCGGACTGGCGCGTGCCGCCAACAGTCACCAGGCGGGAGGCGCCCGAGTTGCCAACGGAAGAAATCGCTGAACTGCTCGTGCAGGGCGGTTTTCTGCGGTCGCTGTTCGAGTCCATTCCGTGCGGCGTTCTCGTGGCGGACCAGGGTGGGCATGTGCATGCTGCCAATGACGTGATCCGGCAGGCCTTTGGCCCGTTTGATCCGGCTCAGGAAACCAGCGTGGGGGACGTGTTGCAGTGCTTCCACGTGCGGGAGAGCCCCGAGGGTTGCGGGGGCTCTGAGTATTGCCAGAGCTGTACGATTCGCCGGGCCGGCCGGGAGGCTTTGAGCGGCCAGCGCATCCAGCGCAGCAGGGCGACCCTGGACTTTTCCGAGGGCGGCTCGTTCGACCGGCGGGATCTTCAGATCAGTGCCGCGCCCTTGGAGCACGGCGGCCGGCAACTGGCGGTCGTCATCGTCGAGGACGTCACCGAGTTGCTGCGGCTGCGGCGCCGGGTCAAGACCGAGCAATCCTTCGCGGGCATCGTGGGGCGCGACCCCCGTATGCAGGAGTTGTTCGATACCATCCGGGAGCTGGCCGACGTGGACGTGCCCGTGCTCGTGCAGGGGGAGAGCGGCACTGGCAAGGAACTTGTGGCCGCGGCCCTGCACAACGAGGGACCGCGGGCCGCCGCGGCGTTCGTCGCGGTCAATTGTGGCGCCCTGCCCGAGGGGCTGCTGGAGAGCGAGCTCTTCGGCCACGTGCGCGGCTCCTTTACGGGGGCGCTGAGGGACAAGAAGGGGCGATTCGAGTTGGCCGACGGCGGCACGATTTTTCTGGACGAGATCGGCGACCTGTCAGTGCCGCTCCAGGTCAAGCTGCTGCGCGTCCTCCAGGAGGGAGTCATTGAGCCCGTGGGGGCGGAAGATGGTATCCGGGTGGACGTGCGCGTTATCAGCGCCACCCATAAGAACCTGCGCGAGGAACTCGCGCGCGGCCCTCAGGGAAGTGCCCGTAAGCCACTTCGAGGAGAGAGGCCGCGCGCCCCTCTTCTGCCGTTCCCCGCGCGCGGCGCGGGGGCCCGCGCTTCCCCTTTTCTGCCGTTC
>CAZHPE010000002.1:27888-44854 GCA_964534775.1 uncultured candidatus Brocadiaceae bacterium
ATGTTGGCCTGGGGGTGGCCGGGCGGGTTATCCGCCCCACCCAAAACACCCGGCGCGTGAACCGCACCCGCGGCCGGTTCCGCGAGGACCTGTTCTACAGGCTCTGCGTCGTTCCCATCACTCTGCCGGCGCTGCGCGAGCGCCGCGGGGATATTCCGCTGCTCGCCGAACACCTGCTGGCCCGCGCCATGGAGCAGTTGAACGTGGGGGCGGGCATTGCCCTGTCGGAAGAGGCCATCTCCGCCCTGGTGGACCACGACTGGCCGGGCAACGTGCGCGAGCTGGAGAACGCCGTCCAGTACGCCCTCATCAAGTGCAGGGAGGGCATCATCGGGCCGCAGCACTTGCCCACCAGCGCAGCCGGCAGCCAGCCAGCCCAGGCGACCCTGGGGCGAAAGCAGCGCCGGCGCAAGCTCCATCTGACCGCCGTGCAGCGCGCTTTGGCCGAAACCGGCGGCAACCGCGCGGAGGCCGCACGCCGACTCGGGGTCGCCCGGGCTACGCTCTATCGGTTCCTGGAGCAGATGGGGACCGGGGCGTAGACGCACGCCGCCTCCTCTGGGTCAGCCCTTGCGCTTCGCCCCCCGGCCATGCGAAAATGACGCCCGATGCCCGGCTGCATGACGCTGCCGGCGGCCCGACGGGCCGGTGGCAAACAGCGAACAATCGTCATGCGCATGCCGGTGAGACAAACAGCGGGTGAGGCGGGGCCCTTGCAGATGCGGACTGCGAGAATGAAGACGCTCGCGTATCTGGTCCTTGCGCTTGGGGCGCTGGGCTGCGGCGCGGGGGTAGCCTGCGGCGCAGGGGCGGCCCGCAGCCAGAAACGGTGGGCCGGGGCTGTCGGGCTCGCGAGCGTCCACGCCCCGATCGGGAACAGGCTACTGAGCTTCGAGGGCTACAGCACGGCTGCGGCGGCCCTGCTCACTTGGCCTCCGGGGTTACCGATTGCGGCAGGTGGGCTGCTGGTGCTGGGAAGCGCGTTCGGCGCGTTCCTGTTCGTCCTCAGAAGGCGGAAGGCCGACGGAACCGGGGGGCGCAGCGGCGCCCTTGCGGCCGGGCCGCCCGCAGCCTCTTGCTCAAGGGGGGCTGCACCGCTCGGGCCGGCGGACCGCCAGGACGGGCAGGAGGCAACGGGACAGCATCTGGACGCCCTGACGCGCTTGGCTGAACTCACGGCCCTGCTTGCCGCCGGGGACGGGGCCGAAGATTTGTGCCGGAGGGCTGTCGAGCACGGGCGGGAGAAGCTCAGGTGCGACCGGATGAGCATCTGGCTGGCCGACGGCGACGCCCTGCACGTTCGCGGCACCTTCTCCGCCGACGAAGAGGGCAACGTCCGTGACGCCGGCTCCACACGGCTCACCGTGCCGAAGGACTCCGCAATGGGACGTGTACTCAGCGGCAAGAGCGCGCTTGACGTCCGCCAGGAGGTCTTGCTCGACGCCCAGGCCCGGCGCGTCGGCACGTTCTGCAGCACCGTAGTGGCAATCCAGAATCGGGACGGCGAGGAGATCGGGGCCCTGAGTGCGGACTCTTTGCCGCCGAGGCGCCCCTGGGGAGAATACACGGCCCGTCTGTTGCGGCTCTACGGCGTGGTGGTCGGCCGGTTGCTGGAGGGGGTAAAGCAAAGAGAGGACCTTGCCCGCAACGAGGAGCGGTATCGCGAACTGCTTGAAAGCGCCAATAGCATCATTCTACGGCGCGACGTCGACGGCGCGATCACCTTTTTCAACGAATTCGCGCAGAGCTTCTTCGGCTACAGCGAGGAAGAGGTTCTGGGCCGCCAGCTCGTGGGCACCATCGTGCCGGAGACTGACTCCGGCGGACGCGATCTCGCCGGGATGATGGAGGACATCGGCCAGCACCCGGAACGCCATGCGACAGGCGAGCACGAGAATATGCGCCGGGACGGAGAACGGGTGTGGGTGAGTTGGACAAACAAGGCCCTCCTGGACGATGAAGGGCGCGTGCGGGAGATACTGTGCGTCGGCAACGACGTGACGCCCTGCCGACGAGCCGAGCGGCAGGTAAGCTCGCTCCAGCGCCTGCATCAGAATACCCTGGCGACCATCCCCTCGGCCCTGCTCGTCCTTGACCCCGATCTGAACATCACCATGGCCAGCAGCCGCTTCCTGAAGGAGCGGAACGTGGAGGTCGAAGCGGTCGTGGGCAAGAACCTCGTGGATGTGTTCCCCGAATCCTTCCTGAACGAGGGGGGGCTGCTGGTACGCATCGGTGAGATCGCCGACTCGGGCGGTCAAGAGGAATTCCTGGGTCTGCCCTATGGGGGGGAGGCGGATGGCGGCAGGCATCTTGACGTTCGCATCTGCGGGATCAAATCCGCAGAGGGCGCGGCCGACAATACGCGGGTGCTCGTGGTGATGGACGATGTGAGCGAGCGGCGCGTGATGGAGGAGCACCTGCAGCAGGCGGCAAAGATGGAATCGATCGGCCGGCTGGCCGGCGGCGTCGCGCACGACTTCAATAACCTCCTGACGGTCATCAATGGGTACTCCGAGCTGATCGCACGCGACGAGACGAACTCAAGCAAGACCCGCAAGTGCGCTGACGAGATCATCAAGGTCAGCTCCCGCGCGGCCGACCTGACCCGCCAGCTGCAGGCTTTCGGCCGCAGCCAGCCCCTCCAGTCCCGGGTGCTGGACCTGAACGCCGTCGTCAACAACATGCAGAGCATGCTGCGCCGGGTCATCGGCGAGGACGTGGAACTCATCACCGAGCTGGCCGACGATCTGGGCTGCACCCGGGCCGACCAGGTGCAGATAGAGCAGGTGCTGGTCAATCTGGCGGTCAACAGCCGCGACGCCATGCCCTACGGCGGGAAGCTTGTTATCCGGACGGTCAATGTGGAAGTCGACTGGAAGTTCACCTTCGAGCAGCCGGGCGCGAAGCCGGGCGTCTACGTAATGGTCGCCGTCTCGGACACGGGCTGCGGCATGGACCAGGAAACCCTGGAGCATGTCTTCGAGCCCTTCTTCACCACCAAGGAGGTGGGCAAGGGGACCGGGCTCGGGCTCGCGACCGTTTACGGCATTGTCAAGCAGCACGAGGGCAACACCTGGGTCGAGAGCGAGCCGGGCAAGGGCACGACGTTTAAGATATATCTTCCACGCGTGGAAGCCGAGCCGCAGGCCGTGGTGGAGGCCGCTGCCGATGCGCGCGCGCCGCACGGCACGGAGACCATCCTGCTGGTCGAGGACGAGTCCGCCCTCCGGACCCTCGCGCGGCGCATGCTGGAAGAGCACGGCTACGGCGTGCTGACCGCTGCCTCTGCTGACGAGGCGGAGGCGGTTTTCGCTCAGCAGTCGGGCGAGATAGACCTGCTGGTCACAGACGTCATAATGCCCAGAAGAAGCGGACGCGACCTCTACGAGGTGCTTGCGGGCGAGTACCCCTGGCTGAAGGTTCTCTACATCTCGGGCTACGCCGACAGCGCGATCCTGCACCACGGCGTCCTCGACGCCGGCACAGCATTCCTTCAGAAACCTTTCACTACCGATGTGCTCGCACAGAAGGTGCGGGAGGTTCTTGACGGTGTGACCCGGACCGCCCAAGAGCAGCGGACGGATTCCTGACCGAGCGCGAAACACCCGTCCCACGCGCACCCCGGCACAGCCGGCGAAGGCACGGGACCGCCCACCAGGCGTTTATGCCTCCCCTGTCTCTACGGGAATGCGTTCGGTGCTTTCTCAAGGGTGTTTTGCGTTTTTGGGCCGATGGTGCTGAGGGCGATTATCAGAAGCAGCACCACAAGCGCCAGGATCAGCGCATACTCCACCAGGCCCTGACCCGTTCGCCCTCTAAAACTTGTCCAGACTACTCTCATGGCGCCGCACTCCCTTGCGCAATGCGGACGGTCGACAAGTATGAATCACGAGCAGTTTCCATCACTATGAGGTTACACTGCACGCTCGGCGATGTCAAAGCCGTTCTTCCTCGTTCCATAATGTGGCCTCGCCCCTCAGGCGCACCCGCCCCGGCGTGCGTCAGTGGCGACACGCAATGATGCGGCGCTCCGCATCCACCCCGAGCCGCACCGGCAGGAAGTACCCGGCGGTCAGGATTATACATCGCCTCCCGCGCGGGCTATAATGCGCACGGTACGGTTCCACCACTCGAAGAAGGATTGCCTGATGACCTCAGAAGATCCCGAAGCAACCTACTCGATCCGCCGCATCCCGGGCGAGGTCGAACTCGGCGGCGATCCAGGGCGGGAACCCTGGTCCTGGCTCGCCCCGGCCATGATCGATCGCTTTCCTTGGCACGTCCTAGGCGAGAAGCAGGCGACGGCGGTCAAGGCGTGCTACACGGAGCGCTGCCTTTACCTCCAGTTCGAGTGCGAAGACCGGCACATCTCGGCCAGCCGCACCGGGCTGAACGGCAGCGTCTGTCAGGACAGTTGCGCGGAGTTCTTCGCCACCGTGGCCGAGGACCCCGAGAGCTACTTCAACCTCGAGGTCAACTGCTGCGGCACGCTGCACCTGGGGCACGGAAAGGGCCGTCAGGAGCGGCGGCTCATCGAGCCGGAGCTTGCAGCGCGCATCACGCTGGCCCACTCCGTCCCCGGTCCCACAAAGGAAGAATCCCCGGCCGACGACGGCTGGGTGCTGGAAGTGGGCCTGCCCTTCGAGGTGCTGGGGGAGTTCACCGGCCGCGCCGTGTCGGTCGGGCCGGGCACGAATTGGAAGGGCAATTTCTACCGGTGCGGCGGCGCCACGGATCCGCAGCACTCCTGCTGGTCGCCCGTGGGCACCCCTTCGCCGGACTTCCACCGGCCGGAGTATTTCGGCTGCCTGGAGTTCACGGCATAGCTCAAGGAACGCAGAACTCGGCGACGGGCGGGTTCTCCAGCGCCACGTAGTCCTCGCAGCTCATCCTGAGCGTCCGCTCGTGGGTGCACGCCCGGAAGACGATGCTTTCCTGACCCGATAGCGCGGGGTCCACGGACGTCTTGATCTTGTAGACGGACCCGAAAGGCGGCTCCGCCCCCGTCTCGTAGCCCGCGAAGAGCGGCGTCATCTCCTCCTCGGACGCCAGCCGGACCTTCGCGCCGACGAGCTTCCCGGCGCGCCTCATGTCCACCTGGTGCGAGGCCGGCAGCACGAGCATGTGGAAGCCTGCCCATCGATGACGATTACGGTCTTGGCGAACATGTGGCCGGAGACGTACTCGGTGGCCGCGGTCTCCTGGGCCGTATAGGCCAGCTCGTGCCGGATGACTTCGAACTCCACGCCCTTGTTGCGCAAGTAATCCTCAATCATCGCCCGCCCTCCTTGAAAGCGACTTGCCGCCCGCTGCTCAGTATAGCGTACCCCGCCCTCGGCCTGGGGTCAATACTTTTTCCGCGCCAAGCCACCGTTGCCTGGACAATGGCAGGCATGCACAATGGAAGCTGAAAAGGAGATAACTGGGACGGAGGAGCGGCAAGAAGGGGGTTTTGCGCGATGAAAAAGTCTCTATCCGGGCATTGGTGGTTCTGTTGGTTCTCGTGCCTTTGACCGTGGACTGGGCTGGCGAGCCCTCATCGTCCGCGATCAGTCCGGACACGCAGACTCTGGTCCAAGGCAATAACGCGTTCGCCTTCGATCTCTATGCGAAGCTCAGGGAGCAGAGAGGCAACCTGTTCCTTTCGCCTTTCAGCATCTATGAGACGCTGGCCATGGCCTACGCCGGCGCGCACGACGATACCGAGGCGTAGATGGCAAAGGCGCTGCGCGACGAGTTGGGGCAGACGCCGCTCCATCCTACGTTCGAGGGCCTACTGGCCCATTTGCAGGAGAGCGCAGAACAGGCCGGCTACGAGCTCAGGATCGCGAATGCTCTCTGGGGCCAGAAGGGATTCCGTTTTCGCCAGGAGTACCCCGGCCTGACCCGGACGCATTACGGCGCGGGCCCCAGGCAAGTCGGTTTCGTGAACGATTCTGGCGGGGCGGGCAAGGCCATCAACGCCTGGGTGAACGAGGAAACCGGCGGCAAGATTGACGACATCATCAAGCGCGACATGTTGAGTCACCGTACGAGACTCGTCCTGACCAACGCGATCTACTTCAAGGGCGAGTGGGCATCCCGCTTCGAGAAGAAGCGCACGGAGGATAAGTCTTTCACGCTTCTTGGCGGAAACGAAGTCGATGTGCCGATGATGCACCAGACGGAGCATTTCGCCTACTTCGAGGCGGAAGGTCTAACGGGGCTGGTGCTTCCGTATGTCGGCCGCAAGCTGGAGATGATTGTCCTGCTTCCGGACAGGGCCGAGGGCCTCGCAAAGCTTGATGAGTCGCTCACCGCGCAGGAGTTTTCAAGCCGGCTTGACCAAACCAGATACCACTATGTGACTGTCACGTTCCCAAAATTCGAGACACGCTCGGGATTTGACCTGAAGGACGCCCTTCTCGCACTGGGGATGAAAGACGCCTTCCGGGAGCCGCCATTGCCCATGGCAGCGGCCGTTGTCGGCCTAGTGCAGTCCTACGCGGATTTCTCAGGTATGACTGGCAAAAGGAACCTGTTCATCAACGGGGTCGTGCCCGAGGCGTATGTGGACGTGAATGAAGAGGGGGCCGCTGCCGCGACCGCAACCGGGTTCAGCATCGGCTGCTCAACATCGGTGGACCCGCCCAAGGCCGTTTTCCGTGCCGATCACCAGTTCGTATTCATCATCGGCGATCTCCACTCCCGGCTCATCCTGTTCGTCGGGCGCGTCGCGGACCCGAGGCAGGAGCACTAATCAGCGCAACGCCGACCGCGCGGTCTGGAGCGCGCGGCGGGCGGACTCGTCGAGGAACACGGCGTCTATCCCGAGGGCGATGAAGGTGAATCCGTCATCGATGGTCTGCCGGATGGCGCCGTCGTTGGGCCGGGCCACGTGAATGCCCGCGCTCTTGCCGGCGCGCACGCACGCCTCCAGGACGCGCACGCAACCATCCCTCACTAGGGGGTGGTCGATCTCCCCGGGCACCCCATAGGAACCGCTCAGGTCGTATGGGCCGATGAAGACGCCGTCGACGCCGTCGACGGACAGGATCGCGTCAATCTCCTCGATGGCACGCTTCGACTCGATCATCACCACCACCGCGATCTCCTCGTTGGCGTGGCGCACGTAGTCGTCGAAGCCGCCGCCATAGTCGTTCGCGCGCGAGAATGCGTAGCCCCGCACGCCATCGGGCGGGAACTTGGCGGCGGCTACCGCCCGGGCAGCCTCCTCGGCGCTGCCGACCATGGGCACGATGACGCCCCCGGCGCCGGCGTCGAGCATCCGGCGGATGGCCAGCGTATCGTTCTCGCGCACCCGCACCATCGGCACCGGGCTGCGCCCGTACATCCCGCGCACCAGCTGCGTCACGCCCTCCACGTCGATCTCAGTGTGTTCGCAGTCCACGGCGATCCACTCGAAGCCGGCCTCGGCCAGCACCTCGGCCACGGCAGCGTGACCGATCTGGATCCACGTGCCCAGCGTCACCCTGCGCTCAAGCAGCGCCCCTCGCACGGCATTGCATTTCATCGGCTCGTCCTCCAGCGGCCCTCCGGGCGGCCGCCCGACCACGGAGCGTCTTGCATCCGCTCCACAGTATTCTACATCAGAAATAGCAGAACTGGAATCGCCACCGCGAGATAGACGGTAGTGGTGAGAATAAGGCCGGCCATCGCCACGTCTACGTTGAGCTTGAAGAGCCGACTCGTGGTCACGGCTGAGATGGCGGTCGGCGACGCGGCAAGGATGACTACGGACATGAACGCATTGCCGTCGATACCCACGGCCCACGCCGCTGCGGCAGTGGCAAGCGGAGCGACCAGAAACTTCAACGGCAGCAACTCGGCAACGCGGCGCAGGTAGCCCGTCATCCTGCCTAAGTGCAGCGACGCGCCCACGGGAATGACGAAGACCCACACGGTTGGATGGAAGGCGACGTGGAAGGCCTGTCCCAGCACCTCCGGGCGCGGCACTCGGCTGAAGGCCAGTACCAGACCCACAATGACCCCCAGGGCGGGGAACTGGCGCACGTTGAGAACCAGCGACCGGAGGCTCGGCCGCCCCGACTCGCGGCCCGTGCCGGCGGCATAGAAATAGCTGGCCACGGGGAAGCAGAAGCAGTACACCACCACCGGCGCCAGCAGCACCACGAGCCGATAGTAGGCGTAGCCCTCTTCCTGGTACAGGATGTAGACCGTCAGAGATCCCACCGCCCCGCGGTTGGCCAGGATGCTGCTGAGCAAGTAGCTCCCCCGTTCGAGCGCATGGTCAAACTTGGACCCGGCCCGCAGCAGGCCCGCGAAACCGGGCGCCGCCAGCATCACTACCCCGAGCAGCGGAAGCCAGATGACGTTCCAATCCGGCTGGACGTTCCAGCAGCTTATCAGCGCCAGCGGCGTGCCGAGCGCGATGATCCCGACAAGGATCATGCGGTCGAAGAATTCCTTCTTCACCCGGCCCGAGTGCGCAAGGGCGTAGCCGAAGGCCATCGGGAGGATCAGGTCGAAGAAGAAAAGCGCTATCTTGAGCTTCGGGTCCATGGTGCGCCGTTCGGGGACAGGGGAGCATCTCGCTCGGACGACTTGCCGACCCACGCCCCTTTTTCTGACGGGCTTTTTCTTGACCCGTTAGGCCCTGAACGGACGCTCTGGGTCTCGCGCGGATACCGGCAGGCCCGAGGCGCCTTGCATTGCAGCCGGCAGATTACGGATCGCCGCGCGCGCATGGGTATGACGGGGCCGCAAAGGCCGTTTCCTCGGAGCATGGCCCCGACGCATATCGTAGGGCCGCGTGCCGGGCGCGTCAAATGGCCCCGTGATGCGGGGCCGGACAAGGTAGTGCGGAGGAAGCGGCGAGCCACGGCATATTCGAGCATCGCACGCTGCGCGGGGCTCCGCCCTCGTTAGCGGCGCGGGCGGCCTTGACTCCGGCTCCGGCGGGATCGGAAAATGAGTGGCAGCGCATGAGGAGCTCTTGCGAGGATTCATCCCCGGCAGGGCGGAGGACATCGCCTTCTTTCGAGCGGGCTGCCGCTGGACGCGGCGAAGGGAGATCACATGACGAACGGGTTGCGCGTGCTGATTGTTGCGGGGGACGAAGACGATGCCGCGGTCCTCGTGCAGGAGCTGCGCCGCTCAGGCTGCGAGCCGGGTTTCGAGCGCGTCGACACACCCGAGGGTATGGGTGAGGCGCTGGACGGCGGGGATTGGGACGCGGTCATTGCGGACGGCGATCTGCCGTATTTCAGCCCAGCGGCCGCATTCAGCCTCGTGAAGGGGCGCGGCCTTGACCTTCCGTGCATCGTTGTCTCTGATCCTCCCGGCGAGGAAGCCGCCCTGCAGTTGATGGGCGCGGGCGCCCACGACTACGTTCCGAAGAGCGGCCTTACGCGCCTCTGCTCCGCCATCGAGCGCGAACTGCTGGCCGCGCGCGAGCGCCATGAGCGCCGGCAGGCCGAGAGCGACCTCCTCAGGAGTGAGGAGAAGCGTCGCAGCCTCCTGGACCGCATCGCAGAACAGCGGCTCGCCGGCGAGCGGGCCCAGCAGGCCGCCAGAATGGAGCCTATCGGGCGCCTGGCTGGCGGCGTCGCGCACGGTTTCAACAACCTGCTGACCGTCGTCAACGGCTATGCGGAACTGGTCGCGCGCAGCAGCGGCGCCGACCTGCAGACGCGCACCTATGCCGAAGAGATCCTCAACATGACGCGCCGCGCGGCCGACCTCACGCAGCAGCTTCAGGCCTTCGGCGGCCGCCAATCGCTGCAGCTCTCCGCGATCAGCCTGAACGACGTTGTCAGTGACATGGAGGGCGTGCTGCGCCGCACGATTGGGGACGATGTGGCGCTGGTCACGAGGCTCGACGAGCGCCTGGAGAATGTCAGGGCCGACCGCGCGCAGGTCGAGCTGGTGCTCATGAACCTTGCCGCCAACGCTCGCGACGCGATGCCTCAGGGGGGCAGGTTCACCGTGGAGACCGCGAACGCGGACGTGGACTCGCCTGCCCACCGCCGCCAGGCCGACACGAAGACGGGCCCTTATGCGACGCTGGTGCTGACGGATACGGGCTTGGGCATGGACAAGGGAACGCTGAAACGCGTCTTCGAGCCATTCTTCACCACGAAGGAGGTGGGCAAGGGCGAGGGCCTCGGACTTTCGACCGCCTACGGCATCGTCGCCCAGCACGGGGGCTACATCACCGCTCGCAGCCAGTCGGGGAAGGGGTCTGTCTTTAGCATCTACCTGCCACGCATGGTCGAACCTGCTCCGGAGACCAGGAAAATGCCCGCCCAGGCCGGCTCCTCGGCGGGGGGCGAGACCATCCTGCTCGCGGAGGACGAAGACGGCGTGCGCGTGCTGGTGCGGCACATCCTCGAAGAGCGGGGCTACGCGGTGCTGGACGCCGACTGCGCCGACGCAGCGGAGAAGGCCATCCAGACCCACGGCGGCCCCTTCGACCTGCTGCTGACGGACGTGGTGATGCCGGGCCGGAGCGGGCGCGAACTCTACCGCGCCCTGGCCGCCGAGCGCCCGTCGCTCAGAGCGCTCTACATGTCCGGCTACGCAGCCGACGCCATCGCGCACCACGGCGTGCTGGAACCGGGCATAGCGTTCTTGCAGAAGCCCTTCACCGGTGAGGCCCTGGCAGCCAAGGTGCGCGATGTGCTCGACGCCCCGGTCGAGGTCGGGGGCAGCATGCAGGAAGCCGGCAATCAAGCGTCATGAGAGTTCCGGCACTATGTCTCCCAGCTTCTCCGGCAATTTGCCCCTGATGAGTCGACAGCGTTCCACCGCGAGGGGCGTTCGTGCTGCACGCAAGCGGGCGACAGCCGGTGCATCAACCTTGACCAATCTTGCTGGAGGGGGAACGGTCCACAGGAGGATTCTTGATGGCAGAGGGTGGCTCGGCATACAGTGGGAGGAGGCGGTTCTAAAGCAAGGCCATCTCGATGGCCTTCTCGACGATCTGGACGGCGTTGAGGGCGGCGCCCTTGCGGATGTTGTCGGAGACGCACCAGAGGTTCAGCGTGTTGGGCCGGGAGAAGTCCCGCCTGATGCGCCCCACGTAGACCGGGTCCTGTCCGGCGGCCTCCGCCGCAAGCGGATAGACGGCATCCCCGGGCGAGTCCGCGACGACTATGCCGGGCGCCTCGGCGAGAAGTTCCCGCGCCTCCTCGGGCGGGAGGTCCCGTTCGAACTCGACGTTGATGGCCTCGCTGTGACCGATGACCACCGGCACGCGCACGCACGTGGCCGTCACCGGCAGGTCCGGAAGCCCCATGATCTTCTGCGTCTCCAGAACCATCTTGATCTCTTCACTATAGTAGCCCGGCATCTCGTCCTTCAGGCTGCCTATGTGGGGGATGCAGTTGTCGTATATCGGGTGGGAATACGGGCCGAGCTGCGCCCCGCCGGGCCGCGCGCGGCCTTCTTCCTCGAGGGCAGCGCGACGCTGCTCGGCGAGGGCGCGGCTCCCCGGCCGACCGGTGCCGCTGACCGCCTGATAGGTCGAGACGACGATGCGCCGGATCGCGGCCACCCGGTGCAGCGGCGCGAGCGCGACGACCATCTGAATGGTGCTGCAATTGGGGTTGGCGATAAAGCCCACGTGCTCCCGCATCGCATCGGCGTTCACCTCGGGGACGACGAGAGGCACGCGCCCGTCCATCCGGAAGTCCCCGCCGTTGTCGACCACGAACGCGCCCTTTTCCGCCGCCTTCCACCCGTAGAGCGTGGATGCGCCCGAGGCCCCCTCCGTGCCGGCGAACAGCGCCACGTCTAGGCCGTCGCAGGCCTCCTCAGCGGCCTCCGTGACCTGTCGCGGCTTTCCGGCAATCTCCTGCGTGCGGCTGGAACGCGCCATCACGCGCAATTCGCTGAGGGGGAAGTTGCGCTCCTCCAGCACGCGCACCAACTCCTCGCCGACCAGGCCGGCGCCCACGACGCCTACTTTGTAACGTCGCTCAGACAAGCTTCCTGCCCTTCTTCCTCAGTTCGCTGCAATGTGCCCGGTAGGTTGCCGCGTCAAGCAGCCCCTGGAGCTGCTCCCGGTCATGCACGCGGATCCTCAGAAGCCACCCCTTTCCGTACGGGTCGCTGCTCAGCGCCTCCAGGTCCCACAGGATGGTATCATTGACCTCCAGGACCACGGCATCCGCAGGCGCGTTGAGCTCGTGCAGACCGCGCGTACCCTCTATGGCGCCGAACGCGATGCCCTGCATCATTTCATCATTGAAACCGGGAATCTCCACCGAAATCAGGGAGCCGAGGGCCTTCACCACCGGTTCCGCCACGCCCAGCAAGGAGCTTCCCTCCTCGGGCATGATCCACTCATGGTTCCGCAGGTACATTCGATCATTAGGAATGGCGATCTTTGACACCGGATGGCCCTCCCATGGTCTTTGGGGAAAGCCCCATTCTACCTTCCAGTCCTTCGGCCTGCAACTCGCCGCGCCCAGGCCGCCTGCCCGGCCGGGCCGTGAGCGTGCGGATGGGCAACGGGATTGACTTGGCCTTTCGGGCTGCGCTAAGATGAGCGCTCGTGTTCATGGACTGTTTGCGGCTCCCATACCGGGGCTTGAACGAAGATGCGCAGGTTGCTTGTTGCGTCGGTGGTCGTGGGATGCGCGCAGCTCTGGGCGGGTTGTGGCTCGGCGCCGGTACCCGCGGCCGCGGCCACGCTCATAGCCAAGCCCAAGCCCCGTTTCCTCGTATACTATGTCGAGATGGGTGACTCTCTGATCTCCATCGGCCGGATCTTCGGCGTGCCGTGGCGCAAGATACTGGCGTCGAACAGTTGCGGGCCGAACAACCTGCGGCCGGGCCTTCCCCTGTTGATCCCACTGCACGAGCGCACGACGACGCCCCAGGGCCGTCTTCCAAAAAAGGATGTGCCGCCCCGTGGCGAAAGCCGCGTTGCGCTGGTCGCCGTTCCCCGCACGTCCCTGCATCGGGGCAAACCACGCAGCCGCTACTGGTGGCCCACGCGGGGGCGTCTGGTGCGTCGCTATAACGGCAGGGTGCGCGGGCTGAAGGAGCCCGGCATAGGGCTGGCGGCACCGGTGGGTACGGAGGTGTGCGCCGTGGCCGACGGCGAGGTAGTCGCCGGCGTCGCGGCAGGTCGCTCGCCACGGCCGGGCTGGGGCAACGTGCTGTGCGTGCGCCACGCCGGCGGTATTGTGAGCTGGTACGGTTGCCTCGCCAGGATGACGGTCAGGGAAGGGGAACGCGTCAGGCAGGGGCAGAGGATCGGAACAGTGGGCGATAGCGGCGCCGCCGCGGAGCCCGAGCTAGCGCTGCGCCTGTTCAAGGACGAGCGCCCCGTCGATCCACTCGGCTACCTGCCGTAGGCGGGGTGCGCCCGTCTGGCGGCGCGGGTCGGCATGCGATGGGATGTGCGTCGGGAACGGGCTTGGCCCCATTGGTGTGGGTATGGCAATGTCAGCGAAGGAACGAGCGGCGAAGGAAGAGCCGTCGCCCAAGCGCATCCTGGTGCTGGATCGAAAGCCCGACGATCTCGGGCGGCTTCACCGGTTCCTGGATGAGAACGGCTACGAGATCGTGGAGGCGCAGGGCACCCCCGAGGCCATGCAGATGCTGCGGGCAGGGGAGGTGGACCTGCTGGTGTTGGACGCATCCGATCCGGAGGTCGACGGCCTGGCCCTTTGCGAGGAGATGCACGGCGACTCGCAGACGGCCGCTATGCCCATCATCGTCGTTACCGACTCCAAGGCGGCTGAGGACGGCATGACCGCCCTGCACTGCGGCGCTGACGACTTCATAAGCCGGCCGCTGAAGATGGCGCCCCTGCTGGTGCGGGTCAGGATGCTGCTGCGCATCAAAGAGCTCAACGACGGCGTGCTGGCGAGCAATGAGCGGCTCGGGCAGGTGAACGCGCAACTCAAGCATGTGAACGTGGAGCGGGGGCGCGTGAACCGGGAGCTGGCGAACCGCAACCGCGAGCTCGAACAGGGCATGGACATGGCCCAGAGGCTCCAGGAGGTCCTGCGCCCCCAGCAATACCCGAAGCTGAAGAACGTCGCCTTCTCGCACCTTTACAGGCCGGCCGACGTCGTCGGCGGCGATCTGCTCCAGATCACAAGTGTGGGTGAGGATCGGGCGGCGCTGTTTGTGAGCGACGTGAGCGGGCATGGCATCCGCGCCGCGCTGGTGACGGCCATCGTCAAGACGGTCTTCCAGCACGTCTACCTCGAAGACAAGAATACCGCCCAGGTCCTTGGCGACATGAACAGCCGATTTCGCAACGTCCTGGGGCCGCTAAGCGCGCAGATGTTCACCACCGGAATCCTTTTCATGGTGGCCGGGCCGCAGCGCCGCCTCTGGGTCTCCAGTGCCGGGCATCAGCCGCCGCTACTGATCCGCAAACACGACATGATCTGCACTCCCATCATGGGCGCCGATCAGGTCGGTCCGGCCCTTGGCTTCTTCAACAGCCCCGCCTACCCGATCGTCGAATGCGATCTGATGCCGGGCGACATCGTCCTGGGCTTCACCGACGGCGTCTACGAGGTGGTGAACGACGCGGGCGATATGTTCGGCATGGAGCGCCTGGAGGAACTCATCGCCGCTAATGCCCGGATGATCCCCCGCGACCTGATCCAGAGAATCGTGACGGAGACCGACGAGTTTCGCGGCTCCCGGGAGCGCCGCGACGACGTCTGTATCGTGGCCGTGGAGATCCAGTGACGATTCAATGACGAAATCCGAATGACGAAGGAAAGCCCCGACGCCGACGGGCTCTTTTCATTCGGGCTTTATCATTCGTCATTTGCGCCGCAGCGCCTCGAACTCATCCTCCGTCAGGACGTGCACGCCCAGCGCGCGGGCCTTCTCCAGCTTGCGGCCGGCGCCGTGCCCGGCGGCGCTCTCCCCCGCGATGACGTAGTCGGTCTTCTTGCTCACGCTCGTGCTTACCCTACCGCCGAGCGAAGCGATGAGCCGCTGGATATCCTCGCGCCCGTAACCCTTCAGGGTGCCGGTTACGACGAAAGTCTTCCCGGCGATTGCCGGGCTGAACTCTGCGTCCGCCGGTGCCGAGGTCGAACTGAAGTTCACGCCCGCCGCCCGGAGCTTGCCGATCACCGTGCGCGTGGCGTCCTTGCCGAAGAAGGCGACGATGCTCCGGGCAACGATGGGCCCCACTTCCGGCACGGTCTCCAAGGCGGCCTCATCGGCCCCCGACAGGGCATCCATGTGGCGGAAATGGAGGGCGAGCACCTCGGCCAGGTGCGCCCCCACGTTGGGAATCCCGAGCGCGAAGAGCAGCCGCTCAAGGCCCCGGCCCTTGCTCGTCTCGATGGCGGCGATCAGGTTCTGTGCCGACTTCTCCCCCATGCGCTCCAACTCCGCCACATCCTGCACCCCGAGCAAGTACAGGTCCGCCACGTCTGCCACCAGCCGAGCGTTCACAAGCTGCTCTACCAGCGCCTCGCCAAGCCCATCGACATCCATGGCGCCGCGCGATGCGAAATGCTGAACGGGTTCGCTCGCCTGCGCCGGGCATGCGGCATTCGGGCAAGTTATGAGGAGCGCTACCTTTACTTCACCGCCGCAGAAATCACACCGGTCGTCTTCGGAAGGTAAGAAGCTTCGCTGGCTCTTCTCGCCAAACTGCTGGCACTCTGGGTTTCCACAAAGCTTCTTCGCGCTCTTGGCGCTGGGCACCTCGACGGGGCCCCCGCACACGTCGCACCTGTCCTGTTCTGGTGGCAGGTGCCTTCTGACTCTGGCAGACCTGCCATCGCTCGTGTTCTTGTGGACCTTGCACTTGGGATCCAAACACACTTTCGTTCTGGAGAGCGTCTCCACAACCAGCGCATGGCAAAGAGGACAGAGTCTTGGCCTCGGGAATGCCTCATGCCGCCGCGGCCCCTTGTCCTTCACGACTTCTACCACCTGCGGGATGATCTCGCCCGCCTTTTCCACCAGTACCGTATCGCCCACGCGCACGTCCTTGCGCTCCAGCCCGTCGAAGTTGTGCAGGGTGGCGCGGCTGACCATGGTGCCCGAAAGCTGCACGGGCTCCAGTGACGCCACCGGGGTGAGCTGGCCGCTCTTGCCCACCTGCACGCGGATATCGCTCACGCGCGTGGCCGCCTGCATCGCGCCGAACTTGTAGGCGATCGTGTAGCGGGGCGACCTGCTCGTGGCGCCCAAGCGCCCGCGCTGAGCGCGGCTGTTTATCTTGATCACTAGGCCGTCCACGGGATAATCCGTCTCGGCCCCGCGTGCCTCCCAGCGCGAGCGGGATTCCAGCACCGCCTCCAGGCCGTCGCACCGCTCCACTTTCGGGTTGGTCGGAAAGCCCAGTGAGCCGAGCAGATCGAGCGTCTGCCAGTGCGAGTCCGGCAACTCCAGCCCCTCGGCGTGGCCTACCTCGTAGGCGAACAGGCTCAGGCCCCGGCCGGCCGTGATCCGGGAGTCAAGGAGCTTCAGCGACCCGGCAGTAGCGTTGCGGGGGTTGGCAAAGAGTTTCTGCCCCTCCTTCTCGCGCTCGGCATTCACCTGCTGGAATGAGGCGAAGGGCATGTAGACCTCGCCCCGCACCTCCAGCTCCGAGCCGCCCAGTGAAAGCGGAGCGCCTGCGCTCCGGTCGCGCAGCCTCAGAGGAATGTTACGCACGGTGCGGGCGTTCTGCGTCACCTCGTCGCCCACGCGGCCGTCGCCGCGCGTCACGGCGCGCACGAGCAAGCCGTCTTCGTAGACAAGGCTGATGGCCACGCCATCGACCTTCGGCTCCACGACGTAGGAAACCTCAGGTAGGTCGTTCCCCACAAGTCCCAGTCCCTTCAGGACACGCTTGTGGAACTCGTGCACCTCTTCGGGGTTGTAGGTGTTCTCGATGCTGAGCATGGGGACGATGTGCTCGGCGGTGGCGAAGGCTTCGAGCGGCTGGCCGCCCACGCGCTGGGTGGGGCTGTCGGGCGTGATCAGCTCGGGATGGGCGCGCTCCAGTTCGCGGAGC
>CAZHPE010000003.1:0-3840 GCA_964534775.1 uncultured candidatus Brocadiaceae bacterium
CCATTCGGCACCCGCAGCCGGACGAAGCCAGGATGGGGTTTTGCAACAGCGCCTTGCGGACAGAAGGCCCGGATGGGACCCGGAAGCAGGGCGAAGCCGGCCGCCGATGTCGCTCTTGTCACGCGGCCATGCGGCGGTCGTATCGGGCAGATGCCGTGATCGCGTAGTGCCGGTGCCGCGCTCGTGTAGGCACGGTGTCGGGTTCGTGTAGGGACGACAAGGCCCTGTTCGGGCAGGACGGACCATACGCCGCCGTCTCATGCGGCGTCCTGGCGCCTGCCCGATCGGCGTCCTGCGCCGCGCGCCGTGTCATTCCTCCGAGGAAAAACCGGATGGGAAGATGGGCCCGATCTCGCCCAGTGCGGCCCTCGCCTCCTCGATGTATGCGCCCACGCGCCGCCGCTCGCCCTCGACCACCGCCGGGTCCGTGGTATATTCGGTCTTGCACGCCGAGAGGTTGGGATTGACCTTCAGCGCCTGCTCGGCGCGCTCCACCAGCACTGGCGAGAAGTCCGCCTTCTTCAGTTTCGCCACGTAGTCGCGCAGGATGCAGAGGTAGTCGTAGTCATCGGCGCCGTCGCGCATGTTCTCCAGTCGGATGCTGCTCCATGGCACGCCATCCGGCCCGGGGTAGAGGAGAAGCCCGTCGTTGTGGGAATACGAAAGGATGGTGTCGGGGCACCACGGCCGGTTCGGCCATTTCTCTTCAGGGGTGTTTCCCCGGATGTTCTCTTCGCCGACGCGCGTGGCGCGCCAGTAGTAGTAGCCCGAGATGCCGTACTGGAAGAGTTGCCAGCAGATGATTCGCGGGTCTACGGCATGGGAATCGAGCTGGACGTTGGCGTGGGGACCCTCCGGGCGGCAGCAGGAGTACCATTGCACTTCGTCGCCCTGGGCCAGCCTTTCCTTGAGGGAATCCGACGTCTCGTCCGAGGGGTAGATCCAGACGCTGAAGATATCCTCTATGTATTCGGAGGGCTTGACTCCTGCGGGCGCGATCTTCGCCAGCGGCGTCGTTGCCACCAGTTTGCGCGTCGTCTTCGCCATCTCGATGTTCCTGCTGGGCGGCCACTCGCTGCCGACGTATCGGTAAGCGATGTCCTCCCACCCGTTCTTCACGACCACGGGCCAGCTATGATCGTCGACGTGGATGTGCGAAACCCCGAGGTCCAGGATTCTCTTGTAGAACCACTCGTACCGCTCTTGGCTGGGCGTGGCTCCACCGCCCAATGCATCGGTCGGCACGACGACCGAAATCCCGAACCTTGCCAGCATGAACGCCGCCTTGAGGAGAACTTCGGCATTCTCCTCCGCCCTCAACCAGTTATAGAACCCTCCCCACGAGCCGTCCAGCAGGGTCCAGATGTTCAGGATGCGGCGCTTCGGCAGTCTGAACTTGAACACGCGAAGCTCGATGTCGATCTGCTGCGACTGCGGGCCTTCGCCGTCCACGTCAGCATGCACCGTGACCGGGCCGCGGAACAGCCTGTACCAGCGTCTGTAGAGGCTCTTGTTGCGCGCGCGCGTATCGGGCGGGACCCTCAGGCGCAGCCAGATCGGCTGCACCGTTCCCGCGTCGACGTCAAACCGCGTCTCGGCCGTGATTGGCTCCAGCGGGTCGGGGTACCAGCCCGGGCGGCTTGTCTTGCCGGAGGACGGCCACTTGATCTCGACGTAATGCACCCTGGCCAGCTCGAACGCCTCCGCCGGTATGGGCGGGCCCTCGATGAGCGCGTGCCGGAGGGTCACGTCCTCGGTCTCGGTAACAGGGTGTTCGCTCACCTCCCAGGACTTGAGGTTCGATACCTCGACGCGGACGTTTCGCAACTTCTTCTCGCCGGCCACGATCACCACCTGTCCGCTGACCCAACTATTCATCGCAGCCGCCAGCTCCAGCGGCTTGCCCACCGGGCCGTCGAACGGTCGATCCCTGAACACCCTTTGCATGGACGATGCCGAAGCCAGTGCGAATGACATGCGACTGTTCCTCCCAAGGCTATGCTTGCCGGTCTGACGCCTGGCGTGCCACGCCAGCCGGTGTAATCATAGCGGTAGATTGACACCCGTCAAGCGACTGGGTATACATGGGCCACGCGCCATGCCCTTCCGCCGACGCGCGAAGCGGCACAGCGAAGCCGTGTCACAGCACGGGCGGGCGAGGTGAACCCACCTCCGGGATTAGAAGGACAAAGACCATGAGAGACTACAGGAAGCTCGACACGATTCAGAACAACGACAGCAACAACATCATCCATCAGGGTTCCGGCCAGGACATGACCCCCGACGAGTACAGGAGGGCGGTCCACCACCTGCTCGACGGCGAGCCGAGCGCGCTGGCCCAGTGCGTCGGGATGCCCGATCCCGTCACCTACGAAACGAAAGTGGCCACGACCTGGGACAAGCACATAGTCGAGACAAGCCTGATGGAGTGGGGAGATAGAGGAGGCCCGGAGCAGATCAAGCGGAGCGCCGGGCGGCAGGCGGACGCCGTGGCGAAACTCCGCTCCATGGGAACCGACCCCCTCGAGCTGACGATCGAAGTCTGCCGCGAGCGTGGCGTGCTCATCCTCGCGATTATCGCATGGACGGGGAAGACTGGTACGACCACACGTGGCAGCTCTCCGACTTCGGCCGCGCGCACCCTGACACCCTGATCCTGGACAGCGGCGTGCAGGACCCGGCCATCCCGGTCGTCTACGAGCATCGCATGGGAATATCCACTTGAGGTCGCCCAAAAGTGCGATATCGACGGGATCGAGTTCGATTACCGCCGCTGGTGCAAAATGATCTCCAGTCCGCTCGAGAACCACCCCGTACTGACGAAGATGGTTCGGGAGACGCGCCGGATGCTGGACGAAACGGCCCGCCGGAAGGGGCGCGAGCGGATGATGCTCGGCGTCCGGGGGGGGCCGTCCATCGACGACCCGCCCGGGACGGAGCATGAGGGCGGGGAGGCGCACATCGACATGTCCTCGACGCAGCTCGGCCTGGACGTGAGGACGTAGATCGAAGAGGAACTGGTTGACTACGTGTCCCCCTCGTTGTTCTGGCCCCGCCTGCCCGGCGTTCCCAGGGTCGCCGAGTTCGCCGCGCTCACCGAGGGCAAGAACATCGGCATTTACCCGACCGTGTTCGCTTTGCCTGGGTGGGCGGAGGACGAGATATCGATTCCCGACATGACGGCGGCGCAGATCGGCGACATGATGCGCCGGCATCGCGACGAGATCTGTCACGCCGCATTGAAGTGCTACGAAGATGGCGCCGACGGGATCAGCACGTACAATTAGACTGGGCACGTGCCGTTCAGCCATCAGGTCAGGCTGCACGGAGCCCGGCAGATCAGGTATCGAAGCAGCCTGCCCTTCCAGAACACGGAGCTTTTCGTGCACCTGTACCTCACGGGTCCCGAGGCGCTGCGGAAGTGCCTCGGGCTGGAGCCGAGCGTCTTCCTGGATTGCGCGTGGTCGGCCTGAGGCGCCTTGCGCCCCCCACAGAGGGTCCGGATGAATCCTCATCCTGCCGACGTAAGGAGCATAGCATGACAGAAGGTGAAGGGGTCGCCCTGAGGATCGGGGACGGCCGGGACTGGCATTTCGTCAACGGTGACTGGGTGGACGGCGGAGGCGGCGCGCTCTCGGTGCCCGAAGATATCATCCGGTCCGAAGGCCCGGCGATGGAGGGCCATCACTACGCGTTCTACCGCGCGGCCGCCTACCGGGACGTGACGCTGCGTTTCGAGTTCATGCAGAGGGGCCACACCAACCTCGGCGTCGTCCTCCGGGCCACGGATGAATCGCACTTCTACCTCCTGCACTTCCCCTGCTGCGGGCAGGCACGAAG
>CAZHPE010000003.1:3850-23473 GCA_964534775.1 uncultured candidatus Brocadiaceae bacterium
AAAGCGGCTACCTGAAGTGCGTGAAGCTGGACATGGTGCGCCGCGTCCCGAGCAACATCGGCCAGTGGGTGCCCGTGGAGCTGACGTTGAGCGGCCCGCGGATCACCGTGCGTATCGGGGAGCATGGCTTTTTCGAGGCCGAGGACGACACCTACGCCGGCCCTGGCTGCCTCGGCGTCTTCCTGTGCTCATTCTACGAGTCCGGCTTCGGCATCCGAAACGTGGTGGTCGACGGCGCGCCAGTCTCCGAGTCCCCGTGGCGAGAAGACGTCCGCCAACCGACCAACTGGTTCTACCCCGTGCCGACCTCCGAAGACGTCTGGCAATCGCCGGCGAGCCTGTTGCGCTTCCCTGGCGGCGAACTGCTCCTGATCTACGGGGTGCAGGGTGAAGGCGGCACTGACAAGTACCCTGACGAGCGCGCCCGGCCAATCGTCCGCCACGTCCGTTCAACTGACGGCGGCCACACCTGGTCGCAGCCGGAAGATGAAGTCGTCCTTGGTGGCGTATGGCCCACCAGGGGCGCCGCGCACCTGACCCCCGGCGGTCGGCTCATAAGGCTGTTTGACAAGGACGAGCAGTGGCTGACCGCTGAGTCGCCCGATCGGGGTCGCACCTGGTTGCAGCCGGTTCCAGTGGACATCGGCCCCATGCCGCCGCATGCCCGGCAACTCTACATGGGCCCTCAGGCCTTTCTGAACCTGGCCGACGGCTCCATGGTGCTGTTCCTCTATGCCAGCCACGACCTTGCGGCCCCCGACCTGACGCACAACAACTGGGGCGCGGTGCATTGGCAGGGCTTTGCATGTCGCTCCACCGACGACGGGCATACCTGGTCGGCTGCGGTGAACTTGGACAACTCGGCGCGCGACCCGGAAGACCAGTTGTACGACAACCTCGACCTTACCGAGGCCTGCTCGACTCAGATGAGCGACGGGCGTATCCTGGCCCTCATCCGGCCCGAGTCCTCCCCGTGGATGTGGGAAACGTGGTCCCGCGACGGCGGGGCGACCTGGGGGCCATGCGTCCGGGGCCCCTTCCCGGGATATGCAACGCCGAACATGGTGCGCACCTCATCCGGAGCGGTGCTCGTGGCGCATCGGCTCCCGACCATGTCCATCCATTGCAGCCTGGACGAGGGCCACATCTGGGACCACGGCACGATCATCGACAACGCCATCTGGTGCATGGGATCCATGTGCGCGGTTGAACCCGATCTCGTCCTCTATTGCTACATGGACACCTTCGAGCGGCTGATGCGCGCCCAGTTCCTGAGGGTCACGCCCGCGGGGCTGGAGCCGGCGCCGCCCGGACTGGGAGGATGACGCCGTGGAGAGCTGCCGAAGCCTCCTGAGAATCGGGGACGGCCGGGACTGGCGCTTCGCCGGCGGAGACTGGGCGGACGGCGAAGGCGGCCTGCTGTCGGTGCGTGAAGAGCAGTCTCGGGCCGAGAGCGATGGCATGCAGGGGATGCACTTTGCCTTCGCCCGCAACCTGAGCTTCCAGGATTGCACGGTGCGGTTCGAGTTCCGCCTCCTGGGCCATACGGACGCTGGGATCATTCTGCGCGCGCAGGACGAGTCGCACTTCTACCTCGTGCATTTCCCCAACTGCGGCCAAGCGGCTCGCGCGCAGAACTTCTGGGTCGTCCTGTCCAAGATGGACGGGAGCGGGTATCTGCGCCAGGTCAAGATGGAGATGATGCGGCGCGTGCCGAGCACCAAGGGCGTGTGGCTGCGCGCGGAGGTGAACATCGTCGGCCGGCGAATCATCGTGCGCGTCGGAGACCACGGCCGCTTCGAGGCGGAGGACGACACCTACGCCGCGCCCGGCCATCCTGGCGTGTTCCTGTGTTCACCCTATCCCCCGGGCGCGCAGATCCGCAACGTGGTTGTGGAGGGCGCACCTGCACCCATCCCGCCTTGGCACGAGGCTGTGCGCCAGCCAACCAACTGGGCCCATCCGGTGCCGACTGCCGGGAAGATCTGGCAATGCCCGCTCGGCATGGTGCGCTTCCCGGACGGAGAGCTGCTCCTCAACTACGAGGCGCACAGCGAGAAGGCTCGGGCCGAACGCGCGCGGGCCACTTCCTACGCCGTCCGCTCCCTCGACGCCGGCCGGACTTGGTCGGAACCCGAGGAGGTGAGCTGGAACCGTCCGCACCTGACCCCTGCCGGACGGCTGATCAGACTGTTTGAGAGCGGGGAAAGCTGGGTTACCGCCGAGTCGCCCGACCGCGGCCACACCTGGTTCGATCCGGCCCCGACCAACCTTCCGACGGCGATGCCCGGTCTCACGTCCTTCCATCCCGGGCCGCTTTTCAACCTTGCCGACGGCGCCATGCTGGCATTCGGGGGCGGGCGGCATGAGCTCAACGATGCCGCGCTGAACGTCTGGACGTGGGGTGCGCTGCATTGCCAGAAGTTCGCGTTCCGGTCCGAGGATGACGGGCGGACCTGGTCCGAGGCGGTCAACGTGGATACGCCCGGCTTCGACGCCGAAGGGAAGGCGCTCGACGGAAACCTGGACCTGACGGAGCTCTCGCCGATGCAGCTCTCCGACGGGCGCATCATGGTGCTGATCCGGCCGATCTACTCGCCCTGGATGTGGGAGACTTGGTCGCACGACGGCGGCAGGACTTGGGGGCCGTGCGTGCGCGGGCCGTTCCCTGGGTATGCGACTCCGAACGTGGTGCGCACCGCCTGCGGGGCGTTGCTGATCGCGCATCGGCTGCCGTGGCTGACCGTCCATTGCAGCCTGGACGAAGGCCGCACCTGGCAGGGCACCATCATCGACAGCGGCACGTGGGCCATGGGCGCCATGCGCGAGGTCGAGCCGAACGTGGTCTTCTATGTCTACTGGGATTCATTTGAATTGTCGATGCGGGCCCAGTACCTTCGCGTCACGCCTTCGGGCCTGGAGCCAGTGAGGCGGTAGCGGAGAAGGATTCGCGCCTCTACGGTCTTGCCGGGGAATCGGATGGCAGGGGTCAACAGGCTGATGATCGTTCACCACATCTTCGTCTCCGCGAAATACGGCGCGGAATCTTGAGCGTTCCACATCCAGCCATGTCAGAGAGGTGAGTCCCGCATGGAAGCAAAGGGTAGCTTTTGGAAGTATCCCCAGAGCGACGGCGTCCTGATCTCCGACCTGAGCTGCTGCGAGCCGCAGAGCGCGATCAGCTCGAAGATCAAGGAAGACTGCTGGCACAAGATCCCCTACGAGACCGCGGGCGGCATAAGCGGCGTGATGCTGGCCAAGGGGGAGATGGTGCATCCGCCCGAGGTCAGCCTCGCTCTGGAGGCGAAGGGTTGGCACGCCATTTATCTCGCCGTGTTCCGGGGCCAGACGGAGGTGGAGCTGGCTCAGATAAAGTGGAAGGGCTGTCCCGGGGCGCGTGGCACTGCAACTCAGACCGCTTGGAGAACCGATACATGACGCGGCGAGAACTGAACTTAGCCATTTTCACAGGCACGGCCGACGGCGTGCTGTGGCAGCCACGGCTAGAGACATGGATCGGCCATCACAGGGCCAAAGGCTCGCTACCAGAGCGCTATCGGAGTCTCGACGGCCTCGGGATTTACGATGCGCTGCGCTGCTCGGTGCGCTACGCCGCCTGCGCGGGCATCGAAACGCTGACGGACCGCATGGACATGGTGACTGTCCAGGAGCAGCACCCCGCGCATCTGGTTTCGCGCGTGCGCACGCCGGCGGGCGAGATTGCCACGGTCTTCCAGGAGGTCTGGGAGGATGACAAGGTCGTGAACCGGCGCATCGCGCACTACCCTGCGAGCACGCCCGAGCACCTGCGCGTCGTCACCGACCTGGTGAACCGCACCGGCTACCGCGCTGACACCGAGGCCTTTCGCCGCGCGGCGGCCGCAGTGGGGCACCGGGGCGAACCCACGATCTTCCTCAACTCATCCGGCTTCACGCAGCTCATCAAGACCTGGTGCGGGCTGGAGAACATGTTCTATCTGCTCCACGACTGTCCGGACGCAGTGGAGGAATATGTGGAGGCATGCGACCGACGGGATGATCGCCAGCTTGACGCCGCACTCAAGCTGCCCTGTCGCATCTTCAACCTGGGCGACCACGCGACGAACGAGTTCACGCCCCCGCCCATCATGAGGCGGTTCCTGATCCCGCGCTGGCAAAAGACGGCCGCGCGCCTGCACGCCGCCGGGCGGTTTGTCCACTCGCACTGGGATGGGAACAGCCGCAAGATACTACCCCTCATCCGCGACTCACACCTGGACGGCGTCGAGGCGCTCACGCCCGCCCCGATGGCAGACATGAGCCTCGAGATGATCAAAGACGCCGTGGGCGACACGATGGTGGTGCTCGACCTGATACCTGCCATCGACTTCCTGCCGAGCCGCGCGGTTAAGGACGTGCTGGAGTTCACCCGGCGCGTGGTCGATGCGTTTGCGCCGAGGCTGGTCCTTGGCATCTCCGACGAGATAAGCCAAGTGGGCGAGATCGAAAAAGTCGAGGCTATCACCGAACTGCTGGACAGGGAATACGGCCTGCCGGAGTAGGTGCGCGGGGGCCGGGACCCCTGCCATCAGTACTCCAGCACCCGCCGCACGGCCTCCATGATCCGCGGCACGTCGGGCCGGTAAGCGTCCTCCAGAACCGGGGCAAATGGCACCGGCACGTCCGGCGAGGCAACCCGAACCACGGGCGCTAGCAGGCTCCCGCCGAAGCGCTCCATGATCCCCGCCGCCAGTTCAGCCCCCACGCCGCCCGTCTTAGGCCCCTCTTCCACGATGACGACGCGGCCGGTCTTTTCGACCGAGCGGCCGATCGTGTCGTAATCGAACGGCGAGAGGCTGCGCACGTCTATCACCTCGGCATCGGCGCCATCCCCGGCCAAGTTCTCGGCGGCGGAGAGGGAGAAGTGCAGCATCAACAGCCAGCCGAGCACCGTCACCTGCGTGCCGTCGCGGCGAACTGCCGCCGCTTCGAGCGGAATGGTGTAGTCCTCGTCGGGAACCTCCGCGCTGCCGTCCACCGAGCCCGGCTCGGCTCGCGCGCCCTTCGAGCCGTATAGGAGTTTGTGCTCGAAGATCATCACCGGGTTATCGTCGCGCACCGCCGCTTTGAGCAGCCCCTTCGCATCGTAGGCATTGGACGGCGCGCCCACCTTCAGGCCAGGCACGCACGTGAAGAACCGTTCCATGTTCTGCGCATGCTGCGCCCCGCGTCCCGTGGCGCCGACCGGGGCACGCATGACCAGGGGCACGCTTATCGTCCCCGCCGACATGTAGCGCAATTTCGCCGCGTTGTTGATGATCTGGTCCATCGCCAGGAACAGGAAGTCGGAATACTGCGCGTCGGCAATGGGGCGCATGCCCATGATCGCCGCCCCGACTGCCGCGCCGAAGAACCCCAGTTCGGCGATGGGCGTGTTGAGCATGCGGTCCGGGAACTTATCCTCAAGCCCCAGAGTCACCGTGAACGCCCCGCCCCAACCGCCGGGGATGCCGATATCTTCGCCGATGCAGAATACCCTTTCGTCGCGCTCCATCTCCTCGGTGATCCCCTCGCGCAGCGCCTCCGCAATCGTCAGGCGCCTCGTAGCCTCTCCTTGGCCAACGGCCTTGCTTTCTCCGCTTGACATGCGCGGCCCGCCCCTTTGCTTTCTAAGCGAAAACGTCGGTTATCAGATCCTCGACGTTGGGCTTGGGCTCCCGCTGAGCCGTCTCCACGGCCCCCGTGATCTGCCCTTCGACCCTGCCGCGTATCTTGTCGAGATCGGCGGCCCCCACATCGTCGCGCTGCACGAGGCCCCGGGCCAACATCTCGATCGGGTCCCGCTTCAGCCACGCATCTTTTTCTTCCTTCGGCTGGTAATAGGCCGGGTCGCGTCGCGAGTGGCCGCAGCGGCGCCAGGTCACCAGCTCCAGCAGGGCCGGTCCCCGGCCCTCGCGGCACTCGTGCGCCGCCTTTGCGCTGGCCTCGTAGACGGCGAGCACGTCGTTTCCGTCTATCGTCTCTGCTGTTATGCCGTAAGCCGCCGCTCTCTCCGCCACGTGCTCGAGGCGCATGATCTTGTCGATCCGGGTGGACGCCCCGTAGATGTTGTTTTCGCAGACGAAGATCGCCGGCAAATCCCAGATGGCGGCCAAGTTGACCCCTTCGTGGAACGCGCCCTCGGAGGTGGCCCCATCGCCGAAGAAGCACGCCACCACCTGGCTACTCCCCTGCATCTTGAATGCCAGCGCCATGCCAGCGGCGAGCGGGATGCCACCTCCCACGATCGCGATCGCGGGGACCATCCCCTTGTCCATATTACCCACGTGCATCGAGCCGCCCTTGCCCCTGTTGCAGCCCGTGCCGGCGCCGAACAGCTCGAAGAGCAACTCCTCGGGCGTCAGGCCCTTTGCCAGGGCATGACCGTGCGGACGGTGCGTGGAGGTGATGTGGTCATCGGGTTCGAGCGCCGTGCAGACCCCGACGGCCGTGGCCTCCTGGCCCTCGCACTGGTGGATGGTGCCGGGCATCTTCCCTTCCAGGAACAGGAACCTCACCTGCTGCTCGAACTCGCGGATGAGGACCATCCGTTCATAGAGCGCCAGGAGGAAGTCCCGGTCATATCGGGCAACCTGCTCCAGGGGAATCTCCGTCGCCTGAAACTCCATCTTTCCCTCGTTTCCCTTTCACAGCCCTTCGAGTTCCTGAACGATGTCGCCCAGGAAATCCGCGGCGTACCGGCCGTTCACAACCCGGTGGTCCACCGATAGAGTTAGCGACACGCGGTTCTGAATGCCGACCGTCCCGTTCTCCGCAACCGCAGCGGGCGCAACCCGGCCGACGGCAAGAACGCACGATTCCGGCGGGGTCACGATCGCTGCGAAGGACTCCACGCTGGAAGCGCCCAGATTCGTCACCGTGAGGCAGGCGGGGTGGATTCTCTTTGCCTCTGCGTCGCCGCTTTGCAGGCGACCGGCCGCCGCCGCGATCTCGTCGGAGATATGCTCGGGGCTCTTCGAGGCGGGGGCGTCGACAGGGGTCACAAACAGATCGCCGTCAACCTCAATTGCGACGCCCACGGCATCGGTGCCCTGTGGCACGAGCCGATCGTCCTCAAAGCGGCAGCACATCCGCTCGAAGCGCTGGAGCGACCTGCCAGCGGCCCAGACGAAAAAGGCGTCCCAGACGAGTTTCTTCGGCCGTGCCGCTTCGCGCCTGGCCACCATCGGCTCGGCGTTGGCCGGTGTCTGGAGATAGAAGTGCGGAACGGTGCGCTTGCTCTCCTGCATCCGGCGCGCAACCGTGCGCTGGGCAGCGCTCAAAGGAAGTGGCTGCGGTCCACGCGCCCGCCCCTGGGCTCGCCGGCGATTCCTGGCGAACAGCGAGTCGGATTTCGCCTTCTGAGCTGATGGCAGAATCGCCGGCTGCATAGCAGGCTGTTCGGTACCGGCAGGGGTTCTTGCCATCTCAGCGGCCGCAGAATCCGCCTCGCCCCCGACGCGTCCTTCCGCCTCTATGACCACGATCACCTGCCCCGCAGCAACTTGATCGCCGGGCTGAGCGCGCACCTCCTTGAGCGTGCCCGTCGCAACCGATCCCACCTCCATCGCAGCCTTGTCGGTCTCAATCTCGAGCAGAGGCTGGCCGCGGCGCACCGGCTGGCCGATCTCCACCAGCCACTTCGTCACCTTGACCTCAGCCCCAGTGGTCGAAAAGTCGGGCATCTTCATCTCAACTTCCATGTCGCAACTCACCGGTCCTCGCATTTCGAGACTACTCTACCACCACCGCTGCGTGAACGTGGACGGCAGGCACGGTGACCGTGATCTTTCCCGCACGATGCTTCCACTCAAGCGGCCCTTTCTCGAAGGCCAGCGACACCTTCTCAGGCTTCCGCGGCACCTTCATTGTAACCGTAACCGGCCCCACCGTCGGGATATCATCGATTGCCCCGTTCTCGGGCTGGTTGGGGATGCCGCTGGACCGGTTGATCAGGTGAATTATGCTCTTCTCCCCTTTCCGACGCAGCACGACGTCGACGCAAATCGGCGACTTAACCGCGACGTCGAGCCGTCCCGCCAGAGCTCGCACCACGTCCCCGACAAACGCACGGGTCAGCGGGTACCGGTTGCGCTGGAAATCGTGGAAGACGTCGGCCGGCACATAAGCCACTGCCCCCCTACCGACCCTGTTGACCGTGACGGCGGGATGGGGCAGGAGCTTGTCGTCCAGGAGCGGGGAGCTGCCCAGGGATTTATCGTCCAGGAGCTTCCAACTGCCGAGTGGCATGCTGGAATCGGCCTTCCGCCGCCTGAGCAGCCGCCACGTCTCGCTGTAGAGCGGCACAGTCCCGTCCGCAGCCGGGATCTGGTAGGTGGCCTGCCGCACCAGCCTCCCCTTCGTGACGCCGAGGAACGCCCCGCCGAACCGGTCATACGCCGCTGCGCCGGAGACCAGCAGCTTGCCGCCGGCCCGCACGTAGCCCTTCAGCGCCTTCACCATTTCCTCGGACATGTTGACCTGCTCGGCGGCGACCACAACCGGGAACTCCGAAAGCCTCGGCAGCAGCGCCCATTCGTCCATGATGTCCACGCCGAAATGATTCTCAAGCAGTGCGAAGGCCGCCCCTTTCACCGGCGTCACGTCGATGTCCCATATCAGGTTCTTCCCGCTGGGGGCGCTTCTTAGATGATGCTCGGAGTGCAATACGACCACCTGAGGAATGGTCTCCGTATCCTGGCACAGCGTGCGGTGCTTCTTGACAAACCGGCACACCTCGCCCAGCCGCTTCATCACCCATGGCGTCAGACGGCCGTCACGAAGGCTGCCCTGATATACCTGCACCTGGCCGCCAAAGGAAAGAATGACGGCGGCCTCCTGCATGAGCATCTGCACCGGCTTCGTGGCCCACGGCGATGTCGGGTCACCCATGCCATGCGAGCAGTAGAAGTTCCAGAGCATGATGTCCCAGGGTTTGCCCCGTGTGGCGATGAACCGCGCCTCGCACCGGCTGTCATCCAACCCCCATACCCACGCATTGTCACCGCTAATCCAGTCGGTTGGCACCGTCGGCGCGCCGGGATGCCTGAGGGTTTGGAGCCAGTTGCAGCACACAATGATACCCTTCTTGTGCGCATGGACGGCATCGCAGTAGCGCGTTGTGAACTCTTCGAGGCTCTCACGCGTGAAGTTCCACCACAGTGGCCAGTTCGGATCGTCGGGATCAGTCGGCGGCTTTGCGATGCCCGTCCGCTCGGTGAAGGCGCCCCGGCACAGCTTGCAGTAGCAGGGCTCGACGGCCCAGATGTCGCCATCGATCCAGAAGCCGTCGATCCCATAGCGGTCGATCATTTCCAGCAACTGGGGGATCATGAGCGTCTCGAGATACGGCGACCGGGTGCACATCGTTTCGTTCGTCGGCACGCCCGCATTCTGGCCGGACGCGGCGCGCACAGCCGTGGCGTGGGGCGTCCTGACGCACCATTCCGGGTGCTTGGCACCAGCGGCGGCGTCCCAGATGCCCGAGTAGTGGCAGTGCAGCGGCAGGCCCATCTTCCTGGTCGCCGCGCGCCACTGCTTCAGGGCGTCTTCCTTCATCCCGGGCGGCACGGACGCCTCCGGCGTCTTGCTGAACCAGCTCGTGTAGCCCGGGTGCCCCTTGCCGTCGGTCTGAACGAAGTCCGGGTTCACGAGCTTGAGCATGGGGAGCAGGTCCTTCTCGCCGCAGCGCATGCCTATCTCGGTATCGTTCGCCCTAGCGTGTATGTCATGGTGGAAGCCGAAGTGGTACTTCTTTCCATGCCATCGTCCACTATAAGTCTCCATGTATGGTTTCTCCTCTTGGACCCGGTGCTCAGCATCTCGGCAGGCAAAGATCGCGCAACCCATGCTCGGGCAGGATTGTATTCGGCTGGCGCCACCTGTCAAGCGCAATGGAAGCGCCAGACCCTGCGCCCACCGATGAAACGCGAGGCATCCGACGGGACCGGCGTCAGAGAAGCGTGCTTCAGCCGCACCGGTTTGACAGTGCGGCGGCCCGACGGCTAAAATCGGGGTAAGGGGTTGTTTGCCCCGGGTAATGGTGGTTCCGCCAAGGGCCACGTTAACAAGGGCCCAGATCGGTTTCGTCACTTCCGCGCAGGCCTGTACGCGGCGCCTGAAAACCTTTGGGATGAAACCGGAACAGAATGCTGATAGACAGGGACAAAGACAGGTGGATCGCCGCGACCGGCCGATGCGCCGCATCGGCATGCATCGTCCTCGCGTTGCTCATGCTGGCAGGTCCGTGGGCGGTATGTGCGGACTGGCCTCTGTTTCGAGGGCCGGAGCGCGACGGCAAATCCGGGGACACCGGCCTGCTGAAGAGATGGCCCGCCAAAGGACCTGAGCTCGTGTGGAGCACCGAGGACCTGGGGTTCGGTTACGCGTCGGCTGTGGTCGTCGGCGGCACGCTCTATACGACGGGACTGGAGGGCAAAGAGGGCTACCTCTACGCCTTCTATCTCGACGGCAAGCGAAAATGGAAGATGCCATACGGGCCGGATTGGTCCGGCGGCGTCTCGGGCACCCGCACCACTCCGACGATCAGTGACGGTCTTGCCTACATCATGACGGCCTACGGCCGGGTCGTCTGCCTGGACGCCAAGACCGGCGAACCCACGTGGGCCGTCGATACGCGGGAGAAGTTCGACGCGCGCGTCCTCAGGTGGGGCATGGCCGAGTCCCCTCTTGTGGACGGCGACAACGTCATCTGCACGCCGGGCAGCGCAAAGGCCGGGGTTGTGGCCTTCAACAAGAAGACCGGCGAGACGGTCTGGACGTGCGAGGAGTTGAGCGACAAGTCGGCCTACTGCTCGCCTATCCTCGTGAAGCGCGGCGGCCTGAGGATCGTCGTCACGCTCACCGCCGGCTCCCTCGTCGGGATAGATGCAGCCACCGGAAAGATGCTGTGGAGTCATGGGCGCAGACCCAAGTACGGCATCCAAGCCGTCAGCCCTGTCTACGCGGACGGGCGAATCTACGTTACCAGCGGCTATGGCGGAGTGAGAGGCGAGATGATCGAGCTCTCCGAAGACGGCAGGAGCATCACCAAGAAATGGGCAGATGGCAAGCTCGACAACCATCACGGCGGCGTCATCGTTCACAAAGACCACGTCTACGGCGCCAGCGACAGGAACAGACCCGGCAAATGGATCTGCCTGAGCCTGAAAACCGGTCAGGTCGCCGCTGAGACCGCGGCCGTCGGTAAGGGCTCCATCACCTACGCAGACGGGATGTTTTACGGCTACGGGGAGAACGGAACCGTGGGCCTGATCAATGCGTCGCCGACCGACTTCCGCCTTATCAGTTCCTTCAAGGTGACCAAGGGCGAGAAGCAGCACTGGGCCCATCCGACAGTCGCCAACGGCCGCCTGTACATCCGTCACGGCACGGCCCTGATGGCATACGACGTCAAAGCCCAGTAAGGTGCCTTCGAGAATCGCAAGCTCCCCCGACCGCGAGACACAGGGGCAAGCGCAGGGCGGCGCGCCGGGCACTGCCAATCAACGGTGCAGAGGGGACCGAACGCATGCAGTTGATTGTGGAACACGTGCGCAAGGAATACACGGCCTCGAGCGGGCCGCTGGTGGTACTGAAAGACGTATCACTGACGCTTCGCGCGAGCGAAACGCTGGCGGTTGTCGGACCCTCCGGCTCGGGCAAGAGCACCTTGCTCAACATCATCGGCTCGCTGGACGCGCCCACCGCCGGCACCGTAAGACTCGGCGACCGGGAAGTCACGCGCCTCTCGCCGCGCCAGCTTGCGGCCTTTCGCAGCCGCGAGGTGGGTTTCGTCTTTCAGGACCACCACCTGCTTCCGCAGTGCACGGCGCTGGAGAACGTTCTCTTGCCCACGCTGGCCACGCATCGGCAGAAAGGCGGCGCGGCTGTCGGGGAGAGATTGCTGGACCGGGTGGGGCTGGCGGAGCGCATGCATTCCCTGCCGGCGCAGCTCTCCGGAGGCGAGCGCCAGCGTGTGGCCATAGCGCGGGCGATGGTCAACGGTCCGGCCCTGTTGCTGTGCGACGAGCCGACCGGCAACCTCGATCACGAAACCGGCCATCGCGTCGGCTCCCTGTTTGCGGAGTTGGCCGAAGAGAAGGGCGTGATACTGATCGTCGTAACGCATAATCTGGCGCTTGCAGAACGGTTCTCGCGTCGGATGGAGCTGCGGGATGGGGTCCTTTGCAGGTCCTGCCGGTCGCAGTCGCCTTCCGCGTGACTGGCTCGCGCAGGCGCAGGCGTGCAGGCTCAAGAGGGCATGAGACGAGCATGACTCGGTGGACGATCGTTCGACGAAGCCTCGGATACTACTGGCGGTCAAACCTCGCCGTGGTGCTGGGAGTGGCCGTTGCCGTAGCGGTCCCGCTCGGGTCGCTCCTGGTGGGCAATTCGGTCGATGGGAGCCTGCGCAGGCTGGCCTTGGAGCGCCTGGGCCGCCTCGATTACGCGCTCGGCTCAAACGCGTTCTTCCGCGAATCGCTGGCCGCTGATCTGTTGGGCCGCCTGGAACCGGATGGCTCGTTCGCTCTTGTTGTTCCCGCGATCATTCTGAAGGCCTCTGCGCGGCGCGCGGGTGCGCGCGAAGATGCTTCCGGCGTCACCGTTCCCAGGGTCAACGTGCTGGGGGTGCGGGAAGGTTTCTGGCGTCTCGGGGACGACTTGCCTCAGGGGCTGCCGGATGGTCGGCGCGTGATCCTGAATCAGAACCTGGCCGACGACATTGGTGCGGCACTCGGAGACGCCATACTGCTCACTGCACCACGCCGGGGCGCGGCCCCCGCCGACACCCTGTTCGGCCGACGCAGCCCTCAGCATACGGCCCGCTCGATGCGCCTGATCGTGACCGGCATCGTTGAGGCAAAGGGGATCGGCAAGTTCAGTCTCCGTGGCGACGAACCGCGGCCCCGCAACCTCTACATCTCGCTCGGCTGGCTCCAGCGCCAACTTGGCCGCGAAGGGCAGGCCAACACGATACTCGCCGCTTCCGGCGCGCGGGTAGCGCCGGGACCCGATGGCGCGCCCGCCATCAACCGGGCCCTGGGCGCTGCGGCCACGCTTGAGGATTTCGGGCTGCGCCTGGTGCCGAACACCGCGCTGGGATACCTGTCGGCTGAGAGCTCCGAACTCGTCCTGCCGGAGTCGGCAGTGGAAATCATCCGGGGCACAGCAGAAGAAAGCGGCTTTCGCGCCGCCCTTACCTCGGTCTACCTGGCCAACTCGCTAGAGCTTGTCGGCCCCGGCCTTCCCCGGCGCGCGGTGCCGTATTCCGTGGTGGCGGGCCTTGAAACGGGCAGGGATGCGCCATTCGGACCCATCCCCTTGATCGACGGCGATGCGGCGCCCGCGCTCACCACCGACGACATCCTGCTCAACGCCTGGACGGCGGAGGACCTCGGGGCTCGGGTCGGTGATACCATCGAGATGGTCTATTACGCCGCGGCAGCGCGCGGCGGGCTCAATACGCGGACCCGAAGGTTCACGCTTCGGGGGATTACCGCGATGGCGGGAAGCGGCATGGACCGGGGACTTGTGCCCGCTTTCGAGGGGATCAGCGACGCCGAGAGGATACAGGACTGGGATCCGCCGTTTCCAATCGACATGGCCCGCATCCGGGACAAGGATGAGGACTACTGGAATCAGTACCGCACCGCCCCCAAGGCGTTAGTCTCCCTGGAGACGGCCCGCAGCCTTTGGCAACCGCAGGAGGTCCCCGCCGTCGGCTGGGTAACGTCAGTGCGCGTGGCGCCGCCCGAACCCGGCGCTCTGGACGAGGCGGCGGCGGGCTTTGCCAGGGCCCTCCTGCACAATCTTTCGCCCGGCCGATTCGGCCTCGCGTTCCTGCCGGTGAGGCAACTGGCGCTGGACGCGGCTGGAGGCTCGACCGACTTCGGGGTGTTGTTCCTGTCGATGAGCGCCTTCCTGGTTGCCGCTGCAGCCGGCCTGGTCGGGCTTCTGCTTCGGCTGACCGTGGAGAGACGCGCGAAACAGATGGGAATCCTTCTTGCGACCGGTTTCACGCAGGCCTCGGTCACGCGCATTCTGATGGGCGAAGGCCTTCTGCTTGCGCTTGCGGGCGCCGTGATCGGCGCGCCGCTCGGCGTCGGGTATGCGTGGCTCATCATCCGCGCCCTACGCACGTGGTGGCGCGGGGCCGCGGGCGAGTTCACCTTTTCGCTGCAAGTCGGCTGGGCGAGCACACTGGCAGGTTCAGCAGCCGGATTCGTGGTCGCTGCCGTTGCGGTCTGGTGGGCCGTTGGCCTGCTGCGGCGGGCGCGCGCGACGATGCTGCTCGCCGGGTGGCGTTCGATAGCGGCTCAGCGCCGCACGGGGCGCGTGCGGCGCGCGGCTTGGGCGGGCATCGTTGCCGTTGCCCTTATGAGTGCCCTATTGGTGGTTGTATCGGGCGGGTTCGGCGCCGTATCAGCGAAGACTGCGTTCTTCGCGGGCGGGGCGCTGCTGCTTTTCGGAGCCCTGGCATTGCTCTGCGCGGGCTTGCAGAAGCGGGCAGCGTTTGTGCGCCCCGGCCGCCTTTCGCTTGCGTGGCTCGCCTGGCGTGGCGCGCGGCGCAACTGGGTTCGCAGCCTGCTGACCGTGGGGATTATCGCCTGCGCCAGTTTCATCATCGTGGCCGTCGCGGCGAATCGAAAGGACCTGTCGCGCCTCGACACCCGGCAGCGCACCTCCGGCGCGGGGGGATTCAATCTCGTAGCGCGCTCTGATCTACCGCTCTACCTGGGCCTGAACACACGGGAAGGCCGCGCGAAGCTCGGGTTCCCGCCGGAGACTTCGAAACGCCTCTCAGAAGCGAACATCGTCTCGCTCCGCATGAGGACCGGGGACGATATCAGCTGCCTCAACCGCCAGCGCCCCGGGACGCCGCGCCTCCTGGGAGCGCCCCGCGAACTAATCGAGCGCAACGCATTCACGTTCAGCGCCATTCTGGCAGACGAAGCTACGGCAACCGAGAACCGATGGAAGGTCTTGGAAGGAGTGCTGCCCCAGCCAGACCATGCGAAGAAACAGGAGGTAGTGGTGGTGCCCGCGTTCGCCGACGCCACAAGCGCACAGTGGATACTCCACAAGGGGCTGGGCGATTCCATCGAACTTCCGGGAAACCGAGGCCAGACGGTTCGGCTGGAACTCGTCGGGCTGCTGAAGGACAGCATCTTCGCCGGGGAGGTTCTGATCTCCGAGCAGCACTTCGTGCGTCACTTCGGCGCCGACGGGGGCTACCGCTACTTCCTTGTGGAGACCCCGGCCGGGACTGAGGCAGCCGTGGCGAACGCGCTCCGCCAGAACCTGGGCCGGATGGGGTTCGACGTGACGCGGACCGCCGACGCGCTTGCGCGCTTCGCGGGGGTGCAGAACACCTACCTGGCGTCGTTCCAGACCCTCGGCGGACTGGGCCTTCTCCTGGGCACGTTCGGGATCGTTACCGTGCTGCTGCGGGGCGTGATGGAGAGGCGAAGCGAATTCGGCATGATGCTGGCGCTCGGGTTCCGCCGGGCAAGCATCCTGGCCATTGTGCTGATGGAGAATGGGTTGCTTCTCCTATTCGGGATCGCAATCGGGACGGCGGCGGCCCTCCTCGCAGTGGCGCCCCACCTCGTTTCCACGGTTGCGGACGTGCAATGGCTGCCGCTGGCGGGAACTCTCCTGGCTTGCTGCTTCACGGGACTGGCCTCGTGCCTGATTGCGGCGGCCATGTCACTGCGCAAGGATCTGTTGTCGGCTCTGCGCTCGGAATAGGACGGCATGAAAAGAGTTTGGGCAACACTGATGTTCGCCGCCTTTGCGCTGCTCCTTGCGGTGATGGGTGCGTGCGAGGGGCCAGCCCCGCAGGGGTCGGCCGGTCAGAAGGGCGAGGGCGCCTGGACGTCATTCCGCGGGAACCCCGCGCAGACGGGCGTGGCCGGCTCAGGCCTGCCGGAGAAATTGGAGCTCCTGTGGACCTACGAGGCCAGCGAGCCCGTCGAGTCCACGGCGGCGATTGCGGGCCAGACCGCGTTCTTCGGGACGGACGGCGGAAGGTTGCTCGCTCTGTCGCTCAAGGATGGGCAACCGAAGTGGGAGTACGCGACAAACGGACCGATCAAGGCCGCCCCGGCGGTCAAGGACGGCCGGATGTTCATCGGGGACGGCTCGGGCGTCTTCCATGCGGTGAGCGCCGACGACGGCCGAAAGCTCTGGACCTTCAAGACCGGGCAGGAGATCATCTCGTCGGCGAACTTCAGCGGCACGCACGTGTTGGTGGGTTCGTACGACTACTTCCTCTACTGCCTGGATGTGGCGAGCGGTGAGTTGAAGTGGAAGTTCGAGACCGACGCGCAGGTGCACTGCAGTCCCTGCATCGCCGATGGCGACGCCGTGATCGGCGGGTGCGACGGCTGGTTACGCATGGTCAGCCTGGCGGATGGCACGCAGCGGGCCGGCGTGAAGCTGGATGCAATCATGAGCGCCCCGCCCGCCTCCGAGGGAGGCATGCTCTACATTGCCACGCTCGACGGCCGCATGGTGGCGGTCAACGCGGAGGCTGCAGAAGTGAGGTGGGAGATTAAGGCCCCCGAGCAGTCTGTGCAGTTCTACGCATCCCCCGCCGCAAGCGGCGAGCGCGTTGTGTTCGCGGGGCGGGACGGCGTCGTGAGGTGCCTGCGTGCGGAGGACGGCGGCGAACTCTGGAAGTTCCGCGCGCGCGGGCAGGTGGACTCCTCGCCGGTCATCGTGGGCGGCAGGGTATTCTTCGGCAGCGACGACGGCACCCTGTATGAGGTGTCACTGGAAGACGGCCGAAGGCTCTGGAGCTTCGAGGCAGGCGCGGCCGTCAAGGCCTCCGCGGCTGTAGGCGCGGGACGGCTTGTGATAGGCACTAGGGACGGCGCGGTGTATTGCTTCGGCGCACCCGATCGCCCGTGATACACCGCAATATGCTTTCGCACGGTGGAGCCGGATCATTTAGAATAGGAGGTAGCGGGGCCGATCCGAGCACGGTCTAAGGCCCAATGATCTCGCGAAGAATCCAACGTGATAAACCGTAGACGTCTCAATCTTGTATTACCCCTCGCCGTCGCGGTTGCAGGACTGGTGACCGTCCTGCTCTGGCTCTCAGGGAGCGAAGCGCCTGGCATTGAGAGGCGTCTGCCTCTGGACCGAGCTGCCGTCTCCCCCGCCCCGTCGGCCAAGCAACGCAATACGGGCACCTTGATCGCCGGCTCAGGTGAACCGGGGCCGGCTACGGGGAGTTGGCCGCAGTTCAGGGGGGCCGACCGCACAAACGTGGTCCGCGATGCCCCGCGCCTAGCGCGCTCCTGGCCCTCCGAAGGCCCCCGCACACTCTGGAAGCTGGAAGTGGGAGAAGGTCATGCCGGCGCCGCCATACACAACGGGCGCGTCTACCTGATCGACTACGACCGGGAGAAGAAAGAGGACGCCATTCGCTGCCTCTCGCTTGCCGACGGAGCCGAGATATGGCGCTACACCTACTCGGTGAAGGTGAAGCGCAATCACGGTATGTCCCGCACGGTCCCGGCAGTCAATGACGATTATGTTGTCGCGCTCGGGCCGAAGTGCCACGTCCACTGCCTCGACGCCAAGACCGGCCACTTGGTGTGGAAGCTCGATCTGGTCGCGCAGTTCGGCACCACGGTTCCGCCGTGGTATGCCGGGCAGTGCGTCCTGCTGGACGGCGATGCGGCGATCCTGGCCCCCGGCGGCGATCCGTTAATGATGGCCGTCGAGCTCGCTACGGGCCGCGTCCTGTGGGAAACCCCCAACCCCGGCGGGTGGGGCATGACGCATTCCTCAATCGTGCCGATGGACTACGGGGGGGGGCGCCAGTACGTGTACTGCACCACTTTCGGCGTCGTGGGAGTCTCGGCCAGCGGCGGCAGAATCCTGTGGACGAAGCCCGACTGGAGAATCACGCTGGCCGCCGTGCCATCGCCGGTCATCGTGGGGCCGGATCGCGTGTTTCTCTCCGGCGGCCACAACAGCGGGTGCGTGATGATTCGGCTCAAAGGAACTGGCGACGCCGTGGAGACGGAAGAGGTATTCCGGCTCAAGCACACCGTCTTCGGTGCCGAGCAGCACACGCCCATCCTCTACAAGGACCGCATCTACGGCGTGATCCCCAGCGGCGAACTGGCCTGCCTAAACCTGGAAGGCAACCGGCTCTGGACCAGCGGAAGCGGCAAGCGCTTCGGGCTCGGGCCGTACCTGCTGGCAGACGGGCTGCTGCTGATATTGAACGACCAGAAGGGGACCTTTCCGGAAGGAACCCTTCACATCGTGGAGGCCGGTCCGGGGGGCTATGAGAAGCCTGCAAGCGCCCGGGTCCTGGACGGCCATGACGCCTGGGCCCCGATGGCGATGGCCGGCGGGAGGCTCATACTGCGCGACCTCACCCAGCTCGTATGCCTTCAGGTGCCGGAGAAGGGGGATGTCGGTGGACAGTGATCATGCACTGAGGTGCTCGCCCTGCCTTGCCGCGTGCGTGCTGGCGGCATGCGCCGTCCTGGCAGCGGGCTGCGACCGCCAGGAGCCGGAAGCCCAGCCGACCGTGGCGGAGACCCGCGTGGGCGCTGCGAGGCCAGAGCCGGAGCCACCCCTGAAGTACTCCCTTGTGGACACGTTCGCGAGCGGCATGAAGGGACTCAAGGGCATTGCAGTCGACGCCGAAGGCCGCGTATGCCTCGCCGGTGAGGAGGGGATAAGGGTGCTGAGCGCCGAGGGCGAGGAGCTGTCGGCGTGGCGCACGTCGGCGCCGGCGCGGTGCGTCGCCGCGGGTTTCGGCGGCGACCTGTACGTCGGGCTGCGCACGCGCGTGGAGCGCTACGACGGCGCCGGGAATCTGCTCGCCGCGTGGGGCAAGGAGGGCAAAGGCCGGGGCGAGTTCAGCGTGATAACCGGCATCGCTGTCTCCGGTCCCGACGTCTTTGTCGCCGACGCCGGGAACCGCTGCATACACCGCTTCGGCCTGACCGGCGACTTCATCGACGAGATCGGCAAACGCGACGCCGAGGCCGGCACGCTCGGCCTCGTCTGCCCCAGTGCCTCTCTGGGCTGTCGGGTGGACGCCGAAGGCATCCTGCACGTGGGCAACCCGGGCCTTCAGAGGGTAGAGAGGTACGCGCCGGACGGCGAACTGCTCGGTTTCTGGGGCGAAGCCGGCATTGAGCCGAAGATGTTCTCGGGCTGCTGCAATCCGATCAACATCGAGCTGATGCCCGGCGGAAGGACCGTGACGGCAGAGAAGGACATACCGCGCGTAAAAGTATACGATGGGGGCGGCAAGATGCTCGCGTTCATCGGGCCGGAGTTCTTTTCCTCCGGGGCCCCCGGGCTGGACGTCGCGGTGGACTCGGACGAGCGCATCTACGTGGTTGACCCCGTCGACGGGAAGGTGCGAGTATTTGCTGCACAGGATTGAATCTGATGTCGTCCCCGTCGTTCGCCTGGCGGCGGATGCAGGAGGAGCGTGAAGGGACCGAGTAAGACATGAAGGACGGTATTTCACGACGTGAGTTGATCGGCACCCTGGGTCGGTGGGCATGCGCGGCGGCGCTGGGGGGAAGCAGAAGGACTTTACCATCGCTCTACGGGCAA
>CAZHPE010000003.1:23483-25975 GCA_964534775.1 uncultured candidatus Brocadiaceae bacterium
GCGCTGGGGGGAGGGGTCTGGAAGCTGGGTGTTCGCTCGATGCGACGGCCCACCCTGTTCGGCGCGCGGGAGGTGTGCGCGGGCTGCGCGGCACAGAGCGCATGTTCGCTGCCGGAAGGCAGCCGCACGCGCGCCTCACTGGCCCGCGAGCGGGAACGGCTTGCGCGAGACGCACGGGCGCGGCCGAGCGAGGTGGCCTGCCCTTACCGGAGGAGTTGATCGAGCGACGAGGGCGGACGCGACGTAGAGGACGGTCATGGCTGTCGATTTCAGTAGCAGCGGATTATAGGAGCAGCATGGATCCGAGCGGACCAGTCAGACTGCGGCTGACGCGCCGCGACTTCCTGGCCGGGCTGGGCAGGGGCGCTTCTGCGATCGCCCTCGGCGGGGCGACGGGCGCTCTCGCCCTCAGGTGGCGCGGCGGCGACATGGTCTGGCAGATCGATCCGTTCAAGTGCGCCCGGTGCGATCGGTGCATGACGGAATGCGTCTTGGACCTTTCAGCCGTGAAGTGTATGCACGAGTTCTCGATGTGCGGCTATTGCCGGCTGTGCTTCGGCTTTTTCCAAACGTCCCCGAACGAACTCCGCGAGGGCGCCGAGAACCAGATGTGCCCGACAGGGGCTATCAAGCGCACCTTTGTCGAGGATCCGTACCACCAGTACACCATCGATGAGGCCCTGTGCAACGGGTGCGGCAAGTGCGTGGAAGGGTGCAACACGTTTGGCAACGGTTCACTCTACCTCCAAGTGCGGCACGACCGGTGCGTGAACTGCAACGAGTGCGCCATCGCGAAGGCGTGCCCGGCGGACGCGTTCATCCGCCTCCCGGCCGACAGGCCATACATGTTCAACCACCTGGGCCCTGAGCAGCTTGAGGAGGCCTGATACGTGCCATCGGGCCGCATCCACCGCCGGTCAGGAGAGTGGTTCTGAAGTGAAGCGTCTGCTCATCATCGCCCAATTGGCCACCATGGTCCTCGTGGTCACTGCATCGAGCGCCCGGGCACTGGAACGCTTTCCCCCGCCGGAGTTCGACACTGCCTACGAGGCCCCGTCGTCCCAGTTTCCGTCCCCGCGCGCCGACTGGCAGGAGGCGGCGGATGTCGGCATTCTGGTCGTGGCGCTCTCCCTGGCAGCCTGGTTTGCGCTGGGCAGAAGGAACCGCCGCGCGATGACGGGCCTCTCGGTCGCGTCTCTTGCTTACTTCGGTTTCTACCGCGGCGGCTGCGTCTGCCCAATCGGAGCGATCCAGAACGTCGCGCTGGCGCTGGCAGACTCCGGGTACGCGCTGTCCTTCACGGTAGTGCTGTTCTTCGCGTTGCCGCTGTTTTTCGCGCTGCTGTTCGGGCGGGTCTTCTGCGGCGGCGTCTGTCCGCTCGGAGCGATCCAGGACGTGTTGCTCATCAAGCCCGTGCGGGTGCCGACGTGGCTGGAGCGGGCGCTGGGCGTGCTGCCATTCGTGTACCTCGGCACGGCCGTGCTGTTCGCCGTCACCAACACGATGTTCATCATCTGCCGCTTTGACCCCTTCGTTCCCTTCTTCCGATTGGCGGGACCGTTCCACATGCTCGTCGCAGGCGGCGGCGTCCTCGCTGTATCGGCATTCGTGGGGCGTCCGTACTGCCGGTTTCTATGCCCTTACGGCGCCTTGCTCGGCCTCGTTTCGCGGTGGGCATGGCGTAAGGTCGGCATCACACCCAATGAGTGCATCGTATGTTCACTGTGCGAGGACGCGTGCCCCTTCGGGTCCATTCGCGCGCCAACCCCCGCGGGCTTGTCGGAGGAGCGATGAAACGAATCGCGTTCATTCTGATGCTGGGCCTGCCGACTATTGGCGCGTTGGGCGGCCGGTGGGCCGGGCCGTTCCTGTCCAGGACCAACGCCACGGTCCAGCTCGCCGACCGGATCTGGCAAGAGGATTCACAGGGTCTGGAGGCGCGTACGCTGGAGAGCGAGGAGTTTAGGGCCAGCGGACAATCACGGGATGAACTATTTGAAGGCGCCGCACGGTTCGAGCGGCGATTCGCCCTGGGAGCAGGCGCGCTCGGGCTCTGGTGCGGGGTTGTCATAGCGCTGAAACTCATCTCATCGAGCGGCACGCCTCGCCAGGATGTCTACGACATCAATCACACCGAATGCGTCGCGTGCGGACGATGCTTCCTGTCCTGTCCGAGGGAAAGGCTGAGGCTCAAGAGGATGCGCGCCGCAAAGTCGGGAGTGCCCCTCGCCGGGCACCCCTTGTAGACGGACGGGGTTCCACGAATGTCAGTTAACGAAGCACAGACCAGCCAAGACGCCGCCCACGCGGGACGGCAAGTCGCGGCGGTCCGGGAGAGGCGCCTTCTGGCGCTGTCGCTGCTGCTTGTGGCAGCCATGTTCTCGGGCGTTGTGATGGGCATCATGGTGGGCACGCATCTGTCGGAGCCGCCGGACCCTCCCGACTACGCCAGCCTGGAGAACATGCGCGCGTTGTTTAAACAGATGCCGGGA
>CAZHPE010000003.1:25985-37137 GCA_964534775.1 uncultured candidatus Brocadiaceae bacterium
AACTCAAGGAGAGAATCCGCGCGGAGGACGCGAGGGCGCGCCAGGTGTACTTCAACCACCGCAGGCGCCTGCGCGCCGGGGCGTGGCTGCTGCTGGTCGGCTTGGCGGCGGTAGTGGTATGCGCGCGGTGGTATGTCTCGATCGACCCCAAAGTTCCCGTGCCGGGCAGCCCGTCCGAGCGCACCGACACACGTCGTTGGCTGCCCGCGAGGCGCCGGGAAATAGCAGCGCTCGGCGTCGTGGCAGGCGGGCTGGTGGCGGCAGCGCTCGTGATCGGCCTTGCGGGTGGCGCGGACTTCCCGCGCTCGAACCTCATCAAGGCGACTGAAGAACCCGCGCGGCCGCCGGTCGTGGAAGAACAGTTCGAACAGAACTGGCCCGGTTTCCGGGGGCCGACGGGCATGGGGCTCGCGAAGGAGGACGACTGGCCCTGGAGCTGGGATGCTGGGAGCGGCGAGAACATCCTGTGGAAGACGCCCGTCCCGGCGCCAGGCAAGAGCTCGCCGGTTCTGTGGGGCAACCGCATCTTCCTGACCGGTGGCGACGCACAGACCCGCGAAGTGTTCTGCTTCAGGCGCTCGACCGGCGAACTGCTCTGGCGCAAGCCTGTCCCTTCGATGGCCGAGGCGTCGGCCGGGGAGGATGACGAGCTGGACGTGATGGAAGACACGGGCTATGCAGCGCCGACGCCTGTGACCGACGGCAAGCGGGTCTACGCGTTCTTTGCCACGGGGGACCTGGCTGCGATAGATTTCGGCGGCAACGTGGTGTGGGCCCGCAATCTCGGCAAACCGGAGAACATCTACGGCATTGCCACTTCCCCGGTGCTATGCGATGGCAAGCTGATCGTCCAGTTTGACCGCGGCGGCGCTGAGGAAGGCTTGTCGGAGCTGCTTGCGTTGGATCCGCAGACGGGAAGAACCCTGTGGAGCACGCCGCGCCCCGTGCCCAGCTCGTGGGCCACCCCCGTGGTGGCACAGACCGCGGGCAGGGCGCAACTCATCACCTGCGCCACTCCGTGGATGATCGCATACGACCCCGCCTCGGGCGAAGAGCTCTGGCGCGCCGGCGGCCTGATGGAGGACGTGGCTGCCTCGCCGGTCGTGGCCGGCGACTTGGCCTTCGCGTCCAACCCATACGCCCAGGTGACGGCGGTGCGAACGGACGGCGGCGGCGATGTGACCGAAACCCACGTCGTATGGGCCGCGCAGGAAGGGATGTCGGACGCGGCCAGCCCGGTCTGTGACGGCAAGCTCTTCCTGCAGGTCGACAGCCGCGGGCTGATAACCTGCTACGGCGCCGGTCGGGGCGAGCCGAAGTGGGACGAGCGGATTGACTGCGCATTCTGGGCGTCGCCGACGCTGGTCGGCAGCACCGTCTACCTGCCGGGCTAGAACGGCAAGACCTACATCTTCCAGCTCGCCGAAGAGTTCGAGCTGGCTGGGGCCGCGAACCTCGGCGAGCCAATCTACGCGACGCCCGCGTTTGCGGACTCGCGCATCTACATCCGCGGGGACAAGCACCTGTTCTGCATAGGCAAAGAGACGCCATGAGCACTGCCGCCGAGAGCACCGACAGCAGCCTGGCCGCGGCAACGGCGGCGCTGGACGAGGGCATCGATCCGGGGGTAGTTCAGCGGATCGTCGAGCGGGTCGGTCGCCAAGAGGGGGCTGTAATCCCGATCCTCCAGGCCGTTCAGGCGCGCTTCCGATACCTGCCACGGCAGGCCCTGGTGCGGGTGTGCGAGATAACCGAGATCACGCCCGCGCAGATCACGGGGGTCGCGACGTTCTACTCGCAGTTCCGCCACATGCCGGTCGGCAAGCACCTCATCAGCGTGTGCCACGGCACGGCGTGCCACGTGGCCGGCGCAGAGGCTATAAGCGATGCCCTCCGCCGCCACCTGGGGATCGAAAGCGATGGCGATACCGACACCGCCCGCCTATTCACGGTGCAGAAAGTGGCATGTCTGGGGTGCTGTTCGCTTGCTCCTGCCATACGCATCGACGGGCGGGTGTTCGGCCACTTAGCGCCCGACGGCATACCGGCCGTGGTCGGGCGGTTTCTGGAGGGTGACGCTTCCGGCAAGCGGCGTAAGGGAGAGAAGCTTCGGCCGCGAGAGGCCGGGGGCGGTGCAGTGAGGATCCGGGTGGGGCTGGGTTCGTGCTGCATGGCAAACGGGAGCGAGGCGGTTCGGGACGCGCTGGACGAACAGATTCTGCGCCTCGGGGCGGACGCTGAGGTGAAGTGCGGCGGCTGCGTTGGCATGTGCCACCGCGTGCCGCTGCTGGAGTTTATCGGCAGTGAGGGCGAGAGCATCCGCTACGGAAACGTCACGCCGCGCGCTGTTCCCGGCATCGTGCGCCGCCACCTGCGGCCGACGGGCCTGCTGCGCACGACCCGCGCCGCCCTGGGGCGTGCGGCGGATCTGTTGCTCAGGGAATCGGCCTGGGGACCCGTCGATCAGCACGAAATCGACCCGAAGCGCGGGCCGGTCTGCGCCTTTCTGGGCAAACAGAAGCATATCGTGCTCGAAGGGTGCGGTGAGATGGACCCGCTGAACCTCGACGACTACATCGCCCGCGAAGGATATCGAACGCTCGAGAGGTGCGTCAGTTCCTTGACCCCGGACGAAATCATCGCCGCCATCAACGCATCCGGCCTGCGCGGCAGGGGCGGAGCGGGCTTCCCGACCGGCCGGAAGTGGAAGAGCGTGCGGCAGCAACCTGGGACGAAGAAGTACCTGGTAATGAACGGGGATGAGGGCGACCCTGGAGCGTTCATGGACCGGATGCTGCTCGAGTCGTACCCGCACCGCATACTCGAGGGAATGGCCATCGCCGCGTTTGCCATCGGTGTGGACGAGGGTTACCTCTACATCCGCGAGGAGTACCCGCTGGCCGTCGAACGCGTGCGGGAAGCCATCCGCCAGGCTGAGGAGCGCGGGTTCCTGGGCGAGCGAATCTTCGGGACGGATTTCAGCCTGCGCCTGCACATCATGAAAGGCGCGGGCGCGTTCGTCTGCGGCGAGGAGACCGGGCTGATCGCCTCCATCGAGGGCCGTCGGGGCATGCCGCGCTTCCGCCCCCCCTACCCTGCCGAGTCCGGCCTGTGGGGTCGGCCGACCAACATCAATAACGCGGAGACGTATGCCGGCATCCCCTGGATCATCCGGCACGGCCCGGAGGCCTATGCCGCCATCGGCACCGAGAGCGGGAAAGGCACCAAAGTCTTCGCCCTTGCCGGCAGGATCATGCGCGGCGGGCTGATTGAGGTCCCGCTGGGCATAACGATCGGCGAGATCGTCGAGGACATCGGCGGCGGCATACGCGATGGCCGCAAGTTCAAAGCGGTGCAGGTCGGCGGGCCTTCAGGCGGGTGCCTTCCCGCCTCGATGCGCGACACGAGGATCGATTACGAAGAATTGACAAGGTGCGGCGCCATGATGGGCTCGGGGGGCCTCGTGGTCATGGACGACACGGTCTGCATGGTGGACATCGCCCGCTACTTCCTCCAGTTCACGCAGAACGAATCCTGCGGCAAGTGCACGTTCTGCCGCATAGGGACCAAGCGGATGCTGGAGGTTCTGGACCGCCTCTGCGGCGGCGATGGCAGGCGCGGGGACATCGAGAGACTGGAGCAGCTGGCCCTGCACGTGAAGCGGACCAGCCTGTGCGGGCTGGGGCGGACCGCGCCGAACCCCGTGCTCACGGCGCTGCGCTACTTCCGCGACGAATATGAGGCCCACATCGAGGGCCGCTGCCCCGCCAAACTGTGCCGCGCGTTAGTCACTTACGCCATCACCGAGGAGTGCCTCGGCTGCACACTCTGCGCCCAGCACTGCCCCGTCGATGCGATACAGGTGCGACCCTACGAGGAGCACGAAGTCGATACGGACAAGTGCATCCGCTGCGGCACGTGCAAGGCCGTGTGCCCCGCCGACGCCGTTGAGGTCGAGTGAACCCGCGGGCTATGGAGCCCCGCCCTGCAGCCGAGCCTTGAGAGTGCGATAGTCCGTCTTGCCCGTGCCGAGAAGCGGGATTCCATCGAGCCGAATGACCCGCCGGATGTTGTGCAAACCTGAGAGGCCGGCCTCGCGGATGCAGCGGTTGACCGCCTCGCGGTCCATGTCCATAGCGGCGAATAACACGATCTCCGGGTAGTCCTCGCTGGGCGTGACCTCGACGGCTATCACCGGGCCTTCGTCATCATCGCCCGCATAGTGGCGCTCGAGCACCGCCTCGATGGCCGGCAGCGAGATCATCTCGCCCCCCAGCTTGGTAAAGCGCTTCAGGCGGCCGCGGAAGGTGAACACGCCGTCGGCGTCTTCACTGACCAGATCGCCGGTGCGGTACCAATCCTTGCCCTCGAACTCAACGAACGGCGATTCTCCCTCGTAATCCAGGTAGCCGCCGAACACGCTCGGACCGCGTACCAGCAACATGCCAGACTCGCCGGGCTGCACGCGCTGGCCGGCATCGACATTCACGATCACGTGCTCGACCGACGGCAGCATCCTCCCGATGGTGCCGGCCCGAGGATCATCGTCCGTATTGGCGCACACCACCGGTGAGCATTCCGTAACGCCGTAGCCCTCCAGCACCGTCGTCTGGGGGCAACGGCGCGCGAGCGCCTCGTAGACGCGATCAGGGCACTTCTCAGCCCCCGTCACGGCCAGACGCAGCGTGGAGAGTTGCTCGTCCGTCGAGGCACGCAATATCCCGTTCAGGAAGGTCGGCGTCCCCAGCACCAGGCTCACCTTGTAAGCCTCGATCAGTCGCGCGAGCATCCCGCCCTCGGTCGGGCTTGGATGGTAGACCACCCGCATGCCCGTGCACAAGGGCAGGGTCACGGTCACCGTCAGTCCGAACGAGTGGAACGGAGGGAGTATGCCGATGGCCCGGTCGTCCAAGCGCAACGACGCGTGACGACACAGGTCGCCCGCGTTAGTGAGCAGGTTGCGGTGGGTTAGGGGCACGGCCTTCGGGAGGCTCTCCGAGCCGCTCGTGAACAGGACGGCGGCCGTCTCAGGGACGTCCGCGCGGCTAAGGGACGCCCAGCCGCCGTGCGCCCGGAGCCAAGCGCCCAGCTTCCCGGCGAAGGAGAACCTGGTGCGGACATCTTCGAGGTACACAAACCGGTCCTTCAGCGCGCTAAGGTCCGTGCCCTGCCCCGCCAGCTTGGTGACCAGCGCGCGAGCCGTCAGAACGCTGCTGACGCCCACAAGATCGAGCGAGTGAACGACGTTGCGCACCCCCACCGTCCAATTCACCATTACGGGCGTCTTGCCGGCAAAGAGCGTCGCCAGGTATAGCATATCCGCCGCCACGGACGCCGGCATCATGATGCCGACGCGCTCCCCGGCCAGGGCGGCGATTTCCGGCCGGAGCAGGAAGATGGCGGTGATGAGGTCGCGATAGGTCCTGACGCCCGCGGCCTGGTCCGCAATGATGGCCCTGCCGGGGGAGCGCCGCGCGGCGCGCAAGAAGGCCCCCGTGACGGTCTCGCCCTCAGGCGGCAGGAGGCGCCCGCTCGTCCCGGAGTCCCTGAACCAGTTCGGAGCAATGGCTTTGAGCAGCTCTGGCTCGCCCTGCACCGATTCGCCGCACGCGGCCAGCAGGGCGTCCGCCACGCTCTGCACGGATTCGTGGTCGCCCGCGGGGAAGCCGAACTCGGACTCCAGCCAACCGATCAGCTCGGCCCGGGAAAGGCTGTCCATCCCCAGGTCCCGCGCCAGATGGTGATCGTCCGTTATGCTCGCCACACCGGTCAGCTCTTGAAGGTGCTCCAGGACGGTCTGGCGCGTGGCGGCCGGCACGCGGCTCACGTCGCCCGCCTCCGCCCCGATGAACGGCTCTGGCATCTGCCGCACGCCTCCCCCGTCCCAGGTGCTGTAGGGCACGTAAGTGTTAGGCGGAGCGTCGCGGTTGAAGAACTCCTCCATGAACCGGTTCAACGCGTCGGGGCCGCAGGCCCCTTCTGCTCCACGACCGGCGCAACAGGTTTGTAACGTAGCGGGCGCTACCCGAGATCCAAGAGAAGCCGGTTGCAGCGGGCGGGGTAGATCGTCCGGTTCGAGGAACTCTATCGTCACGCGCCGGCGCGGGGCGAAGAATATCCCGCTCAGCAAGGCCCCGATCAACCCCTTCTTGAGCGTTCCGCCGACCTCGGGCACGTGTCCACCGGCCCAACTGAAACCGCTGCCCCACAGTCCCGTAGTGCGCGCGAGAACAACCCTGACATCGGGCAGGGCGCCACAGGCGGCCACCCGGGCGGCTTCTATCTCACGAAGAATGGCGTGCACGGCGCTGTTGCCGCGCAGGTCCTCCAGATGCTTCCGGTAGACGTGCCCCGAGGGATAGAGCAGCACGCACCGGCCCGCGGCAAGGTCCTCGATGCACGCGTCCACGGCCCGCCGCACGGTCCGCCGCGCGGTGCCTCCCTCGCGTCTGACCCGCGGCACGGCGCGCACGCCGAAACGCCTGGCGAGGGTGCGGATGAACGGACGATCGATCTGGTTCTCATCGGCCCACGCGCGCGGCGCAAACCGCCCCTGAAGCGTGGCCGACATGATGATGGGGTCAACGAGCGCGGGGTGGTTGGGCAGGAACAGAATGCCGCGCGTGCCGCGCTCGGCGATCTCGTCCAGTCCGCTCACCGTGATGCGATAGCGACGGCGCAACAGTCGGTTGAGGATCCACACGAGCGCCGAGTTCAGCAGGTTGCCGGGTCCCGTCCGCGGCAGGTCGACGAGCAGCGCCACTGCCACAGCCAGTGCGATAACCCCCAATACGGCGAAACAACTCGTGGCGCGAGTGGGCGTGAAGTACCCGATCAGCGCGTATTCCAGCGGTCCGGCAAGCATGATGCCCGTGAAGGCGGCAAAATTCGATGCCGCCAAGACGGCGCCCTTTCTGCCGGATTCGGGCCGAAGCTGAATGAACGCCGCCGTCGGGACAAGCATCATGCCCCCGAATAGACCGGCAGCCGCCAGCAGCGGAAACACCACCACCAGTGCCCAGGAACCTGGCAAGAACGGCATAAGCGCCACGCCCAGCATCGCCACCGCGAACCCCAAAGCCGAAGGGACAAGGGTGCGGTACCAGCGCTCGCCCCGCGCCAGCCTGGCACTGAGCAGGCCGCCGGTCGCCACACCCACCAGTTGGGCGAGGCAGAGCATCCCCGTCTTGGTTTTGCTCAGTCCGAACTGGTTCAGGCCCATCTCGGTGATAATCAGCAGCTCAGTTGCGCCCGCGAACCAAAGGAAGGCGTTGGTGATGACCATGACGTATAGCAGCCGGTCCTTGCGAATGCGCCACAACTCAGCCAGCGTGCTCGCGGGGCCGGCCCACGGGAACCTCTTGCGGGGCGCCGCAGCCGCGCGGCGGGGCACGCCTAAGCTGGCCAGGAGGCCGATCAGGGAAATGGTGACGGCCGCCATCCCCACGGCCATCTTTCCGCGGGATATCTGGTCCACGGGCGTATTCTCGCCCTCCAGCGCGAACGCGAAAGCGGCGAGCGCAACGCCCAGGAACACGGCTCCGGTGGTGGCCACCTTCATCTTGGCGTTGGCCGAGGTGATGTAGCTGGCGGGGTAGAGTTCCGGTATGGAGCCGTTCAGCGAGGGGTTGAAGATCGCGGACTGGACGCCCATCAGGCAGATCACGGTGAGCATCAGGGGCCAGTTGGTGGTGCATATCGCGAACGCCCCGACGCTCATGGCCAAGAGCTCGAGGCCTTTCGCGCCGACCACGATGTGGCGTTTCGGGAAGCGGTCCGCCAGCCAGCCTGCCGGGGCGGCCAGAAGCAGGTAGGGCAGCGAGAACAGGACCATCGTAGTTCCCTGGAACTCGGACTTGAGCGCCCCAACGGCCAGCAGCATCGCCGCCTGCCGGAAGAAATTGTCGTTGAACACCCCCAGGGAATAGGACACCGCCATGGAGATGAATTTGCTCCGGGCCTCCAGTATCTGGGTCTTCAGCGTCTGGTCGTCGGCCGTCCCCATGAAGTCGCCCTCAGTCTGCAGGCAAAACGTTCGCACATCGGCAAGACGCCTCTTGCCACATGCGCCGCATTATACAAAGCCCGGCGGAAGGCCGGAAAGCGGAAGGGCTTTCCGGACGCCCCGGCCTACCCCCTCGGCCCTACCCATGCGGTTACGCCCGGCGCCGGAACCCGTGCCAATACCAGATCCCGTTCACCAGCAGCAGGACGGCGCCACCTGCGAACACGTGCAGCGGAGCATAGGCCTCAAGGAGATGTCCCACGACGGGCAGGGCGATCGCGCCACCCATGGAGAGCAATATCATCCTTGCCCCGTTGAAGGCTCCCATTAGCTCCGGGGGCCCGATCTCGAACACGCCGAGCGGGACCGCAGTGCCTATCAAGGTTCCCCCGAAGGCTATCAGCCCGTACAACGCGAGGAAGACCATGGGCGAGTTCATAACACCCAAGCCCAGCACGGCTACGGCAGTGAGCATGTACCCGGCGAAGGCCAGCAGTCCGGGCCCCCAAAGGTCCAGCAGCAAACCGATCGAGGCGGCGCCCAGAATGGTGCCGGCCAGCGCGTTCACCGTCACCGTCAGACCCGCGTACTCGGCGGGCAGGTCAAGGCGCTCCTTCGCCACTATCCAAGCGAAGAAACCGAAGGCGCTCGTCAGCCCCCGCAGGATATTGGGCGCGAGAAGGGCGCGGAACTGCTTCAGCTTCAGAACCTCCAACAGGGCGGCCCACGGGAAAGGCGAGCCGCGGCGCCCCGGCTTCTGGAGTTCCGGCAATTCGCTCAACTGCGATCTTGCAAGCGCTACCGCCACGAAGAAGACGGGCGCAAGCCCAAAACAAACCGTGTAACCCAGCGGGACCCCCAGTACGGCCAGGACTTTGCCCACCACAAGGCCGACGCCCATGCTGGTCAAACCACAGACCAGCCCCGACACGCCCGCCAACCGTCCACGGACGTTCACGTGGATCAGGCGCACGTACAGGCTTCCGTGCACCATGGCTGCCAGCGAACCCACCAGCGGCAGGATGAGCGATAAGACGAGGAGGGCGCCAAAAACAACGCTCGCCTTCTGGAGCAGCGGGCTTAGCAGGGTCAGCACGACGAGAGCAATAGGGGTCAGCACCGGCACCAGTCCAAGGAGCACTTCCGCCCGCACGCGTCGCTCGATCCGGTCGGCCACGCCCATAAGGGCGAGCATCGCACCAGCCCCCGTTATCCCGGCGACCGAGCCCAGGAGTCCTATCTGCGCCTTTGTCACCCCTACCTCGAGAAGGTAGGTCTGGAGGACCGGGCCCTGGAAGAACAGGGCACCAGCCGACCCGAGCAAGCCCGCCGAGAGCAACCAGAAGATGTTGCGCCGTTGCAGGGGATTGTCCGTGAGCCTTCGGAGCAAGGTATCGACAGGCCAGATCATGTTGATCCTTCAGCGACTGCGGGGCGGTCTCCAGGTAGTCACAACCCGGCAAAAAGCCGTGTCTTATATCCGCTGCCACCGAGGGTGTCAAACGACGCGGCCCGAAACAGCGGGAGGCGGTGGCATCAGGGAGGAGGAAGGCCCCTATTCCTGGGTCCGGCCCGCCTTCGCGGCATCTCCTTCGGCATCATGGCAGGCCGGTTTTCGCAGCCTCCAACGCATGCCGAAGTGGATCCATACAAGGAGGAAGGCACCGAGAAGTATGATGCCCCCTCCGCGCAACTCCCGCCCGGCCGGCAGCCTGCCGAACACCGCGAGGGCCAGCAGGAAGGTCAAGATAGGTCCGGTCGTGCCCACTATGGCCACGCGGGCGAGGTCCCAGCAACGGTAGGCGCGGAAGATGAAATGGTGCCCCAAGCACGGTCCAAGGAAGGCCCCTAGCAGCACCACAGCCCAGTAACGGGCCGGCACTTGGACGTCCACCGCCCCGCCACCGACCACCCATACAGCAATCACGCCCGCGCCGATAGCCAACCTCCAGAAGACCAGCGAACTGGGGTGAATTGTCCGCACATACACCTTGGCAATCAGGTTTTGGGCAGCGGCCGCCACGCATGCCAAGAGCATCAGAACCACACCGAGGCCGACGATCTCCCACCGGCCCAGGGTGCTGATGAGTCCGCCCGTCACCATGACGCCCATGGCAACGACCTCCATGCCCCTGAGCCTCTCCCGCAACAGGACCACGCCCAGGATAGTGGTCATGACAGTCGTGAAGCGCGACAAGAACGCCGCGAAAGAAGGGTCCAGACGGTCGAGGGCGGCCCAGCCGAGGAGCATGCCTGCGCCGGTGCACACCCCGAGCAAGGCGAGCGCCCACACCGCGCGGCGGGGAACTGCCAGCTCCCGCGTGCGCCGTGTGGCAAAACAGATGACTAGCGAGTAGAAAGCCGCCGCCGATGTCCAGACCAGCGCGAACGTGCCGGGGTCGAACCCTCCCGTCGCGTACTTGGCCGTGCAATAGTTAGTCGCCAGCAGAAAGGTGCCGCCGACGGCGTAAAGCAGGCCCGTGCGCGGACGGTAGTGTTCGGCGCGGTTTGCGTTCATGGGTTGCCTTGATGACGGTCGTACGCTCAAACTCGCGGGGCGTGCGCAAAGGACGCCGGGAAGGCGCGCCGTCGTCAGTCTTCACGAAACACATGCGGCCAGGGACCCGCCCACAGCAGGTGCGCCACATCCCGGCTTCCGGCGGCCTGCCTCAGCACGGCCAGATGAGGGTGGAAATCCGCAGCCTCGATCAGGTTGTGGGCGTCGCTGCCGAGGGCGATCTTGACACCACGCCGGATGCACTCGGCCACGAACGCGGGGTCCGGCACATTGGTGTGAAAGTTAATCTCGGCCGCCACCCCCCTTTCGGCCAGCATCCCGGCCACGACCGGATAGAGGCCCTCGGGCGTCTCCCGGCCGTGTCTGCGGAAGACACGGAACGGGTGCGCAAGCACCTCGACGCCCGCGGCGAGCAGCCGCTCAGTATCGCGCAGAAAGACCTGCCCGGCCTCGCGCGGCGCGAGCTTGCCCACGTCCTCCGGCACGTAATGCACGGCGCCCAACATGAGGTCCCATCCAGCCCGGTGGCCGGGCCGCAGGGCCACGCGCCCACGCGCGTCCAGTTCCAGCTCCAGGCCCAGCCGCACGTAGTCGTCTCGCAGCGGCTCGACGAGCGCCCGATAGGACTC
>CAZHPE010000004.1:0-36767 GCA_964534775.1 uncultured candidatus Brocadiaceae bacterium
GAGAATCAGCCGCCTAGCGAACGCCGGCAGCATGGGCACGAGGACTCTCGCCGGCACCCGGAACGAGCGGCTTCTTGCGCCCATATCGGACACGCCATCGGCGCGGAACGAATATGCTTGATCACGTGCGCGGCGGGACAGGCAAGGAGCGGCGATGCGAGGTGCGAAACAGCTTGCGGGCAGGAAGGGGACGGGTGGGCACGATGCGTGACAGGAGGGCCGGAATTGTGCGCCGCATGCGGCAGACAGTGCCTCGCCCGCGTCGCTGCGCCGCGGCGCTCGTGCGGCGGCGGTGTAGTGCCGGTGTCGAGCCGCTGCAGGGCCGGTGTAGGGGTTCGTGTAGGGACATACGCGCCCTGATGCGCCCATGTCGGCCCACGCGTACGCCGGTCCGCAGGCGAACTCAGCCCTCTTCTGCGGGTGCATCTTCGTGCGGCGCATCTTCGGCGGGTGCTTCTTCAGCCGGTGCCCCTTCGGGCTGCGCCTGCTCGGCGGAGAGGTTCTCGACCGGGGCCTGAACCTCGATCAGGAAGCCGCTGGATTCGGTATCCTGATCGGGCAGCCGGAGGTAGATTTCGCGCGTGCCCATCTCTTCAACGTAGCGGTAGCCGTTGGCCCCGATCCACTCGAAAAGTTCCTGATAGGTCTTGCCGATATCGCTGATCGGCCCCTCATAGGCAAGACACGCCATCTCGGCGCCCGGCAGCTTCTTGCGTTTCACCCGATCGTCGCTGTCGCACCGCTCATCGACGCGCACGCCTACCTCAGCGCGAAGCTTGTCCGCCTCCACCGTATCCGGATCGTCGTAGAACACGCCCACCGGCGCCGCGGCCCACGGGTGCCCCGAGCGCAGGACCCAGGCAAGAAGCTCGTCCAGCCGGTCGCCCGTCTGCTCGTAGCTGCCGGTGAACTCCAGGCACATGACATCCGCGGAGTCGATGCTCTTGATTTCGACCTCAGCCATTGCTTTCCTCACAAAGTGCGGCACTGCCCTGCCATTGGAATCGCGAATCCATCGTGACTTAGATATCAGCAGCAGCGGGTTCTGTCAAGCGAAAGACGGCCGAAGCGGAGACGCGAGGCTTTTGATAGTAGTCGCAACGCATGGCCCCGCCATGGTTTAGGTAAGGTCTTTGTGGCGCCGGGCGGCCTTGCCATAGAATACTGATGGAGTTCGTGTGGAAGCGGCCCGACGGGGAGATCATGGAAGCAAGAAGGCTCAGGAGCTGCATCGCAGGGCTGGTGCTCGTAGCGGTCGCGTTGTTCCTCGTGGGGAGCCTCGTGAGCTACGACGCCGGCGAGGGTGCTTTCCCGGACAGCCCGCCGAATGTCGGGGTGAGGAACATCTGCGGATCCGCTGGAGCGCACGTGGCCGGATATGCACTGGCCACGCTCGGCTGGATGGCCGTCGCGGTGGGCCTCGGGCTGGGACTGGCGGGCGCGGTGCTGGTGACCGGAGTGCGCCTGCCCTATCAGCCCGGCATTCTATCGGCGGGCATATTGACGGGTTTCCTGGCGCTGATGATCGGCCTGAGTCTGCACACCGCCACGATGCCCGGCGACGGGACCGTCTACTGGCGGCTCAGCGACCCCTGGAGCGGCATGGCCGGCGTGCTTCTGACCCAGTGGCTGTACGGCCGGATCGGCTGGGCCGGCACGCTCACGGCGCTCTTGCTGCTGGCCTCGGTGAGCGTGCTGCTGCTGGCGGGTTCGCGGGTGACCTGGCTCGGCGCCGGCATCAGGGGCTCGGCCGCGTGGGTGGCTGCCGGACTGAAGGCAGGCGTGCGGAAGGCGGTCGCTCGCACGAGGTTTGAGAAGCCGCGGGCCCAGCCCGCCGACGCCTCGCCCGAACCCTGGGCCAGCCCGCCCGTCGACGAGCAGGATGCAGAGGCCGGGTTGGAGGCGCTTACCGTCCTGGAAGAAGAGTTCGGCCCCGAACCGGCCGACGAGCTTGAGAGCGTGCCAGAGGACGAGCCCGCGCCGCCCCCGGATGAGGGCGAGGATCAGCCCCTGCCCGAGGAGCTTGTCGCTGAGCTGGAACCCGTCCCCCCCGAGCCTGAACCGGCCGAGCCTGCCGGGGACGCGGTTCAGGGCGCCCTGTGGCGGAACGAGGTCGAAGGTGAAGACGAAAGCATCCGTTACGAGCTCCCGCCCATCGAGCTTCTGGACACCTTCGAACAGTCCGCGGTGGCCGGGGACTCCGAGGACGTGCGGCGCAGGAGCCAGGTGCTGGAGCGCACGCTGCGGGAGTTTAAGATCGAGGCCCGCGTCGTGGGGCATCGCAGCGGACCGGTCATAACGATGTACGAGCTGGCCCTGTCCGCCGGGACGAAGGTCTCGCGGGTTGAGTCCCTGTCCAACGATCTCGCCATCGCGCTCAAGGCGCCCAACGTGCGCATCGTCGCCCCCCTGCCCGGCAGGAGCACCGTGGGCATAGAGCTGCCCAACGCCCGCCGGGCGGTGGTGGGCCTGCGCGAGATGCTGGGGTCGGCGGGCCAGAAGGCGTCCAGGATGGCGATCCCGCTCATGATGGGCAAGGATACGGCCGGCACGCCGCTCATCGTGGACCTGGCCGCCGCACCGCACCTGCTGCTGGCCGGCGCGACTGGGTCGGGTAAGTCCGTGGCCATGAACAGCATCATCTGCAGCATCCTGATGACGCGCACGCCGCACGAGGTGCAGATGCTGCTGATCGACCCCAAGTCGGTGGAGTTCAGCGACTACCGCGCCCTGCCGCATCTGATCTGCCCAATACTCATCGACATGAAGAAGGCGGCCGCGGTCCTTCAGTGGGCCTGCAAAAAGATGGACGAGCGCTACGCGCTGCTCGCGCGCGCGCGCGTGCGCGATCTGGCCTCCTACAACAAGCTCGGCAAGAAGGGCATACTCGACCGCCTGAACCCCGAGGAGGACGCCTCCGTTGACGACGTGCCGTTCTACATGCCGCACATCGTCATCGTGATCGACGAGCTTGGCGAGCTCATGATGGTGGCCGCCAAGGAGGTCGAGAGCAGCGTCATCCGCCTCTCGCAGAAGGCCCGCGCGGTCGGCATCCATCTGATCTGCGCCACCCAGCGCCCGAGCGTCGACGTAATCACCGGCCTGATTAAGGCGAACCTTCCCGGGCGCATCGCATTCCAGGTCTCTTCGAAGGTCGACAGCCGCACCATCCTGGACCGCAACGGGGCCGAGTTGCTCCTGGGCAAAGGCGATATGCTGATGCTCCCCCCCGGAACCAGCCGGCTGGTGCGCGCTCAGGGCACCTTCATGACCGGCCAAGAGGTGGGGCGGATCGTGGAGTTCTGGACCGAGCAATCCGGCCCGCAGTTCAAGGCCGAGTTGCGCGAGTATCATGCCGCCGCCACCGACGGGGAACCCGGGGATGGACTTTACGAGGACGCCGTGCACATCGTTCTGGAGACCCAGCGCGGCTCCGTCTCGCTCCTTCAGAGGCGTCTGAGCATAGGCTACTCGCGCGCCGCCCGGCTTGTGGACATGATGGCCGAGGCGGGCATCGTCGGCACCTACAAAGGCAGCCAGGCGCGCGAAGTCGTGATGACTGTGGACGAATGGGAAACGGCGCGCGCGGCGAAATAGACCGCTCCGGCCCACGCGGCTCCTGACCCGGCAACCTCCCATGACCAAGCGCCCTACAAAACGCCCCCGCGTCGCCCTCGTCACCCTCGGGTGCGCCAAGAACGTGGTGGACTCGGAGAGGATCGCCTCCATACTGGAGGCTGCCGGGGTGGAGGTCACCGCCGATCCGGCCGGCGCCAGCGTGGCCGTCGTCAATACCTGCGGGTTCATCGAGTCGGCGAAGCAGGAGTCGATCGACGCGATCCTGGAGGCGGCCGACTGGAAGGCGGCGCACGGGCTGGAAACCCTGATCGTCACGGGCTGCCTCGCCCAACGCTACGGGGATGAGCTCCGCGCGAGCCTGCCCGAGGCCGATCTCCTGCTGGGCGTCGACCCGCCGGCGGCGGCGAGCACCGTGCTGCGGGCGCTCGGCATCGAGGCACCGGCGCCTTGCCCCGCCTCCCGCCAGCGCGCGCATCGGCTCACTCCCCCGGCGTGGTGCTACCTGAAGATCGCCGAGGGTTGCGACAACCGCTGCGCCTACTGCGCTGTGCCCTTGATCCGAGGGCCCATGGTTAGCCGGCCACTTGAAGAGGTGGTCGAAGAGGCGCGCGGCCTGCTCGCCGAGGGCGTCGTCGAGATCAACGTCATCGCCCAGGACACGACCGCTTACGGAATGGACCGCGCTGGCGGGCGGCAACTTCACACGCTGCTGCGGAGCATCTGCGCACTCGATGGCGAGAAATGGGTGCGGCTGCTCTACTGCCATCCGGCGCGCTTCTACCCGGAGCTGATCGACGTCCTTGCGGGCGAGCGCCAGGTCTGCCCCTACCTGGACATACCCCTGCAGCACATCGCCGACCGGGTGCTGGAGCGGATGGAACGCAAGATCACGCGCTCGCGCATGGAAGGCCTGATTGAGACGCTACGCGAGCGCATACCCGGCGTGACGCTGCGCACGACGTTCATGGTGGGGTTTCCCGGCGAGACGGACCGGGAATTCGAGGAGTTGCTCGAGTTCGTGCGTGCGGTGCGCTTCGAGCGCCTGGGCGCTTTCACCTATTCGCAGGAAGAGGGGACGGCAGCCGCGAAGTTCGACGGGCAGGTGCCCGAAGCGGCGAAGCAGGAACGCTACCACGCGCTGATGAGCGCGCAGCGGGAGATTGCGTGCGGCCTCGCCGCCGCCCGCGTTGGTGAGCGCACGCGCGTGCTCGTCGAGGCCGCCGCCGAATCCGGCGGCAAGCCGGTCTTCGGGCGCAGTCCGCGCGAGGCGCCGGACGTCGACCCGGTCATCCTCCTGCCGGACGAACCCGGACTCCGCGCGGGCGAGGTGGTGGAGGTGGAGATCATCGCCGGGCGAGAGTATGATTGCATCGCGCGCTTGACCAAAGGACCGGGCGATGGCAAAGGGTGACACAGCTAAGAAGCTCGCGGTGACGGCCCTCGGGCTCGGCTGCCTGCCCGTGGCGCCGGGCACGTGGGGCTCGGCGGGCGCGGCGGTGCTTTACGTGGCGCTGCGCTATCTCATGCCGGGCGCTTGGCATCTGGCCGTGCTTGGCGCGGGCATCGTGGGCTGTCTTGTGCTCGGCATGGCACTCTGTCCCTGGGCCGAGGAGCATTTCGGCGAGAAGGATCCACGCCAGTTTGTGCTCGACGAGGTCGCCGGACAGTGGATCGCTTACCTCCCTGTATCCTTTCTCTGGCCGGAGCCGTTCGAGTTCGTAATTCTTTCGGGTCCGCTGGTGGTTTTTCCCTTCGTGGCTTTTCGCTTCTTCGACATCGCAAAACCCTTCCCCATCCGTCGCTTGGAACGCTTGCCGGCCGGTTGGGGGGTGATGTCGGACGACCTGCTGGCGGGGTTGTATGCCGCCGCTCTCTCCTGGCCGGCTTTCTGGCTCTCTGTCATCCTGCTCTTTCTGCTGATAGAGCCGATCTAAAACTCAATGGGCGCGCAATGATGGAGCCGCTTGATCCCGACATACTTTTCAGTCCTGCCGCCCGCCGCCGCGTCATCGCCCGGGAGGGCGAGGTGCTCGATGTGGTGGAGAGCACCATGGACGAGGTGCGCCGGCGCGCCGAGGCAGGGGCGCCGGACGGATACGCCGTGCTGGCCGAGCACCAGATGGCGGGCCGCGGCCGCACGGGGGCATGGGAATGCCCAGAGGGAGAGGGGCTGCTGGTGAGCGTGCTGCTGCGGCTGGGGATGAGTGCGAGCGAAAGGTTCCTCAGCGGCCTCCTGGGCGCCGTGGCCGCCGCAGAAGCCCTCGGACAGTTCCTGCCGGAGGTGGGCATCAAGTGGCCCAATGACATCGTGGCGCGCGTGGGCGGCTCGGAGCGGCTCTGGGTGCGCAAGCTCGGCGGGGTACTGGTCGAACAGGCGCCGCAGGGAGATGCCGCGCCGGCTCACATCCTGGGCATCGGCCTGAACGTGAACCAGGTGCGCGAGGGCCTCCCGTCGGGCGCGGAGGTGTCGGCCACCTCGCTCAGGGCGGAACTGGGCCGCCCGGTCGACCGCACCGCCCTGTGCGCGAAGCTCTTCGATGAGTTGGACAATTGGTATGCGAAGCTGCGTCGCGGGTATCCGGAGGCGCTCCTGGCCCGCTGGCGCACCCTGAGCTGCCTGCTGGGACACGGGGTGCGCGCGCGCCTGGCCGGGGGCGAGGTCCGGGGGACCGAGGTCTGGGGCACCGTCGTGGGCTTGCGCGCCACGGGCGAACTCATCCTGCGCACCGAGAGCGGCGAGGTCCTTTTGCTCACCAGCGATCGTGCCACCCTCCTGCTCGGTCGCCCCGGTGCGTGACGCCGTGTCGGCCCGCGGGATCGGCCGGCGGCACCGCATCCCGCCTCCGACAAAGGGGGGTTGAATGCTGCTGCATCCGCCCGTGAGCGGCGTAACACGGGGGTGGGAGGCTGCGCATGGACGCACTCATACTTCTGGGGCTTCTTATTCTGGCGAGCAGCGTGCTCGGCGTTGTGGCCTTCGTGCTGGTGCTGCTGGTGCGGGCCGAGACCAGATTCCACGGGACTCGCATCCTGGAGTTGAGCCGGAAGCTCAACAGACTGATCCAGCAGTCGGAACCTGCGGCGCCTGAAACCCCTGCTGCCGCACCCGAGGAAGAGCCGGCCCCTGCGGCGATCCGTGCGCTCCAGCAGTGGGGGCGTTTCGAAGAGATGGTCGGCAAGCGCGGGATCGCTTGGGCGGGCGCGCTTGTGCTCTTTCTGGCGGCGGCCTCGTGCTCGCCGGCGCAGACGAGGTGAGCGTACGCCGCAAAATGCCGGCGCTCGGTTAGGCGCTGATCGGCGGGGGCATGGCGCTGGCGGCCGCGCACAACGCCCTGCCCATCGCGCTCCTGGCGGTGCTGGGCGGCCTACTCATTCCGGTCCTTTGCTCCACGTGCGTGGATTCCCGGGACGTGCTGTTCACTTACCTGACGGTGCTGGATCTGGGCGTGCTCGCGGTAACGATGCTGCGGCGATGGCGGGCGCTGGATGTGCTCGCCTTTGTGGGCAAGTGGGCGCTGTTCGCGGGTGGCATGGGCAGTTCTACACCTCGGCCGCGCTGTTGCCGGCGACATTGTGGGCGTGCGGTTTCTTCATGGTCTTCCTGCTGATACCGGTGGCCCATCACCTGCGCATGCGCACCCCGGTGACGGTCGAGCGATTGCTGTTGGGCATATTCGCCGTCACGGCCCTCAAGCTCGTCCTTGTGGACATGGCAGGCATCAAACAGATATACCGCACCCTGTCCTTCCTGGTGCTCGGCCTGCTCATGATAGGGGTCTCATACCTCCACCATAAAGTAGAGAAGCACCTGGCCGCATCGGAGGCGCAGGAGCCATGAACGCGCCGCCGACTCAGACCTTCAGGCGGTAGAGTTCCACGGCGTTGTCGAAGAACCACAGCCGGGCGATCGCGAGCGCCTGCGCCTCGGTCATCTGCCCCTCCTCGATCCGCTCCGCCAGCACCCGCGCCACGTCCTCGCGCGCCATCTCCAGGTGCCCGTAGGCCTTCTCCACCGGCACCGTGTAGTCCCCGCCGAACGCCAGCAGCTTGTTGGTCGGGATCAGGTCAATGGCCTCGGCCAGGCCGGCCATGGCGAAGCGCTGCGAGATGATGTGCGTCCAGCACAGGTTCAGCCACACGTTCGGGAACCCCTTGCCGAGCATCAGCGCCTCCCGCACCCACGGGTAGCCCAGATGGTAGATGTCGAACCGGGCGTTCGGATGGCGCTGGAGGATCGGGATCATGTGCAGTGGGTCGAGCTCGCGGAAGTCGCGCCAGTAACCCGTGTGCACGCAGATCACCATGTCCTGCTCGGCGCCGAACTTGACGGCCTCATCCACCAGGTAGTCGCGCAGCGGGTTGGCTGCGGGGAGCGTCTCGCAACGGCCGTCGCGCAGGCTGGCAAAGGCGCTCGCCGCCGCCTCGCGGCTGGGCGGCTGGAAGGGGTTCGAGACCATCTTTAGCCCCACCGCCCCCTCGCCCTTGACCTTCGTGACGTAGGCGCGCATGTTCTCCAGCAGGTCATCCAGCGCACGCACGGGGCCGAGCGCCTGAAAAGCCTTGCGCGTCACATCCTCCCAGGTCCCCAGGGCAAGGACCAGGGACATCACGGGCAGGAGGCGCGGGTGGTTCAGGTCGGTGCGCTCGCACTGGGTGAGCGAGAAGCGGATGTTGCACGCATCACCCAGGATGCGCTCGTAAATGCCCGGCGTGTTGGCCGCCTGCATCCTCTCGCTTATCCCGACGCAGGTATCGCGGTTGATGTCCTCGGCGCCGTAGAACTGCCGGGCGGCGATCAGCGCCGCGCGCGCGTATGAGCCCCAGCGGATGCGCTCCCAGTAAGGCTCGAATATCTCCCAGCGCCGCTCCAGTGGGATGTCGCGGTTGACCAAGGCAGCGTACTCCCCCTCGCTCATCCGCGCGGCCAGCAGGTCGCCGTAGGTGTAGTGGCGAAACAGCGTGAACACGTCCACGTCCATCCCGACGCGGGCATCCTCGGGCGGGAGGTGCTCGTGGCAGTCGATGATCTCGAACTCCGAGATGGCGTCGTACAGTGCCTGGGCCTGCGGGCTCATTACAACCGGATCGGAACTGGACATTCTTGACCTCCGCGCTCATTTCGAGGAAGGGCCTGTGCGATCATGCCGGAGCGCCAATATACCGCGCAGGCGCGTCCTTGCAAAGGCCCGCGCCGCAATGACGAATTACGAAACCCGAATGACGAATGAATGTCCAATGCCCAAATCCCAATGACCGACGAAGACGCAGGCACCCGTGAGGAATTCGTTACGTGGGTGGCCCGGACGGAATGTCCGGGTCCGCGGGACAAGTGCAAAGGAGACTTCCCCTCTTGTCAATGCTATATGCTCTTGCAGAGCAGGCGCTGACTTGAGTGGAGGGCCGGGGCCGTGAGGTTTGTCATTGCGATTTCGCAGGACGAGGGTGGAATGTTCATCGCGGAATGTCCCTGCATACCTGACTGCGTCAGTTAGGGCAAGACGGAGCAGGAAGCCGAGGCAAACATCCGCGACGCGATTAAGGAGTGCCTGGAGGTCAGGGCCGAACGAGGAATGCCGTTGACCGTGGCAACCCGCGAGGTCGAGGTGAACGTCTGATGCCTCGGGTGCCGGTGCTCAGTTCTGGTGAAACAGGGTGGCAAGAGGAGAACTGCAATGAGAAAAAGTGCGGAAGAGACGCCGGCACCCCCTTGGGTGACAGTAGCGCTGGCGGCGGCGTGCGCCGCCCTGGGATACCGCCTGGCTTCGGGCATTCTGACAGTGATTGACCCGTGGCTGTCGAGAATCCCCTTCGTGGCGAACATATCCGGGCGCGAGCCACGAGGCTACATCTTTGATCTGGTTGGGACCGCGGCGGCGCTGGCGGTTGCGGTCGTTGTCAGTAAGGCCTTGCGCAATAGATCGTTTCGAGCTAATGCAGTTGCTCTATGCCTTTTTGTCGTCTTGGCCATATTCCCAATTCGCATCGACGTGAGCACCGAACTTGTTACGTGTCCACCTCCAAGGTGCCAATGACTGCCAAGGTCAAGCCGGTGACCCTGAAGATGAAGCTGTTGGATGGCTGGGAGTTCGGATCGGAGGTTCTGGTGGACGAGAGCAACGTCGAGGAGGCGTACGCAACTCAGGACGCGTATGGGGCCTACGCCATCGGTCTGCGCCTGGACGCGGAAGGAAGCGAGATCACCGAGAAGACGACGGCGGCCCACAGGGGGAAGCGGCTGGCCGTATTCCTGGACGGCGAGCGGCAGATGCCGCTTTGGATCGCCGGCACGGACCTGCCGAGCGGGCCGGGACATCCTTTCTACAAGCGGCTGGACACGATATTGGCCAAGCATGGTTTCGACCGGTTCGTCGAGGATCTCTGCGCTCCGTACTACGCCGAGAAGATGGGGCGGCCGTCGATCCCGCCCGGCGTGTACTTCCGCATGCTGATGGTGGGCTACTTCGAAGGGATCGACTCCGAACGCGGGATCGCCTGGCGCTGCGCGGATTCGCTTTCGCTCAGGGACATGAGATCAACTTCGTGAGGATCAAGGAATGGATGTTGGCAATCCTGGGAGTGCTGGGCACACGAGCGAGAGCGTGCTTCAACAATATCCTCGGCGACAGGCTTGACAGTACGGATACGCCACAACCCCTCAAGCCCTTCATACCCCCTCATGCCTGCCGCTACAACTGCAGAGCCGGACCCTCCGCACTGGTTCACTCCCCCATCTGCTCGGCGACCTGGATGGCGCGGAGGAGCGCCCGGGCCTTGTTGAGCGTCTCCTCCCACTCGCGCTCGGGCACGCTGTCGGTGACGATCCCGCCGCCGGCCTGCACGTAGGCTTTCCCGCCCGTCAGGACCACCGTGCGGATGGTGATGCAGGTGTCCATGTTGCCCGAGAAATCGAAATACCCCACCGCCCCGCCGTAGGGGCCGCGTTTGGTGGTTTCGAACTCGTCGATGATCTCCATCGCCCGTACCTTCGGCGCGCCGGTGAGCGTGCCGGCCGGCAGGCAGGCCATCAGGGCGTCGAGCGCGTCGAGGCCCTCCCGCAGTTCGCCGGTCACCTCCGAGACGATGTGCATCACGTGCGAGTACTTCTCGATCACCATCAGCTCGTCTACCTTCACCGTGCCGTAGCGGCAGACGCGCCCCACGTCGTTTCGGCCCAGGTCGACGAGCATCACGTGCTCGGCCCGCTCCTTGGGGTCGGCGAGAAGCTCTTCAGCGAGCCTCTCGTCCTCCTCATCGGTCTCGCCCCTCCAGCGCGTGCCGGCGATCGGGCGCACCCGGACCTTGCGGTTCTCCACGCCCACCATGACCTCGGGCGAGGAGCCGACCAGGCGCAGGTCGTCCATCTTCAGCAGGAACATGTAGGGCGAGGGGTTGATGACGCGCAGCGCGCGGTAGATGTCCAGCGGCGCGGCGCCGGTGGTGGCCTCCAGCCGCTGGGAGGGGACGACCTGGAAGATGTCGCCCGCGCGGATGTATTCCTTGCACCTCTCGACCCCGGCGAAGTAGTCCTCCTTGCGGGTGTTGGAGGTGTACGGCAGCTCAACATCGTCCCGCGGCGTGATGTCATCGCTCAGGTCCGTGACGGGCGTGCGGAGCTTGGCGATGAGGGCGTCGATGCGGCCCTTGGCGCGCTCGTAGGCCTGCTCCGGCCGCACGCCGTCGGTCAGCGCGCTGCAAACGACCTTGATGGTGTGGTCGAGGTTGTCGAAGATGAGGATCTCGTCGAAGAACATGAACAGTACGTCCGGCAGGCCCCGGTCGTCGGGGGGGCAGTCGGGCAGGCGTTCGGTGAAGCGCGCCACGTCGTAGCCCATGTAGCCCACGGCGCCGCAGGAGAACGGCGACAGCCCCTCGACGTGCGCGAGGCGGTAACCGTGAAGATAGTCGCGCAGGTCCCGGAGCGGGTTGTCGCTCTCGCGTTCCTCCACGGAATCGCCCTCGCGGATCTCCACACGGCCGCCGGCGCTCCGAAACAGCGCGAACGGGCTCGCGCCCAGGAAACAGTGTCGCCCGATCTTCTCGGGGCCGGCCGCGCTCTCCAGCAGGAAAGCGTGGGGGCCGTCGGCTATCTTCTGGAAGGCCGAGACCGGCGTGAGGATGTCGGCCATGAGCTGTCGATAGACCGGCACGACGTTTCCCAGCTCGCACTTCCGCTTGAACTCGGCGAAGTCAGGAATGTAGTTTGGCTGCATCTGGTAGCTTCCTACTGCGTTTGGCATCGGTTCGGGCGCGGGCGCCGCAAAGGCACGCGTGCCGCAGTGGCTCGGCCGGCCGCGCAGGCGGCGACTTGCAGGGTGCGCCCCTGGACGTTATAAGGTTAGGGCACCGGAACAGACCGCCGCCCGCCGGGCCGCGGTCGACCGTCCGGCTCGAAAGGAGGAACAGCGCGATGGCAGCATACATCACCGGCATGATAGTAGGGGCCGTGTGCATCGTCTCCTCGCTCGTCTACCTGACGGGCGTGAACCTGTGCATAACCGCCTTGCTGGGCCAGAAAGACTTCGACCCGACCACCATCAAGACGTTCGACACCGTTCAACTCGCCGTAGCCGTTGCCGTTGCCGGCGCCTTCGTTCTAGTTGTGAGCATCGCCATGGCGGCCTTTACCGGCCTGCGTCGCCTGAAACCTCTGCCCGACCGGAAAGGCTCGGAGCCGGCCGAAACGCCTTCGGCCTCTTCCGCACCGGAACTCGAAGAACCGGACGGCCTCGGCCTTTGACGCCGCGGCGCCTTACATGCCTCGGGGTTCATCGCCCACAGCGGTATCGTTTCGCAACCGTTTCGCAACGCGGTTGACGGCGATCATGTAGGCCCGCGCGCTGGCCTCCAGGATGTCCGTGCTGGCCGCGCGGCCGCGCTCCACCACTTCGCCCGACCTAACCTGAAGCGACACCTCGCCCATCGCGTCCGTGCCGCCGGTGATGGCCCGGATGCCGTAGTCGGCAAGCGCGCACTGGATGCCCGTGATGCGGTCGACGGCCTTGTAGACGGCGTCGATCGGCCCGTCGCCCGTGGCGGCGTCCGTCACGGCCTCACCGCTCACCTCCATGCGAACCGTGGCCGTCGGGATGACGCTGGTGCCGCTGGAGACGTGGAAGCTCACGAGCCGGAACAGGTCCGGCGCCTCTTCCAACTCCTCGTCCACGAGGGCGCGGAGGTCCTCGTCAAAGACCTCCTTCTTCTTGTCCGCCAGGAGCTTGAACTGTCCGAAGACATGCCCCAGCCGCTCGTCGCCGAGCTGGAATCCGAGTTCTTCGAGCCGGGAGCGCAGCGCATGCCGCCCGCTGTGCTTGCCCAGCACGAGGTGCGAACGGTCCACGCCGACGTCCTCGGGGCGCATGATCTCGTAGGTGCTCTGCTCCTTGAGCATCCCGTCCTGATGGATGCCGGCCTCGTGGGCGAAGGCGTTCTCGCCCACGACGGCCTTGTTGCGCTGGACTGACAGGCCCGTGACCGCGCTCACCAGGTGGCTGGCGTTCATGATCTGGGTGGTGTCGATGCCCGTCTCGATGGCGAAAAGGTCGGCGCGCGTGCGCAGGGCCATGATCACCTCCTCCAGGGCGCAGTTGCCCGCCCTCTCGCCGATCCCGTTCACCGTGCACTCGATCTGGCGCGCGCCCTTCCTGACCGCGGCGAGCGAGTTCGCCACCGCCAGGCCCAGGTCGTTGTGGCAATGGACGCTGATGGCCGCCCGTTCGATCCCCGGCACCTGGGTGCAGAGCATCTCGATGGTTTCTCCGAACTCCTGCGGCATTGCGTAGCCCACCGTGTCGGGGATGTTCACCGTCCGCGCGCCGGCATCCACCACGGCGGCCACAACCTCGCACAGGAAGTCCGGCTCGGTGCGGCTGGCGTCCTCGGGGCTGAACTCCACGTCGTCGCAGAACTCCAGCGCCCGCCTCACTCCTTCCACGGCGAGCTTGAGGATCTCGCTGCGGGCCTTCTTGAGCTTGAACTTGCGGTGGATCTCGCTGGTGGCCAGGAACACGTGTATGCGCGGCAGCTTGGCGTGGCGCACAGCCTCGCCGGCCCGCACGATGTCGGCCTCTGTGCAGCGCGCCAGACCCGCCACCCTCGCGCGAGTGACCGTGCGCGCGACTTCGCACACGCTCTCGAAATCGCCGGGCGAGGCGATCGGAAACCCCGCCTCGATCACGTCCACGCCCAGGCCCTCGAGCTGCCGCGCCACGCGCAGCTTCTCCTCCAGCGTCATCGAGCAGCCGGGGGCCTGCTCGCCGTCGCGCAGCGTCGTATCGAAGATGATAACCTTCTGTTTCGTCTCTTCTGCGTTCATGCTTGGTCGATCCTCATGGGTCAGGAGTCAAAGGGGGAAACTGTGAACCTCACGCGCGTTCCCCCAGCGCGGGCAGCCCCGACCCCACAGGGGCCGGCGCCGCCTGAGCACCTCCGTTCCTCGCCGCATCTGCTCTTCCGTTATCCCTGCTGATCATTCTCCTCGCCGCCAGCAGAAAAGCCTTTATCTTACGACAGCGATCAAATGGGTACCCATATCAACGCAGCCTGGCTCGCGGCACGCTTCGACTCCCTGCCTTAGAGGCTCTTGCCATCTCGGCGGATCTTCGCGAACCTCAGTAAGTCGATCACCCCCCTCGGCCGACAGGCAGTTCGAGCCTGACATGGTTAGGACCGTTGCCCCGCTCTCTTCAAGAAGAGCTTGCAGTTTCTGCGCCCTGAACGTGTGGCAACGATGATCACACTGGTTGAACGTGTCAGGATGCAAATCCCCGGTCCTAGTGATCTCCGTGTTCTCCTCGGGCGCAAGCGCCAAGATATCGGGCAGGAACTCATACACGCCCCCCCAGAGCGTCATCACGCTGAAGAGCGCCCTCCCGGACTGCTTGAGCACACGAATCATCTCGCGCAAGGCCTGCCCCGTTTCTCAAATGCGTAACTCAGAGGACCACCATAGCACACGATGGCGTCGAACGTTTCATCCTCCAAAGCGCCCATATCGCACATGTCCACTTCAAGCATGTCCTGAACTGCATGCTCGAATCCTGACTCCTGTGCATGCTGACGATTGAGTTCCAACTGAACCCGTGAAATGTCAACGACAAGCCCTCGCGCGCCAAGTTCCGCAAAAATCTGAGTGAAGCGGCCGGCCCCGGCGCCAACCTCGAGGACGTAGTCGCCTTCCCTGATATACTGCTCCAGATAATGGCGATGCACGTGGCGCTTGACCTCCATCGTTGGATATCCCTCCCAACGGTGCCATTCGCGGTCGCCGTAGGCGCCATAATACCCGCTGACCCACTCGGGATCATATCTCTGCACGGAGATCATCCCATTCCTTCAAACCCGGCCTTGGCGCCTCAGCGCCAAACGCCTCCTGTGCCAGGCAGTATCGTGGCGCTCATCGACAGAATCCCTCGTGCGTGCCAACTCCTCAGAAATCCGCTTCCTTTCTGAAGCGTTGACGTTGCCCAGGACGTAGCTGTCTTCTTCCCAAACCGTAACCGTGTTGGGAAAGAACCATGATGCGGCCAGCGGGTTCGGAACAGAAAGCGGCACTCTCCGGTTGAGCAGAACGTCGTGTCCATACGCAGATTCGCCCAACACCTTGCCGACGAAGGGGTTGGCGTCCTGCGATCGTATCATCGCGGCGTTAATATCGAGATGCCTCCGAAAAACCGCGAATTCCGTGTCGATCGCTTCGAACTCCTCCAAGAAAAGGAGTCCCCTGGCGTCAACTCATTTGTCCATCGGTTTACGAGGTCAACGACGTCCTTCAAGAGGGAGAGCAAGAAACGCGCGTACATGAGTTCGCCCTCGACGGGGAATGGCATTACTGTCACGTCATGCTCAAGAAAGCGGATATCTGGACATCGTCGACGCGCCATCGTGAGGAAGTCCGAGGACTTGTCCATGCCGTAGACTGTGGCCCCACGCGCAGCGTGCGAGAGCATCTCGGTACTGAATCCGGCAGCACAACCCAGGTCAAGAGCCACGGAAACGGGCAGTTCAAGGTGCTGACGGATGAGCCCAAGTGCCAGTGGGTTGAAGAACTTGGCGATCGACTCCAGCCGCCGTGCCGCGCCTTCGCTTGTGCCGTACGTGTATCTCACTCGCCGTCTTCCATTTACCGCTCAGCCACCGGTATTCCTGGCGTCAACGGCCAGCGCCTGCGCCAGCCGTCCCATTAAACAAAAAACCCTGCCAAGCCTTCCGAGAGAGGCTTGCAGGGCTTTGCACGTCTTACGTCTCAAGCAGGTACGGACCCCGCCCGCCTCACTCCCCCGGCCACAACCAGGGGCGAGTAAGCCAGTATAGCGCCAAACTTGCTTCGGGCTGGATCCTTTTTCCTCTCATGGCACCGCTATTATCGGCCAATACCCGCGTGTTGTCAACCCCTTCGGTCCGGAATGTCCCGTGCGACCGCCCTCTTGGGCGCAAGTTCCAGTCATTGACACGTTTTCGGGCCGATGATAGAATCGCCGGTCGGTGAGCACGCACCGGTTGCTGATACGAACATGGGGGAGGCATTGTCACAGGATAGGATCGCCTGCCTGTGCAGGGGTTTTTCTCTCGGCGTGGTCCGCGCACGCCATGTGGTGGCGCTGTCGGACGAGTTGTTCGCCGCCACCGGTCATTTGCATGGCCTCACCAAGCCGTGCCGGCACCTGCTGCACGCGACCGCGGTCCTGTGTGCTCCGGGGGCGCCAGGCAATCTCCGAAGCGGCAGGCTCCACTTCCCTGAGACCTTGCTGAAAAGCGCCCTGCCCGACCTTTCCGCATCGGAGAGAAGAATCGCTGCGCGCTCGGGCACGTCGCCCCGGGGCAAGGATCTCCTTGGACGAGGTGGCGGGGCGCGTTGCGGCAATCGCGAGCATCAGCGCGGCGCGGGACTCCGGCGGCTCGCAGGACACCACCGTCGCAGCCGTGGCGGATGACGGGACCGCGTTCGACCTGCTGCTCGGCGGCTGGGACGCCAGGGGCAAGAGCGTACGGGCCCGGGGGCTGCACAGTGACCCAACGCCAGTAAGCCTCTCTGTCAGCGAATACCGTGCAGTGCGCGGGGTATGTAGTTCGCAGCGCAGTAGAGAGCCACGAGCGTCAGAGCGATCTCCAGCAGGTGGCGGCCTGCAGATCCTTCGCTCTTCTGCGGCATCGAATCCTTCTCAAAGAGGCGGGCGGCCAGGCGCGGGACCCACCTTCGGGCCAGGAACAGGAGGCCGACCCCGACTCCGCCTTTCCCGCCCAAAGCGCCCGAGCTCGCACGGCGGTTGACACATTGGGGGGGTTCTGGTATAAATCGGGAGCAATGTGGGCTTATCGGCTCCGCCGCCGCGGGCTGTGCCATGCCGCGAGCGGGCCGGCGGTTGCAGGCCGGTAGTCCTATCGAGACCCCGCCCCCGACGGGCAATTCTCGCCGGTGGCCAAGTGGTTTGCTGCTGTGGAGATAAGGCTGAGATGGATATCCCGACCCTTGAGGCGGTGCTCCGTGATGAGCGCGGCAGCCATGCCCCCCGCCGGCTACGCAGGCAGGGGATGGTCCCTGCGATCCTTTACGGCCGGGGCGAACCCAACGTTGTGATCACCGTGCAGCGCAAGGCGATTGAGAAGTTACTCCACGAGCACCACTTCGTCATGAACTTGGAGTGCGAAGACTTGGCCAGCCCGGCCCAGCTCAAGGAAGTCCAGTACGACGCGCTGGGCGAGGAGGTCATCCATGCGGACTTCGGACGCATTTCGCTCACCGAGGCCCTGCACGTGACCGTGCCGATTGAATTGCATGGCGAGCCGGAGGGCGTCAAGGAGGGCGGCGTGCTGGAAGTGATCCTGCACGAGGTCTCAGTGGAGTGCCTGCCCACCAACGTCCCGGAAAACATCCGCGTTGAGGTGGCGAATCTGAAGGTGGGCGACGGCTTGCGCGTGCGAGACATCCCGGTGTCCGAGGGCGTGAGCATCCTTGCGGAGCCGGATGCCGTGGTGGTGGTGATCACTGCCCCGCCTGAGGTTGTGGAAGAGGAGGCCGAAGAGGCCGGGATGGCGGAGCCAGAGGTGATCGGTAAGCCCGAGGGGGAAGATGAGGGGGCCGGTGAAGAGGCATAGAGACAACGCAGGCCGGCTGCAAGCCTGCCTAATGCCGGAACCTCGCCGCCTAGTCGGCGCTGAGGCTCATAGCCGCTGCGGTCAACAGCCCTCACGCCGGGGAAGGATGAACCTGTGAAGTACGTCGTCGGCCTCGGCAATCCGGGCAAGAAGTACTCCCACACGCGCCACAATATGGGCTGGATGGTCCTCCAGCGAATCGCGGCGCGCCTCCACATAAAAGGGGATCAGGGGCGCTGGCACGGGCGCGTTGCGGTTTCGGACGAGTTGGTTCTGCTGAAGCCGACCACCTACGTGAACCGAAGCGGCCGCGCGGTGGCTGCGCTGCTCGAAGAAACAGGTGCGGCGCCGGAAGAGAGCCTGATCGTGGTGGATGACTTCAACCTGGAGTTGGGCCACTTGCGCCTGCGCCGACAGGGATCAAGCGGCGGGCATCGCGGGCTGGAGTCCGTTGCTAAGTGGCTGGGCACGGAGGCGTTTCCCCGGCTAAGGGTGGGCGTGGGCCCGTGCTTGCCGGAGGTCGCCCCGCGTGTCTACGTACTCGAGGCATTCGCACCGGAAGAGAGTCCGCTGGCCACGAGTGCGATTAACCAAGCGGCACAGGCCGTCTTATGCTGGCAGGGCGAGGGAATTGAGAAGGCGATGAATCGCTACAATGGTTCGATGGAGCCCTCGGACGCGCTGAGCACGTGACGGGGCGCCGGAGCCATTTTGGAGGAGAGGCATTGGAATCGAGGCTCTATGAGGGCATGTTCCTGGTCGATGCGGCCAAGGGAGGTGAGGATTTCCCGGCAATCATACAGCACATCACGGGCCTTCTCGGCCGCAACGGTGCCGAGCCGGAACGCATCGAAAAGTGGGCCGAGAACAGGCTCGCCTACAAGATAAGGCTGGTGGAGCGGGGAATCTACGTGCTGATCTACTTCCGGGGCGACCCGGAGCAGATCGACGCGTTGCGCCGAGACGCTACACTGTCGGAGGACATCCTGCGCCTGCTCATCCTGAGGGCGGAGGCAATGCCCTCACCGCGAGGGCCGCTCTTCACGGCCGATGGCGAGGCCATCCCAGTCGAGGATGAGCCAGCTCCGGCCGAAGAGGCGGAAGAGGCCGCCGCGGCCGAAGAAGCGCCTGCTCCCCCGGAGTCCGCTGGCGAGACCACCGAGGCCCCGACCGCAGAGGCACCCGCTGAAAGCTGACATTGAAGGACCACGTTTGGCGAGTCCGCGTGTTGCCACCGCGCCTCGGAGGAAAGACGGGAGACATGACCCATGGCAAACCTGAACAAGGTCTTCCTGCTAGGCAATCTGACGCGTGACCCGCAGTTGCGCTACACCCCCAGCGGTACGCCTATCTGTGAGTTCGGAGTCGCCGTGAACCGGCGCTTCAAGACCAAGGAGGGCGAGCAGCGCGACGAGACCTGCTTTGTCGACGTCGCCGCGTGGGGACGAACGGGCGAAGTCATCAGCGAGTACTTCAGCAAGGGCAAGCCTATACTTGTCGAAGGGCGGCTCAAGTTTGACTCCTGGGAGACCCCGGACGGCCGCCGCAGCAAGTTGAGCGTCGTTGCGGAGAACTTCCAGTTTATAGGCGGACGGGATGACCGGGAGGATTCTTCAGCGCACCCCGGCCGGCGTGCGGAGGGCGGGCGCCCGCGGGGCGAGAGGCCCAGTGGCCGGCGCGACCCCGCGCAAGGTGCCTCGAGGCAGGAGCAGGCCCCCGACGAGCCGAAGGAGCCTGAACAGGAAGGACTCGACGTTTCGGACGACGAAATCCCGTTCTGAAGCACCCGTGCCCCGAATGGGTGTTGCGGGAAGCAAAGCGTCTGGTATAGCGAAGAGTTCGCGGCTGTGATAGCGAGAGGGAAATAGCGATGCAGATTGTGCTGCGCGAGAACGTAAAGGATCTGGGGCAGGCGGGGGACGTGGTCGAGGTGGCGGAGGGCTATGCGCGCAATTACCTCTTGCCCAAGAGGTTGGCCATGAAGCTCGCCCAGGCCAACATGGCGGCCATCGAACGGGGTCGAGAGGCTCGGCGCCAGCGGGAGATGGATGAACTGGACCGGGTGAAGGCCGAGGCCGAGAAGCTCGCGGGCTTCTTGTGCTATATTGAGGCTCGCGCCACTGAGACGGGCCACCTGTTCGGCTCGGTCGGGCCGGAGCAGGTGGCGCAGACGCTGGTCGAGAGCGGCTTCGAGACGCTGCGGCCAGCCAGCGTGGACATGCCGCAGCACATCGAGGAGTTGGGGGACTACGAGGTGGAACTGATGCTGCACCCCGAGGTCCGCGTCGGCATAACCGTCCGCGTGGCGCCACCGGGCGAGGAGGAGACGGAGGAGGAGTAGTTCGCATCGCGGACTTACGCCGCGCAGGAACCCGCCCCGCCTTCCGATAGCGGCGGGAGGAGCGAAGATGGCCCACGATGCCGTATCACCCCGCGTCCTGCCGCACGACACGCAGGCGGAGATGGGCGTGCTGGGCTCGATGATGCTCACCCCGGAAGCCGCCCACCTGGCCAGCGAGAGGCTTACGCGGGGGAGCTTCTACACGCTGTCCCACCAGGAAATCTTCGAGGCGCTCGCGAATTTGTTTGACGAGCGCAACACCATAGACATCATCCTGCTGCGCCAGGAGCTGAAGCAGCGCGAGAAGCTCGAACAGGTCGGGGGGGCGCGCTATCTGACCGAACTGATGGAAGCCGTTCCCACCAGCGCCAACGCCGAGCACTACGTCGACATCGTCCGCAACAACGCCGTGCGCCGTCAGCTCATAGAGACCGCCACCGGCGTCGTCAAGGCCTCCTACGAGGACGGGCAGGACATCGACGATCTGCTGGACGGCGCCGAATCCGAAATCCTGGCCGTTCGCAACACCGGGCAGTCCGCGCAGTTGAAGTCAATGGGCGATCTGCTCAAGTGGGTCGTGGCCTACACCGACCAGCTCCACCAGCACCCAGGGCAGCTCAGCGGATTGGCCACGGGCTTCACCGATCTGAACGAGATCACTAACGGGCTTCAGCCGGGGGAGCTGGTCGTCGTCGCCGCCCGCCCCAGCGTGGGAAAGACGACGCTGGCGCTGAACATCCTGCACTACGTCTGCATGGTCGAGCGCCGGCCGGCGGCGCTGTTCACGCTCGAGATGGGGGCCGAGCAGATCGTGAGCAACTTCCTATGCATGCACCTGCGGCTGGACACGCAGAGGTTCCGCAGGGGCGACCTCAAGGACAGCGAGTGGCGGGATATAGAAGACTCGGTCCATGACATGGTCGAGCTTCCGCTGTTCATCGACGACACCCCGGCGCTTCGCCTGAGCGACCTGCGGGCCCGCGCGCGTCGAATGCATCATCAGCACGGCGTTGAGCTCATCGTCGTGGACTACATGCAGCTCGTGCGGCCCACACGGGGACGGGACAACCGCGCCACGGAGGTTGCGGAGATTAGCGCCGGCCTGAAGGCGCTGGCGCGCGAGCTGGAGGTGCCGCTGCTGGCGGTTGCGCAGCTCAACCGCTCCGTTGACAAGGAGTCGCGCCAGCCGCGCATGAGCGACCTGCGCGAGAGCGGCGCCATCGAGCAGGACGCCGACGTCATCATGCTCCTGCACCGGGACGACTACGGCGCGGAGCCGGATAATGAGGCCGGCGAGGACCAGCCGGGAGTGCCAAGGGACTCAAAGGGCGTTCCGGGTTCCCTGGCCGACGTGATCATCGCCAAACAGAGAAACGGCCCGACGGGCACCTGCCCCCTGGTCTTCTGGAAGCGCTGTCTCCGATTCGAAGCCCGATCCACCGCTACCAGGTGAGGACGCGTGAGCACTAAATGGATTTCCGCCGGCCGGTTGCACACTTGGCGCGGCGGATGGAGCATCCAGGCCGTTCTCGGCATCGTGGTTTCGTGTGCGCTCATCCTCTGCCTGCCCGCCGCGGGCCAGGAAGCGTCCGTTGAGGGCGTTCCAATCGTCAGGAAGATCACCGTCACCGGTACCTATCTGGTCCAGGACCAGTTGGTGCGCAACCTGCTCAACATCCAGGTCGGCAAGCCTCTGGACCGCGAAGCCCTGCGATCCTCCCTTGACAAGATCAAGGGCCTCGGCCTTTTCAGCGAGGCGACGGCCACCACGTCCCTGGAAGGGGGCGGCGTGGAGGTGCGGGTGGAGGTCGAGGAGCAACTCAGGGCGACGACGGTGGGCTTCCGCGGCAACAAGCGCATCAGCTCGCGCCGGCTCCTGGAGCTGGTCGCCATCGGGCCGGGCGATTCGGTAACTCCCGCCCGCGTCGGGGCGGCGGAGGAAAAGATCACCGATGCCTACCTGAAGGCGGGCTACCCGCTAGTCTCGGTGGTCACCTACGTGCAGGCCGCCGAGGCCGGGGCCGCCCCGCTCACCTTCGACATCGTCGAAGGCCCCGAGGCTTACATCCGGCGGATAGAGGTCAACGGCAACGCGGCCCTCAGCGCCGACCGGATCAGGAAACTCATGAAGAGCCGTCCACGCCGTTGGCCGGGGTTCCTGTGGCCCGGGCGGTTCAGCCCCGGGAAGTTCAGTAGAGACCTGGACGAGATCGCGAATAGTTACTACCAGGCCGGCCACCTGGACGTGAAAGTCGCGGGGTATCTGTCCTACAGCGAGGACTTCCGCACGATCACGCTCAACGTCACCGTGTATGAAGGGCCAGTGTACATCGTGATGGGGGTCGAGTTCGAAGGCAATCTCCTGTTCACGGATGACGAGCTCCGGGACGCCATTCCGGTGAAGGCGGGCGAGCTGTTTTCCAAAGGCCGCCTGGCCGGCGCCGAAATGATCATCGCCGACATGTACGGGCGCCAGGGCCACGTGGATGTCGGCGCACCGGGCGAGGAAAGCCTGAGTGCCGACTGGTCCCTCGCGGAGACGGGCCACTCGGTCCTGGTGCGCTTCCGCATAGAGGAGGGGCTGTTGGTCAGGATTCGGCGCGTGCGGATCGAGGGCCTGACGAAGACCGGCGACCTCGTGGTGCGGCGGGAGGTGAGCATCTATCCGGGCGACCGGGCGCGCACGGACAAGCTCGCGGAGAGCGAACGGCAGCTGCGCAACACGGGTTACTTCGACCCCCATGACCCGAACGCGGTGCGCATTACGCTCGAGCCCGATGTGGGCGCGTTGCGAGACGCCGTGGTCAGGGTCAACGAGGGCCAGACCGGGCTGCTGATGCTCGGCGCGGGCGTGAGCAGCGATGCGGGGATCCTGGGCCAGATCATGATAAGAGAGGATAATTTCGACATCATGAACTGGCCCCGGAGTTGGCGCGACCTGTTCAGCGGCAACGCGCTGCGGGGCGCGGGGCAGAGGCTGACCATGGAGATCGCCCTTGGCACGGAGCGGAGCACGTATGTCCTCGCGCTCGAGGACCCGTCCATCCACCACGGCCCCTACGGTCTGGGAGGGCAAATATACCGGCGAGGCGTCCAATGGGATGAGTTCGACGTCACCCGCACCGGCCTGGCTGTTAAGCTCACGAAGATGTTCACGCGCTACGTCCGGGGCGAGTTGAGGGCGGGTTACGAAGGGATCACGATGGATGATCTGAGCGGCAGCGCTTCGCCCGCCATCGTTCGCGACAAGGGCAACTACAGCAAGGCCTTCGTCGCCGCCAGCTACATCGTCGACCGGCGAGACAGCCGATTCATCCCAACCACGGGCTATCGCGCGAAGCTGGAGGCCGAGTTGGCCACCCTGGACATCAACACCCTCAAGCTCACCGGTAGTGTCAAGAAGTACTGGACCGTCTGGCAACCGGAGGGCTGGGGCAAGCACATTCTGAGTGCCAGGGTCGGGGCGGGCCTGCTCTGGGGCTACAGCGGCGACCGGAGCCCGGTCTTCGAGCGGTTCTACGCCGACGGGGCGGACTCGATCCGGGGGTTCGCACTGTGGGGCATCTCCCCGGTGGAACCCACGAGGGAGCAGCAAGTGGGCGGAGACTCGAGGCTGATTGGCTCACTTGAATACAGTGTCCCGGTGTCGGGGGACCGGCTGCGGTTGGCGGCGTTCGTCGACGGTGGATATGTGGCAGAGGATGCCTCCGACATCCTGACAGGATGGGACGAGCTGCGGGCCGCCGTCGGCGTGGGAGCGCGGTGGCAAATCCCGTTCCTGGCCAACACGCTGCTGTCCGTGGACGTCGCGTTCCCGGTCAAGCACGAGAGCTTCGACGACACGCAGCCCGTCACCTTCTCCTTCGGCACGCGCCGTGAGTTCTGACTGCCCCTCTTGCTCGCAATTACGTCCATGGGCGCTGGCTGTGATCGGGCTGTGCGCGCTCAGGCGAGGCCAATCCACTGGAAGCCCGCGGCCGTTGGCCGTAAGCTATTCGGGCAGGCAGAAGGCATTTCTCACCGCTCGCCCTGCCGCCACTTGTGCGGGGTGCAGCGAACTCCGGGCCGGCTGCGTCAGAGCGGCGGTTGAGCGGTCAGGACTGCCGCAGCTAAGATACAGACGGGAGGTAAGGACTCGATGAAGGCTAATGGCGAAAAGTCTGTAGCGATGGGCCGGAAGGTTCTCGTGGGCGCAGTGCTGCCCACGCTGTTGCTGGGCGCATTGGCGGTGCTCTCCTTTGCCCAAGGCGATGGGGCCCCGCCGGCCGCACCGCCTGCGGCCCCGCTCAAGCTCGTGGTGGCGGATCTGGACGAGGTTTTCAACCAGAGCGCAGAGTGGAAAGACTACGAGGAGGAGGCCCGAAGGATCATGGAGCAGATGCGCCGGGTCCGCGAGCGATATGACCGCCTGCTCGGCATCCTGAAAACCGAGTACGACAACCTGCCACCCGGAGCTGCGCGGGACAAGAAACGAACCGCCATCGAGGCCGCGGTGCAGGATGGACAAAAAGCCTATGCCGAGAAGCAGGACTTACTCCTGAAACACCGGAGGGAATCACTGGACGGGATGTTCAACAAGATCCACAAGGTCATCAATGAATACGCCGAGGAAAACGGCGTCGACCTTGTGCTGAAGAAACAGGACCTGAGCGTTTCGGCAAACCAGCCGCTGGAGATGGACCTGATCCTAGCCACGGCGCACGTGCTCTACGCGAGGGACGAATTCGACGTTACGGCCGAGGTGGTCCGAAGGCTCAACGCGGACTACCCGAGAGAGATCCGGGACAGGTAACTGTGCCAAGGCATCAGCAGACGATAGCGAACGCAGCGGAGGTGAACGGCCGGGGGCTGTTCTCGGGCGCGGAAGTCCAAGTGCGCCTCTGCCCGGCCGAGGCCAACACGGGCATACTGTTCGTGCGCATGGACCTGCCGGACAGGCCCGTGGTGCCTTGCACGGCGGAATGCCTCGGGACGGCGTTTCGCGCGACGCTGCTGCGCCGTGACGACCTGGAGATCCACAGCATCGAACATTTGCTCAGCGCCTGCGTCGGCTTGGGGGTGGACAACCTGGTGGTGGAGCTGGATGCAGAGGAGGTGCCGGCCGCAGGCGGGTGCCCGTTCGAGTTCGCCCAGGCCATGCTGGAAGCCGGCATCGAGGAGCAGAGCGCCGAAAAGACCTTCCTGAAGATACAGGAGCCGCTGGCGGTCTCCGAGGGCGAATCCAGCATCACGGGAATGCCGAGCGAGGAAGGGCTGACGGTGAGCTGCGTTCTGGAGTTCGACCACGCAGACCTGTCGGCCCAGGTCTTCACCGCCCGCATTGACCCGGACACTTACATGCGGGACATCGCCCCGGCGCGCACCTTCGCGTTCGAGCTTGCCTACGAGGAGTTCGCCGAACGAGGATTCGGCGGCGGGGTGACGGATGAGAACGCGCTGGTGATCTTCCGGGACGGATCGGTTAGAAAGCCGCTGAGCCGGGAGGACGCCGAACTCAGGTTCGCCAACGAGTTCGCCCGCCACAAGGTTGCCGACCTCCTGGGCGACCTGGCCCCGGCCGGCGTGGGTCTGGAAGGCAAGATCGTGGCCGTTCGGACCGGCCATCGGCTGAACGCGGCGGTCGTCAACGCCCTGTGCCGCATACTTAAGGCGGAGGGGGCCCCGGAGCCGTACCTCGACATCCGCGAGATACGGCGCATACTGCCCCACCGCTATCCCTTCCTCCTCGTGGACCGCATCCTGAGGGTGGAAGAGGAAGGCAAGAAGATCACGGGCTTGAAGAACGTCTCGTTCAACGAGCACTTTTTCCAGGGCCATCTGCCGGGCTACCCGGTCATGCCGGGTGTGCTGCAACTAGAGGCCCTGGCGCAGGTAGCGGGCGTGCTGCTGCTGCGCACGCTGGAGCATACGGGCAAGGTCGCCCTGCTGGTGAGCATGGACGCAGTGAAGCTCAGGCGTCCGGTGATACCGGGTGATCAGTTGATTCTGGAGGCCGAGGCAGTGCGCGTGCGCTCCCGCAGCGCTCAGGTGAACGGGCGGGCCTCGGTGAACGGCGAAACCTCGTGCGAGGCGGAGATGAAGTTCATGATGGTCGAAGCGGAAGACCTTTGAGGGCGCCAGCAAGGCGCCCGGCAAGGATGAGAAAGAGATGAAGATGTATCCAACTGCCTCGGTGGAATCCGGAGCCCGGATCGGCGAGGATGTCGAGATCGGCCCGCAGGCCTACATCGGCCCGCACGTGGCCATAGGAAACGGCTGCAAGATAGGCCACGGGGCCCACATAGAGGGGCACACGTGCCTGGGCGAACGCAACAACGTCGGCCCCTACGTCATGCTCGGCACGCCTCCCCAGGACCTGAAGTACTGTGGTGAACCCACCGAACTTGTCATCGGCGACGACAACGTGTTTCGCGAGTTCGCCACCATCAATGCGGGCACCGTCACGGGGCTCGGAGTGACCCGCATCGGCAGTCGCAACATGTTCATGATCGGCTCGCACGTCGGCCATGACTGCGATGTGGAGGACGATGTGATCATGGTCAACGGCGTCGCCGTGGGAGGCCACTGCAAGATCGAAAGCGGCGCATGGATCATGGGCGGAGCGGGCCTCGTGCAGTTCACGAGCGTGGGTAAACTCGCCTACGTGGCCGGCATGAGCGGCATAGAGGTCGACGTGCCGCCGTTCATGATCATGGAGGGCCACCGGGCCAGCGTGCGGAAAGTCAACGAGGTCGGCCTCAGGCGCGGCGGTTACTCCGAGGAAGTCGTCCAGAACCTATGGGACGCATTCAGGAAGATATTCCGTGCAAAGCAACTCAATCGCGAGAAGATCTTCGACGAGATCGATGCCAGCGACTGGGCCTGCGAGGAGACCCTTTACCTCGTGCGTTTCATGCGCAGAAGCCTCCAGGGGCGTCTCGGCCGTTACCTGGAGTGCTTCAGGAAGGCGTGAGTGGGCCCCCTGCGCCAGCCCGCCTTACCAACCAAAGCGGTTACATCGCAGGCCGCGCGCAGGAAGCAGGAGCATACAGATGGCTGAGACGAATGAAACTGAGGAGGCGCGAGAGTTCCGGCGCATCGGCGTGATGGGTCTCAGCCGGTTCGGCTACGGCCTGGCGGTCTGGCTCTCCGATCTGGGCGCCGAGGTGCTGGCCGTCGACTCCGACCGTTCGAAGATCGAGGAGATCGACCAGCGGGTCTCCCGGGCCATCTGCCTGGACGTGACGAACGAGTTCGCCATGAGGAAGCTGGAGGTGGCTTCGCTGGACCTGGCCATCATCTGCATCGGCCAGAACATGGAGGCCAACCTCCTTGCCACGCGCGTGGTCCAGAAGCTCGGCGCCAGGACCATCTGGGTGCGGGCCATCGACCAGAGCCAGGCCGAAATCCTGGAGGCCATGGGGGTCGACAAGATTATCAGCCTCGAGAAGGAGATGGCGCGCCAGGTGGCGCAGAACATCACCATGCCAGGCACGCGAATGCTGGCGCCCATCACGGTCGATCACTCCCTCGCCGAGGTCAACGCGCGGCGCGAGTTCGTGGGCAAGACGGTTGCGGAGATCAATTTCCGCCAGGACTACGGCGTGAACGTCGTGGCGATCAAATCACGAGCTGTCACCAAGGATGCCAGCGGCCACGAAAAGGTGGAAGCCGTGATCAACGACCTGCCGTCGGCGAGCGACGTCATCCGCAAAGGCGACGTTCTGGTGGTCATCGGGGCCGACGACCACATCGTCGCGCTTCAGACCGAACGATAGCGCATAACCACCCCGCCCCGCCTGCGTGCCCTCTCATGCCCCGGAGCGGCCCCGCCCGAGTAGGAGTATCTCTCCCAATTTCTTGCCTTTTCCGTGCCATAATCATGGATAGGAGTACAGGGGAGACCATGGGCAGCACGGCAAATGCCCCAAGGACGCGTCACTCTTTTCTCGTATCAGGTCAGCCAAGACCTCTTGGGTCCCCGTTCTCACCAGTCCGCCTCTTCCAAGCTCGCCTTTCCAGCCGAGCATGGGCGCGACGACTTGCTCCCATGTCGTCCAACTCACAAGGAGCTTAAGCTCTGTCCCCAGGATTGCCAGCTCAACCAACCGCGTTGTCCTGAAGAGCGAGGTGACTCGCCCAAGCAGTGAGGCCCTGCCCACACGCGGATTGGAAAGCGCGTCCCACGGTATGAGCATGGGCTTTACGCGGGGGAACGGCGTGAGCCAGGATCGTAGGGGAGGAACGTATCCTTCAACGCCCAGGCCTGCCATTCTCGGATGGAGCCAGCACATACGGACGCCATGTGTCACTCGGACCGGGTCCCAAAGCCACCCCCCCTGGAGCGCTGTCCTTTCATTGCCTGAGGCGTTCCATACTTGCGCTCTGCGGCGGGCAGATTCAGCATTCGCCATATGGTGGGGATTCTTTGTGCATAACCCGTAAGGCGTAGAAAAGCAGGGCAATAGTAACCACGCCCATCACAACCCCGCCTGCACCGCTAACGAAAATGTTCATGCGGAGACGCCCTCCGAGTGAATGGAGCCCTGATCCCAGGCAGCCCTCCGGAGTAGCCCGTTGAAAAAAAGCCCGGCATACGAGTCACGCGCAGGCATCCTTGCCAAATAGCAGCAGTTCAACGCCCGTAGGGGGTGTACCCCCTACGTAATTCTTGCACGGAGAATGGGCTTAATCGGGAGAGAAACTCGCCTCCTTGTGGCGGGGAGAATGCCCTGCCAGCTGCTGGCGATTTGCGTTCTTATCGTAGCAGCCCCCCTAAGTTCCAACCGGGCCGGCGAAGCCCCACGTTGCCAGGCGCCGTGCCCATGCAAAGGCAAGGCAGAAAGATCATTTGCCGAAGCCGTCCGGATGGTTGCGGTGCCACTGCCAGGCCGTCTCCACTATCCGGCGCAGTGACGGGAAGCGCGGCTCCCATCCGAGCTCGGTCCTGATCCTCTCTGCGCTACCCACCAGCTCCGGCGGGTCCCCCGGCCGCCTCCCGGCCGCCTCCTCCGGCACCTCCATGTCGGTCACCTCCCGCACCATGTCGATGACCTCCCTGATGGAGTGGCCCCGGCCCGTGCTCAGGTTGTAGACAAGGGGCGAGCGGTCCCCAAGCGCCTCCATGGCGAGCACGTGCGCGCTCCCAAGGTCGAGCACGTGAACGTAGTCCCGAATGCACGTGCCGTCGGGCGTGGGATAATCCGTCCCGAACACCTTCAGCGCCCCCCCCCGGCCCATCGCTGCCCGGATGGCGGCAGGGATGAGATGGGTCTCCGGGTCATGGTCCTCGCCCAGAGAGCCGTCGGGCAGGGCGCCGGCGGCGTTAAAATACCTAAGCGAGGCATATCTCAGCCCGTAGGCCGCGGCGTAGTCTGCCAGGATTCCCTCCACGGTCGCCTTCGTCCGGCCGTAGGGGTTGACGGGCCCGATGGGGAAATCTTCCGTGATGGGCACCCGTGCAGGAACGCCGTAGACGGCGCACGAGCTAGAGAAGACGAACCGCTCCACACCCGCCCGCCGCGCGGCGCGCAGGAGCCTGAGCGTGTTGACCACGTTATTGAAATAGTAAGCCTCAGGCTTCTCGGCCGACTCCCCCACGTAGGCGCTGGCCGCGAAGTGCATCACCGCCTCAGCGCCGCTCGCCCCGAGCGCGCGGCAGACCTGCTCCTCATCTTCCAGGTCCGCCTGCACCAGCTCGCAACCCCTGATGGCGGCCGCGCGTCCCACGCTGAGGTTGTCGACTACCACGGGCGTGTGGCCCGCCTCGATGAACTCGACGACGGCGTGGCTGCCGATGTAGCCGGCTCCCCCGGTGACAAGGACTCTCATGCCCCGGCCTGCTACCTCCCTACCACGAAAGACTCTTCGTCGACGAACGCATTCAGCCTTATGTCCGAAAGCTGGATCCGCACGGAAGTCCCCTCCAGCGGCGGCGGATAGTAGATCACGAAGTCGCTGGGCACGTCCACCGTCACACGCGTTCCCGCGGGGATGTCTTTGCCAATGTCCGGTCCGGTGACGGTACGCCAGTTCAAAATCCATATCCGCGTGCGCAGGGACCCGTCAAAACGGAACTTATCCAGTGCCAGCACACGCCCCGTGCGCCAGTCAACGGCTAGGCTGCTGAGAATCTTCAGGGCCGGCGCGGGCGCACTCACGACGCGCAGAGAATCGACGTAGACCGCGCTGTGCAGCTTTCGGGCTGAGGATGAGGCCGGGGAGTGGACGTCCAGAAGGGGGGGGTAGGTCCTCAGGGCCTGGACCGTGCCGTCGAAGAGGGTCGTCATGTCCAGGGTGTCTGCCACGTCGTCGGCCACGAAGTGGATGCGGCCGGCCTTCTTCTCCAGTGGGGCGCCATAGCGCCCCGAATACTGGAGACCACCGCCCAGCATGGGCATGCGGGTCTGATACCTCTGGCCGTCGCCGATAACCCCGACGGCAAGCTCGCCGGCCCGCCTCAGGTCGATGCGCACGCGCCCCGACTTCATGAGAGACAGTTGGCCGTCCATCTTCAACTGCCCCCTCGGCCTCATGTCCACGTTGGCGAGGACGGCATCGCATCTTGCCGTGAGCGTCATGATAGGCTGGGAGTTAGTCCGGACCATCTGCTTGATGGCATCCAAGTCAGGATAGGGTCCAAGGCTCACCCGCACGGGCATCTTCAGCTCCCGCTCGCCCCCCCCGCCTCCGCAGGCCGACAGCAGAATGGCGAGCAGGCCGACCCCCAGCATCGTTCTCCCCACACGCGCCCCGTACCTGCATTTCATACCAGAACCTCCTGCTGAACAACTATACGATGTCATCCCCCGTCATGTCGTAGGTCCACCGCAACGCGTCGGCCGGATGGCACACCAGCCCTTCCTCCCGGAAGAATCGCGCGATCTCCTCCTCGGCACTCTGCGGGGTATCGCTGCCATGGATCAGATTGTACCTGTTGCTGAGTGCAAAGTCACCCCTTATCGTTCCCGGCAGGCTGTTGCAGCCGAACGTCTCGCCCATCATTTGCCTGGTGACGCGCACGGCATTCTTGCCCTGCAGCACCATCGCCACGATCGGGCCGCTCGCCGTGTAGCGAACCAGCGGCTCGTAGAAATCCTTGCCCCTGTGGAGCGCGTAATGCTCCCGCACGAACTCCTCCGAGAGCCGGACCATTTTGATGGCGACGATCTGAAACCCTCGTCTTTCGAGGCGGGATATGATCTCCCCAACCAACCGGCGCTGCACGGCGTCCGGCTTCAGGAACACCAGCGTCTTTTCCAGCGGCATCGGCTCCTCCGGTGTATCTCGCGGCGGCACACGGCATGCGCCTGCGACACATGCGCAAAGCGATTATAGCGCGTGGAGTGAAGCTTGACAATCGCGCTCGCCGCTGCATCGCGCACGGCGGCTTTCGGCGCCCGGCACGCACCGGCACTAACGGAGGAACGCTATCGAGCGCCTCGCGCCCTCGCTCCCCGGATCGGAGCTGATCCTGCGATAGACTTCGGCGGCGCAGCAGATGTCCTGGATGGCCAAGCCCGTCGTGTCGAAGACCGTGACCTGGTCCGGGCGTTCGCGGCCGGGCTTTCGGCCTGTGACGACCTCGCCGATGTCCCCGTGAATGTTGGCGCGCGAGATAAGGCCTTCCTTCATCGCGACGTTGATCTCGCCGCTGTGCGATGCCTGCGCCCAATTGTCGATAACGACCACCGCGCGCTTAAGGATCGCGGGGTCCAGCTCCTGCTTCCCGGCAGCGTCCGCGCCGATGGCGTTGATGTGGGTGCCGCCGCGCACCCAGTCGTCCATGACTATCGCGCCGCGCGAGGGGGTGGTCGTCGTGAGCACGTCGCACTCACGCGTCACCTCTTCCACGCTCGCGCCCGCCTCCGCTTCCAGGCCAAGCTCCTGCTGGCACCAGTCGCAGAAACGCTCGGCCGCCTCCCTCCGCATGTCAAAAGCGACCGCCCGGCGTACTGACGGCAGAACCACCGCAAGCGCAGCAGCCTGGGTGTGGGCCTGCGCGCCCGTGCCGACGAATCCTGCAACCTCAGAGTCGGGCCGCGCGAGGTGTTTTGCCGCCACGCCGCCCGCCGCGCCGGTGCGAAGGCCCGTGAGGTAAGTTGCGTCCATCACGGCAAGCGGAAAGCCGTCCTCGGGGTCCACAAGCGTGATGGTGGCCATGACCGTGGAAATGCCGGTGTTCTGCGGGTGGACGTTGACGTTCTTCACCCCTGCAATGCCCAGCGTGGGCAGGTAGGCCGGCATCGACCGCAGGTCGCCCTTTTCAAAGGTCAGGTAGACCTTCGGCGGCATCTGCACCTGGTCTTCGCCATAGAGCCGGAAAGCGTTCTCGACACACTCGACGGCGTCGCGGACGTCGAAGACTGCCTCGATTTCATGCTTCGTGACCAAGATGGTTGCGCGCGATCCCATGGATGCTGTGCCCTGTTTCAAGGTAGGACGCACACGCGAGCGCGGCACAACGAGCAGCCCGGCGCTCGCTGCATCCGGTCCGCCCGCACGTTATGGACCCGACAGATCGATCCGCGACAGCTCGAGCATGTGCACGGCCCAGGTCTCCGTGTTCCTGGCCGACAACTTCAGCTTGCCGGCTCTGCCGGCCTCGGTTCCGTATAAGATCAGGCCGTGGCCCAACTGCCCCGGCTCGATCCGTTTGTTGGCCAGGGACCGGGCATGCAGATCCAGCATGATGTCCGTGTCAACCCTCTGGCGGTCCCACCATAGGCCTTTTGCGCCGCCAACGAGCGCTCCGCCTGCCGCGCCGATGGCGGCCCCACCGAGGACAGCCTCGCCCGTGTGGGTATCCGTCAGTACCCCCACGGCCAGCCCGCCCACGGCTCCGATGGAAGTGCCCACCAACGCGCCCTTGCCGGCCCCGGGAGCGACCTCGCCCCAGCCCGTCTTCTCGGAGATCCGTTCATGGGCCACGACCTGATCCAAGACATCCCCGTGCCGCCCGGCCGTGTCCACCAGGAACGTCTGCGCCGCGACGATCTCGAACGCCGCATAGCCGTTGTTGGCTGTCACCACCTGCACGGGCAGTATGCCCGCCTTGATGATGTCGAAGCCGAACGCCTCCTTCGCCTCGCGGCGATCGTCGATCACCCGCGCACCAAACACCACACCGTCCAGCTCCGCGCTGTCGGCGTGCTCCGACGGCATACGGAACGCCAGAGGCTTCCTTTCGTACCGCGCGCAGCCGGACGCCGCCACCAGCACCACCGCCAGCACCAAACTCATCTTCCACCGCATCATCTCAGTCCCTCCCTCATTTCGGCGAAAAGCCCCCGTTTGTTAGTATACCTTCGGCACCCCGTCAGCGCCAGGCTTGACTTGGGGACCGGCGTCGACTATGAATGGTGGTGGACCGGGCGTGGTCCGACTCGCTTCTCTCTTAGCGGAAACCTTGGATGACCTCAGCCGAACCCCACACTCCCTGCCGCATCGCCGAGATCGCCCTGAACCTGCCGCTCAGGCATTCGTTCGACTACCTCATTCCGGACGCGCTGCTGGGGCGCGTCCCGATAGGGGGACGGGTGAGGGTGCCCTTCGGTACGCGCAGGAACGTGCTCGGCTACTGCGTGGGCCTCAAGGAGAAGAGCGAGGTGCCGGCGGACAAACTCAAAGCCGTCATCCACAGCCTGGACGAGGAGCCGATCTTCACGCCCAGAATGCTCGAGCTCGGGCGATGGATGGCGCACTACTACCACTGCGCCCTGGGCGAGGCGCTCAACGCCGCTATCCCGGCCGCCGTGCATGCGGCCCGCAAGAGCCGCCGCGTGCAGGTCGCGCGGCTGCTCGCGTCGCCTGCGGAGGCGCTCAAGCTGGCCGACCGCATCTTCGACACCTCCCCCGCCCAGGGAAAGCTCCTTCGCACGCTCGCCCAGATGGGCGGCCACGCGCCGGCGACCGAGCTCCTCAGGACGGCCGGGGTTTCGCGCACCTCGCTGAAGTCACTTGAAAAGGAAGACGGGGCACTCAACGTGGAGCTGGAGGTGGTCGAGGACGAAGAGGACCCGCTCACCCATGTCGAGGCCGGACTCCAGGACCCGTGGCCCCTCACCCCCGAGCAGCAACACGCCTACCAGGTCATAACCAATCGCATGACGCGCGGGCGCTTCGACGTGGTGCTGCTGCACGGGATCACCTCGAGCGGCAAGACCGAGGTCTACCTCCAGACCATCGCCAAGTGCGCGCGCATGGGCCGGCAGGCCATCGTTCTGGTTCCGGAGATCTGCCTCACCCCCCAGACGGTGCGCCACTTCCGCAGCCGGTTCCGGCGTCTGGCCGTGCTACACAGCCGGCTGACCGACCGCGAGCGCAAGCGCCAGTGGCACGCCATCCGCGCCGGGCAGGCGGACGTTGTGATCGGGGCCCGCTCGGCCATTTTCGCGCCCGTGCCGTCGCTGGGCCTGCTGGTGGTCGACGAGGAGCACGAGAACAGCTTCAAGCAGGATAACGTCCCGCGCTACCACGCGCGCGACGTGGGCATCATGCGCGCGAAGGCGGACGACGCGCTGGTGGTGCTCGGCACCGCTACGCCGAGCCTTGAAAGCTACCACAATGCGCTCACGGGGCGCTACACGCTCGTGAAGCTGCCGCGGCGCATCGGCGGGCACCCCCTGCCGCCGGTTGAGGTCGTGGACATGCGCGAGGAGTGGCGGACGAGGGCGACTACCCCGGCGCCGGCGACCACCACAACGACGGCAGCGCCCGAGACGGAGGCGAAGCTCTTCAGGAGGGCCGTCCAGGGCTCCCGGGTGATCAGTCGAAAGCTCGAAGAGTGCATGCGCGAGAGTCTGGGCAAGGGCGAGCAGATCATCCTCTTCCTCAACCGGCGGGGGTTCTCGCCGCACATCTACTGCCCGCGCTGCGGCTACGCGCACAAGTGCGAGCGGTGCGAGATCACCATGAACTGGCACCGGCGCCTGGGCGTGGTGGCCTGCCATTACTGCGGGCACGAGGAGCGGCCTCCCGCGCGCTGCCCCGAGTGCGGAGGCGACAGCATCCGCTATGTCGGAATCGGCACCGAGCGCGTGGAGGAAACTGTCCGGGCGATGCTGCCAGGTTGCCGAACCGTGCGCATGGACTCCGACACGATGAAGACGCGCACCGCGCACGAGAAGGACCTCGAGGAGTTCCGCACGCGCCGCGCCGACGTGCTGGTGGGCACGCAGATGATAGCGAAGGGCCTGGACTTCCCGAACGTGACGACCGTCGGCGTGATCAACGCGGACGTGACGCTGCACCTGCCCGACTTCCGCTCGCGCGAAAGGTCCTTCCAGCTTCTGGCTCAGGTGGCGGGCCGCACCGGCCGCGGGGAGGCGGGCGGGCAAGTGGTGATCCAGACCTTCATGCCCGACGACCCGAGCGTGCGGGCGGCGGCCGGGCACGATTACGAACGCTTCGCCGAGCAGGAGCTTCAGATGCGCCGGCGCGCCGGCTACCCGCCGTACGCCCGCATGGCCCGCATCGTGTGCTCCGGGCCGCACCTCGAACCGGTCGAGCGCTACATGCTCACGCTCGGCGAGGAACTGGAGCGCCTCTGCCGGGAGCGCGCCGACGGTTCGGCGGTGCTCGGCCCGGCGCCCGCCCCCATGCCGCTCATCAAGCGCCGCCACCGCTATCACATTCTGCTGAAATGCCCCACTGCCGCCGCGACCCATGAACTTCTCGACGCCGCCGATGAGTTGCCGAACAGCCCTTCAGGGGCCAGCGTGGTGGTGGACGTCGACCCCTACTCGATGCTGTAGCAGGCCCGGCAATGAGCTTTGTCCGCTCAAGGGCTCGTGTTACAATCGCCCAGGGTTCGCGGTGCCGCCAGCGGGAGTCGGAAAGGACGTGGGGTTGGACAAGGAAGAAAGCATCCAGACGATCGGCGATATCCTCGCCGGGCAGGGCGAGCCGACGGGTCGGGGCGGCGCCCCCCCGACAGGGTCGCGGTGCAGGAATGGGATGGCCGCCGCCTCCTCTCCACTACCTACGCCGAGCTGCGGCGCGAGGCGGACGGCTTTGCCGCGGCGCTTGCTGAGGAGGGCGTCCGCACGCTGGACTACGTGGCCATCCTCATGCCCAACGGCAAGCCCTGGGTGGCGGCCTACATGGCCGTGCAGCGCCTGGGCGCGCGCGTAAAGAGGTGGACCGGCCTCAACGCCGGCAGGGCGCTCTTCCGCGCGCTGCACAGGCGCGTGTTCGGCGGGATGCAGCTTCGGTTCTGCATGAGCGGCGGCCCGCACGTAATGGCCGGCTATTACAAGGACCCGGAGGGCACGGAGCGCGTCCTGTGCGAGGACGGCCTGCGCAGCGGGGCCTTCCGCGAGCTGGCAAAGAGCGGTATGAAAGAGGCCTGCCCGCTGAAGAACGAGTTCCGTTTCGAGACTGCCTATAGCGCCAACCGCGACAGTCTGGAGCCGCTATGGCTTCGGCTTCAGGACTGAGTCACTGGAAGGAGGGGACTGCCATGGCGGATGAGACGTCGCCGCGCGCGGCCGCAGAGAGGAAGACGCTAGTCGTCTACTATTCGAGGACCGGCAACACGTGCGAGGTCGCCGAGGCCCTTCAAGAGGCACTCGGGTGCGACATAGAAGAGATAATCGACAGGAAGGACAGGGGCGGGGTCCTTGGGTACGTGGTGGGCGCCATCGAGGCCGCGCTGAAGAAATGCACCGAGGTCGGAGAGGTTAGGATGGACCCGGGCGCCTACGACCTCGTCGTCATCGGCAGCCCCGTGTGGTCGACGTTGCCGCCGGCGGTCCGCACGTATATCAACCGGTAC
>CAZHPE010000005.1:0-35610 GCA_964534775.1 uncultured candidatus Brocadiaceae bacterium
GCGAGACCGGCACGCTGAATCAGATGCTCTTCTCCGGCTATCTCGACGCGTTCTTCATGAGCCTGGAGGAGCGCGTATTCGGCATGCAGCCTGCCGTGCAGTTCATGGAGCGGCTCCCATACCTGCCCGTGAGCGAGCTATTCTACGCCTCCTATTTCTCCTACTACATCATGATCGTGGGCATAGGCGCCGCCCTGTACTTCCGCGACAAGCGCCAGTTTTTTCACTACGTCTCCCTGGCCTCGTTCAGCTTCTACGCCTGCTTCTTCATCTACATTCTCCTCCCCGTCATCGGGCCGCGCGTTTTCTTCGACTCGGAGTGCGCCATGAAGTTGGCGGGAGGGGTGCGGCCTGCGAACGCCATCTTGGCCTACCCCGCAGCGGTCCAGGCGGGCCTGTTCTTCCGGATCATGAAGATCATCTACCGGCACTTCGAGGCCTCCGGCGCGGCGGTCCCCAGCAGCCACGTTGTGGTGGCCATCTGCACGTGCTATTTCTCGCGCATCTACCTGCCGCGCATCCACCTCGCGCATTTCACGCTCGTCGTGCTGCTGTGCCTATCTACCATCTACTGCCGGTACCATTACGTGGTGGACATCATGGCCGGCGTTCTCGTCGTCGCTGCACTGATCCCGCTTGGGAACTGGCTATACCACAAGTTCCCGGGCTCGACTTCGTCCCGTGCCGGGCCGGCTTGACAGGTGCGCCGCGGTGCCCCTACCATACGCTAGGGCATCGCGCGCCTCAGCGCGAGCTTACCCCGCACCGGTTCCGTTGTTCTCTGCTCTCCACCTTCAGGGTTTCGTTCCCATGCATACATCACAATCCGATCCCATCACCGGCGACCTGACCGACGCGCAGCGCCGCGCCGTCTGCCACGGGGAAGGCCCGCTGCTGGTCGTGGCCGGGGCCGGCACGGGGAAGACGCGCGTCATAACGCGTCGCATCGCGCACCTGGCGCACCAGGGCACATCCCCGGATCGCATCCTCGCGCTCACCTTCACCAACAAGGCCGCCAACGAGATGCGCCGCCGTGTGGAGGACATGGTCGGCCGGGAAGTGCTCGTGACCACCTTCCACACCTTCTGCGCCCGCCTGCTCCGCCGCGACGCCGCCCGGCTGGGGCGCGACTCCTCCTTCACCATCTACAACCGCTCCGACTCCACCCGCGTCGTGCGCCAGATTCTCAAGCAGATGAACGTCGACGCGGAGACCTTCCGGCCGACCGCGATGCTGGACGGGATCAGCGCACACAAGGACCGCATGGAGTCCGCCGAGCAGTGCGCTGCCGAGGCGCTGGGCGTGGAGGAGAAGGCCCTCGCCGAGGTCTACCGGCTCTACGAGGCGCGGCTGCTGGACAACAACGCCCTGGACTTCGACGACCTGCTGGTGAAAACCATCGAGCTGTTCAGCTCCCATCCGGAGGTGCTCCAGCGCTGGCAGAACCGCTGCGTCCACGTCCTGGTGGACGAGTATCAGGACACCAATCTGCCCCAGCACCTCATCGCCCGCGCACTCCAGGGCAAGCACCGCAACATCACGGCCGTGGGCGACCCGGACCAGATGATCTATAGCTGGCGGGGGGCGCGGCTGGAGAACATCATGGAGTTCGAGCAGGATTTCCCCGGCGCCAGCGTCGTAATGCTCGAACGCAACTACCGCTCCACGGGCCACATCCTGCACGCCGCCTCCCGCTGCATCAGTTGCAACCGGCTCAGGCACGACAAGGCCCTCTATACCGAGACCGTCCTCGGCGAGCCGGTCCGGGTGATGGAGTTCGAGAACGCGCGCGAGGAGAGCGACAGGATAGCCGCGACGACTGCCGAACTGATTGAGGGCGGCACAAGCCCCCGCGAGATAGCGGTGCTCTATCGCACCAAGTACCTTTCGCTCGGGCCGGAGGACGCGTTCTCATCGCGCGCGCTGCCTTACCAGGTGGTGGACACCGTGGGGTTCTTCGACCGAAAGCAGGTCAAGGACCTCCTGGCCTACATGCAGCTCGTGGTCAACGCGCGGGACGACGAAGCATTCCGGCGCATCGTGAATGTCCCGGCGCGCGGCATCGGCCAAACCACTGTGGCCGCCCTGGGCGCCGCCGCAATGGCCGGCGGCGAGCCCATGCTGAAGACCGCCCGCAGCGCCGCGGGCATCGCGGGTCTCGGCCCGCGGGCAAAGAAGTCGCTGGGTCGGTTCTGCGAGCTTTACGACCGCCTGGCGGGCCTGGCCGGCGGGAGCATCCACGCACTCCTCAAGGAGTTGCTACGGCAAACGGGCTACGTGGACTCGGTCCGGCCCGAGGAGCGCGCCGACGTCGCCGAAGTGATCGACTACTTCCTGGGCTACGCGAAGGACTATGACGAGCGCTCGGGCGGGAGCGGTCTCTTGGGGTTCGTCGAGCAGGCGGCGCTGGTCAGCGACCAGGACGGCTGGAACGCGACGGCGGGCACCGTCACGCTCATGACGCTGCACTCCGCCAAGGGGCTGGAGTTCGACGTGGTGTTTATCTGCGGGGTGGAGGAAGGCAGCCTGCCGCACCAGCGCGCGCTGAATGAGAACCCCTACCGGGACGAGAACTACGCCCTGGAGGAGGAGCGGCGGCTCCTTCACGTAGGGATGACGCGCGCCCGCCGGAAGCTCTACCTGACCTTCGCGCGCCGGCGCACGGTGCGGGGGCTGCAGCAGCAGTGCGGGCCGTCGCGCTTCCTGGACGAGTTGCCCGGCGATGGCGTCGAGCGGCACGCTTCGGCCGCGGTGCGTGACGTGGGCCGGGCCGCAGCGGGTTTCGCCACGGAAGCCGCCCGCCTCGTCCGGGTGAAGAAGACCCCGCTACGCGCCGTCGACAGCGAAGAGGGCGGACAGCTTGCCGTGGGCGCCGAGGTAGCGCATAAGACCTACGGTGAGGGGAAGATCGTGGGGATCGAGTCGGCGGGCAAGCACCACCTGTTGCGGGTGAAGTTCCCGGAGCACGGCGTCCTGTCATTGCTGCTCACGGCCGATCAGATGCCGTCGAAGACGGGTGGGGGTGACTTTGGCGCGTAAAGAGGGCCAGCGCTATGTGGGCCGTGGCGGCGATAAGCTCAAGGCGGCCATAGACGAGTTTGGATTGGCGCTCCGAGGCGTCATGGCAGCGGACTTCGGCTGCAACGTCGGCGGCTTCACCGACTGCCTGCTTCAGGAAGGCGCCGCGCGGGTCTATGCCGTGGATGCCGGCTACGGCGCCCTGGAATGGAAACTCAGAACGGACGAGCGCGTAATCGTCATGGAGCGCACCAACGCGATGCACGTTCAGTTGCCCGAGCCCGCGGAGGTCATCGCCGTGGACGTGGCCTGGACGCGTCAGCACCATATCCTGCCCAGCGCCCTGCGGCAGCTCACCCCCTCCGGCCTCGTGCTGTCGCTCTTCAAGCCCCAGTACGAGGCGGACCCTTCGCAGGTGCGGCGCGGCATAGTGATGTCCGAAGAGTTCCAGCCGGTCTTGGAGGCCACGCTGGCCGGCTTGGCGGCGCAGGGCATCCCCGTCCGCCAAGTGGTGCAGCTCCCCCGGACGGAACGCTCGAAGAACCCGGAGGCGTTCCTGCACATCGTCGGCGCGGACTGTCATGCCAGCGCGCCGGGTGGAGGACCCGGTTAGTGGAGCAGCAGGGGACCATTCGCGAGCTTCCCTTCACGGGCAGCCACTTCGAGCGTGGCCTTCAGCGCGGCGAGTTGCTGCGCGAGAGCTTCGTTGCGCCGCCCGTGCCCGGCGTGACGGCGGAGTTCGTCCAGGCCTGCTTCGACCTGACGGCCCGCGTCTACCCGCCGGTCATCGAGGAGTTCGAGGGCATCGTGCGCGGAGGCGGGTTCGGGCGCGATGCGATGATGGCCTACTACTTCGGGCGGCTCGAATCGCAGCTCGGCGGCTGCACGATGGTGGCGGTCGCTCAGCAGCGCCGCAGCTCAGGCCTTGGTCCGCTCGTGGGGCGCAACTACGACTGGGCGATCAGCGACCTGCGGTGGTGCGCGCTGCACCGGCTGGAACCGCCGGACGCGCCGCGCCGGATCGGCTACACCCATCACTGGGCGGGCTACCCCGACTGCCTCAACGAGCGCGGCCTCTACGTGGCCATCGCCTCGCTCCCGCCCGTACCCGTGCGGGCGCCGGGGATTCAGTGGAGCGTGCTGGTGGACATGATTTCCGAGACGTGCGTGAGCGCCGACGAAGGGGCCGAACTGTGCGCGCGGGTCCGACACCTGCGCTCCATCTCCTACCTGCTCGCCGACGGCGATGGCGGGATGTGCGCGGTCGAGGCCACCCCGGAGGAGGTGCGCTGCCGGATGCCCCGCGAGGGCGTCTTGGTGGTGACCAACGCGCCGCAGAGAGGGCGGTTGGCTGGGAAGTGGGAACCCGAACCGCCCGGCGGAGTTCCCCATCCGGACATCGAACTGGATTCGCCCGGGCGTCACGCCAGGGGCATCGCACGCTCCGACCGCCGGCAGCGGCGCGCGGAAGAGCTGCTCGACGCCGCCGGGGACGGCATCTCGCGGGAGGGTCTGGCCGCGCTGCTCGCGGACCACGCGGCGCCGACTTGCATCTGCCCCGAGAGCCGCCCGGACGGGGGGCGGTGGGGCACGATCTGGTCGGGCCTGTGCGAGCCGGCTGCGGGCGAGTTCCTCATCGCGCCCGGCCCGCCCTGCTCCCACCCGTACGAGCGATTCAGCCTGTAGATATAATCAGCGGCCCAGGGCAACGAACCCCGGACGCTGACGGTTTCTGAAAGAGGGTGGCCAAAGAGGGCATGGACGAGCTCCGTATTGTCGAGGTTTTCGACAGCATTCAGGGCGAAGGCACCCGGGCTGGGCTGCCGTGCGCGTTCGTGCGGCTGGCCGGCTGCAACCTCCACTGCCGCTACTGCGATACGCGCTACGCGTGCGAGGAACCCGGCGAGCCGGCTTCCGTCGCGGAGATGGCGGAGCGGGCGGGGGAGCTCGGCCGCCGCTTGGTCTGCTTGACCGGGGGCGAGCCGCTGCTCCAGGCGGCCGCTGTGGAGCTGGCGCGCCGGCTCATCGACCGGGGCCACACGGTGCTGATGGAGACCAACGGAACGCTCGACATCACCCCCCTGCCGCCCGAAGCGGTGCGTATCATGGACGTGAAGTGCCCCGCGAGCGGCGAGTGCGGCAAGACGCTGCCCGGCAACCTTGACGCGCTCAACGCGCGCGACGAGGTGAAGTTCGTCCTCTGCGACCGGGGCGACTTCGATTGGGCCGCCGAGTTCACGCGCTCGCGCCGCCTCATCGACCGCTGCGCCGTGCTGATGGCGCCGGCGGAGGGGCGCGTGTCCGGCAGCGAGCTGTGTGGGGGCGAGCTGGCCGCATGGATCCTGGACTCCGGCCTCGAGGTGCGGCTGCAGCTTCAATTGCACCGCATCCTGTGGCCGGATCGCACGCGAGGCGTGTAGCGACGGCCCCTTGCGGGCGCCGGCCCGGAGTGGCAATCTCTGTCGGACGGACGAAGCGTAAGGGGCGAACTGCCGGGGAGATTCGCGCAGTGCGCATTGTCTACGGCATCCAGAGCACGGGCAAGGGCCACCTGTCGCGCTTCCTGGGCCTGAAGCTTTTCTTCGACCGCGACGGCCACGAGCTGCTCGTGATCGCCAGCGGCTACGAGGACCCGCCGGACTACTTTCTGGAGGCCGTGCGGGATTGCGAATACGTCCGGTTCCGCGGCGTCTCCTACGTGGGCGACGGTTCCGGTGGCATCTCGTGGGCTGCAACCGGATCGCAGTTTCTCCTCTGCATCCCGGGGCTGCTGGACAGCTTTCAGGACGCCAGCGGCATCATACGGCAGTTCGATCCCGGCGTGATCGTGAGCGATTTCGACCCCATCACGGCGTCCAGTTTCGTAGCGCCGGGCTTCGTCAAGGAGGCCTGAGCCACCAGAGCATCCTTCTAAGCCCGGGGGCCTACCATCCGCCCGGCTACGAGGGGGAGAAGTTCGTCACCGACTGCGTGGTGGAGACCTTCACGGAGGGCCTGGATCACGACATGGGCTGCCACTTCTATCCTGCCGGCGAAAGCGGCCTTCCCCCGATCATCCGCGAGCCCATCCGGGACGCGAAGGTGGAGCATCGCGGGCATATCCTCGTATACCACACGCTGCCCGGACTGCTCGAACAGATCGATCGCTACACGGCCGCCCACGCCGACCGCCGGTTCATCGTCTACGGCTACCCGCAGCGCGAGGACGCGCAGAACATGCACTTCGAAGGCGACCGAAGTCGGTTCGCCGCCGATCTGGCCGCGGCCGATCTGGCCGCGGCCGACGCCTACGTCGGCACAGCCGGCTTCCAGTCCATCAGCGAGGCATTCCACATAGGAAAGAAAATCGCCGCGCATCCGATCAAAGGGCAGTACGAGCAGATATGGAACGCGGTCCAGCTCGAGCACCACGGCATGGGATGCTGGTATGGCGAGCCCTATGACCTGGCGGAGGATGCCGGTCGCTCCCGCGGCCCCGCGTTCGCTGGAAGAGGCGCTGGAGTAGCCGCTCGACGAGGCGCTCCACCGCCGCCGCCTTCCCTGGTTCCGCGACGGGGCCCGCACCTGCTACGAGCGGATCATTGGTCTGGCCGACGAACGAGGGCTCGCGGGCGACTCGACGGACTGGTGAGCGTTCACTGCCATCGGCTTTGCACTTAGGGTCGCGGCAAAAGTCACAGAGAGAGTCTTCCGTGCTGGGTACTGAACCCTGACCCCTGTAGTGTCAGCCCGCCGCGTCCGCTTCCTCGGCCGGGAAGAGCTTGCGCAGGTCCTCGCCCTCGCCCTCCCCGAACGGCCCCACCACGGCCATGTTGGCAGAGGCATGTTCGAGCACCTCGCCCATCACCTCGCCCACGCGCCCGCAGGTGAGCGCTTCCTGGCGGGCGACGTACTCCTGCGGCGTAATGAGTCTCTCCGGACGCAGCAGGAACTCCTGCCGTCCGAACCAGTGGGCCAGCCGGTGCGAATCGTCGCACATGATCTCCGCGCCGCAGCGGACGGTCTCCTTGTGGCGCTCCAGTTCCGCCTCCGTTATGCCGCCCTCGCGCACGGCCTCCACCGTTTCGAGGGTCGCCGCGACTGCCGCGGCGAGGTTCGCAGCGTCCACGCTCAACGTTGTGACGACCGCCCCCGCGTCGGAGTAGCCCTCGGTGAAACTCATGATGTGATAGACCAGCCCCAGGTCCTCGCGCACCCGGGTGAAGAGGCGCGAGCTGAGCCCGCCGCCGAGGATGTGCGTCCCCGCCCGGACGACGTGGTAGCGCTCATCGCCCTGCCCCCAGGCGTAGTGGAACAGTTCCGCGTCTACGATGGGTTGGCTCTGAGTTCTGCGGTGGATGCAGCGTGCACGCCTGCGCGCGAGCGGCGGCGGCACTAGTGCGGGGAGAGAAGATGCGGGCTTCTCGCCGGCGGCGCGCATCACACCCAGCGAGCCGGCCAGCTCGTCGAACACCTCATCGAAGTCGAACGCGCCGGCAACCGAAATGACCATGTTGTCGGGCCGCATGTAGCGCTCATACTGGGCCTGCACCATGTTCCGGTCGAACGATTGCAGCGTCGCCAGGTCGCCCCGAGTGCCCAGCTCGTCCAGCTCATCCTTGAAGAGGAGGGTGTAGGCGAGCTCGGCGACGCAGATGTTGCGCTGGTGCTCGTCGCGGTACTCGCCCAGCTCCTGCGCCACTATGCGCTTCTCATTCTCGATCTCGGACTCCTCGAACAGGGGGTGGCGCAGCACGTCGATGAGTATCTCCAGCCCGCGGCGCCAGTGTTTGCGATGCACCCCAAGTTCAATCTGGAGCGTCTCCGGGCCTGTGCTGGGGTCCAGCGCACCGCCTATGTCCTCGACGGCGCGCATGAGTTCGTTGGAATCCGGGAACTTCTTCGAGCCCTGCGCAAGCATGTGCTCGAGGAAATGGGTAAGCCCGGCCTCGTCCTGCCGCTCGAAACGCGGGCCGGCATGGATCCGCACGTCGCAAACGAAGGAGTGCACTTCCGGGTTCTCCACGCCCAGGACTACCAGGCCGCAATCCGCCACACGCCGTTTGCATTCACCCAACATGCCGTGCCTTCGCACAAGGAAGAGCGACCGGGAACGCCGCAATTCAGGCGCAGGACGCGCGCGGCCCGCTTTTGCCGGTCTGGCAGGAATGCTATAGAATGCCGGGCGGCAGGTCAAGTTCCGCACCCTTTCGCTGCAGTATGCCCGCCGCAAGGAGCAACCTGCCGCAGGCATGCTCCACGCATGCGGGCTGAACACGAAGAACACGAAGAACACAAAGTGCACGAAGAAAAGACCGGAAAAGGCGCGCACCGCTGCCCCTCGCCGCCCGCTCGAGCAGCCATCATCACGCCGCCGGGCGAGGGCGGCATCGGGATCATTGCCCTCGTCGGGCCGGGCGCGGCGGAGGCGCTGGGGGCCGTGTTCGCCGGCACGCGTCGGGGCGCGACCGAAATCGCCCCCGGCTCCATTGCCCACGGACGCGTCGTGCGAGGCGGCGTGACGCTCGACGAGGTCATAGTGGCGCACCTTAGGGAACCCCGCGCGGCGGACGACGCGGCTGTCTTTGAGATCAATTGCCACGGTGGCGTTCAGGCCGTGCAGGCCGTGCTCCGATGTCTGGAGGAGGCCGGGGCCGCCATCGTGCGGCCCGAGGAGCTTCAGGGTCAACCGGCGGACACTTGCCGGCCGCTCTCGCGGGAGGCGGTGCGCGCCGCCGCGCTGAACCTGCTTCCTCGTGCGCAGACACGGCTGGGCGCGCGCATGTTGCTCGGCCAGGCAGGCGGGGCCCTGAGCGAGGAGCTGGCCACCGTGTCAGAGGACTTGGCCGCCGGCCCTGGAGCGGCGCCGGGGGCCGAGGAGCGCCTTGCAGCCGTGCTTGCCACCGCGCCGCTGGCCCGCGCGCTGCTCGAGCCGCCTCGGGTGCTTCTGGCCGGGCCGCCCAACGTCGGCAAATCCACCGTGATGAACGCGCTGCTGCGGCGGGAGCGCGTGATCGTCCACCACCGCCCAGGCACCACGCGCGACGCCGTGCGAGAGGTCGTATCGGTGCGCGGCCTGCCGCTGGAAATCATCGACACGGCGGGCATTCGCGCCGCTGCGGGGGAGGTGGAGCGCGAGGCCGTGCAAAGGGCCGCCGCGTTGCTAAGGGAGTGCGATGTTGCGCTGGTGCTTTTCGATGCGCGGTCGGGCCCGCGCTGGGCGGCCGAACATGTGGAAGAGCTTCGGGGCGTGCCCCGGCTCGTTCTGGTGGGCAACAAGATCGATCTGCTGGGCGAGGAACCGGCGGCGGCGCGCCGCCCAGATTCTCCCCGGCTGCCCACAGAGTTCGGCGGCGTGCCCCAGATATTCATCGCCGCCAGTGAAGGCCGCTGCATTGAACGCGTGGAAGCCGCGCTGCTGGCACCCTACGAGGGGGCCATGCGCGCCCTGGAGCGGGGGGCTCCAGCGGCATTTACGGCCGGGATCGCTGCCGCTCTGGAGGGGGTGCGGTCAGCCCTTCGCGAGGGCGGTCCGGCTCGCGCGCTGGAGGAGCTGGAGCGTTCTTGCTGAGAGTCTGTGGCAGGCAGGGGCGCGAGAATATGCCTTCCTGATTCCGCATCACACAAGCACCGAATGCTCCCTGCGCAGCAGTCCGATACGCCCGAAGGCGAGGAACGCCACGGGCGTAGCGGCGGCGGTAAGGAGGGCCTGGCCGAAGGCGCCGGCCAGGAGCGTGCCCGGCCGCGCACCGCGCACGAGCGCGAACGTGCCGGCGGCCTCACCCAGGCCGAAACAGAGCACGAAGGTGAACACGAACAGCGCCTGCATGATCATCCACTGGCGGTAGACCTTGTCCCGCACCAGCACGACCCCGGTGGCGGCGAGGACAAGCAGTATTGCGCTCTGCCCGGGTCGGCCCGCCGATGCCATGTCGCGCAGGACGCCGACGAGGAGCGCGCAGACCAGCGCGGGCTTCTCCGCGGCCTCCAGCGCCAGATAGGCCGACAGAAGAAGCAGCAAGTCCAGCCGCAGCGCGCCGTAGGAGAACCGGTGCATGACCTCCCCCTGAAGCACCAGCAACACGAGCGCGCATGCGACCAGACGGCCTCGTCTGAGCATGGCGGCCTCCGTGGATGCCTCCTTTCGGACCAGCATGCAAAAAAGTCAAGAACCTGAACTCCGGCTTCCGGGTTCAGCCCGTGGATTCTCGCAGACTTGGCGGGACCGGTGCAACGGAAAGCACCGCGGCGGGGGCTTGACAGACCGGCGGGAGCGGCGGTAGACTCGCTCCTCGCGATGCTCATCTCGAGCGCGTAACCCATTTATTGCGAAGGGAACTACGATGGCACTCAGAAGCGACATGGCCACCAAAGGGGCCGAGCGGGCCCCGTCACGGGCGCTGCTCTATGCGACCGGTCTGATGGCGCCCCGACACTTGGGCAAGCCCATGATCGGCATTGCCAGCAGCTACACCGACCTGATCCCCGGCCACGTGGCTATGCGGCCGCTGGAACGCGCGATCGAGCGGGGCGTGGCCGCCGGGGGCGGCGTGGGGTTCCTGTTCGGCGTGCCGGGCATCTGCGACGGCATAGCCATGGGCCACAAGGGAATGCACTATTCGCTGGCCTCGCGCGAGCTTATCGCCGACCTCATCGAGACCGTCACCGAGGCGCACCGCCTGGACGGTCTGGTGCTGCTGACGAACTGCGACAAAATCACGCCGGGCATGCTGATGGGCCTGGCGCGGCTGGACATCCCTGGCATCGTGGTGACGGCTGGCCCGATGATGAGCGGCCACTGGCGCAAGGCCGGGCAGGACAGCCTCTGCCGCCTATCGCTCGTGCGCGACACCTTCGAGGCCGTCGGCTGCTACCAGGCCGGCGAGATCGACGAGGATGAGCTGACGAACCTGGAGCTCAGGGCCTGCCCGGGCGCCGGTTCGTGCCAGGGGCTTTACACGGCCAACACGATGGCATGCGTGACGGAGGCGCTGGGGATGTCGCTGCCGGGCTGCGCCGCCATGCTGGCGGTCGAGGCCGCCAAGGTGCGCTTGGCCGAGGAGAGCGGCGAGCGTATCGTGGGGCTGGTAAGAGAGGCCGTCACCGCCCGGCAAATCATAACCGCCGCGAGCCTCCAAAACGCCGTCGTGGTCGACATGGCCCTGGGCGGCTCCACCAACACCTGTCTGCACCTTCCGGCCATAGCCCACGAGGCGGGGCTGGAGTTGTGTCTGGACGTGTTCGACGAGGTGAGCCGCCGCGTGCCGCACGTCACCAACCTGCGCCCCGGCGGCGAATACTTCATGGAGGACCTCTTCTACGCCGGAGGCATCCCGGCCGCCTTCAAGACGCTCATCGACGACGTTGCCGACTGCCCAACCGTGAGCGGCCAAAGTACACATGAGCTCGCCGCCGACGCCGAGGTTTACGACAGCGACGTGATCCGCCCGCGCGAGAATCCCTTCCATGCCGAGGGCGGCATGGCGGTGCTGAGGGGGAACCTGGCGCCGGACGGCTCGGTCGTCAAGCAGAGCGCCGTGGCGGCTGAGATGATGCACTTCACCGGCCCGGCAAGCGTCTTCGACAGCGAGGACGACGCCATGCACGCGATCATGGACGGGAAGGTCGAGGCGGGGAGCGTCGTCGTGATCCGCTACGAAGGTCCCAAGGGCGGGCCGGGAATGCGCGAGATGCTCAACCCAACGGCGGCCCTGATGGGAATGGGCCTCGGAAATGCCTGCGCGCTGATCACCGACGGGCGCTTCAGCGGCGGCACGCGCGGGCCCTGTATCGGCCACATCAGCCCCGAGGCCATGGTCGGCGGCCCCCTTGCGCTGGTGAGGGAGGGGGACGAGATCGAGGTGAACATCCCCGCGCGCACGCTGAACCTGAATGTCGACGCGGCGGAGCTTGAGAAGCGCCGGCGGGAATGGACCGCGCCCCCGCCCAAGATCGCTAAGGGTTACCTGGCGCGCTACGCCGCCTTCGTCACCAGCGCCTCTACCGGCGCCGTCTACCGCGAGCCGTAGGCCGTCGCCACGGGATTGGACGTGGCAGTGGACACAAGCGACAAGACTTCGGCCGCAGGTCCATGCGGATAAACACGGATAAGAACATCGGGGCAAGCTCTCCGAGGGGAGTTCACGTCCGTTCGCGTGTTGCGCTGGAGTTGGCAGCCTTCAAGGGCTTTCGCGCCACGGCCAGAAAGCGGCGGGAGTGCCGCGTAAACCAGCCGACGGGCGGGTAACCGAAGAGCTTGATGGCACCGAAGCCAGCCTACTTGGGCAATCGGCGGATTTCAGCGCCATTGTATAGGCGCATGCAGATGTTGTGGCGTTCGGTCTTGTTGCCGCGACGGAAACGCCACGGGTGGGCGCTGCGCGATGCGCTGAGGCGGGCCCCGCCGGGCCAGGGTGATGCGGTGGTGCTGATCGGGGACGGCTCCCATAACCTCGACCCGCCCGATCCGCTGGATGCGGCGGCCATGCTGGCCGAGCGCGGGGTGCCGCTCTACACCGTGGGGATGGGCCGCGAAGAGGTGGGAGGGCGCATGGCTCTTTGCACTGTTCCTATGCGCTCTCGGGGCCGAGCGGGGCGTACGCAGGTGGAAGGGGCTTGTCTGAACGCGCGGCGCTCCGTCGTAGAGGAAGGCGGAGGTTCTATCCCCCCTCGCCGTTGCCCTTGTCTTCCTTCGGGCCCGGCACCTTGCCTGCGCCGGGCCGAAGGGCGGCCGGCTCTCGCAGTAGCCTCATGGACTCATCGACGTAGAGGCGGTCCTGCGGAGGCAACAGGTGGTAGAGTTGTTTGACCAAGTCCGGGGCGAATCCCGCCCGTCCCGCGAAAATGTCTTGCAGGGCGAGCTGTCGCAAGCCTTCGACGTCGATCCTGTTCCTCTCCGTGGGGTTCGACGCGCTGTTGTACCTCTCCGCGAAGTCAGAGGCCATTTCACGGCAGTCGCTTGACTCCTGCTCCATGAGCCGGGCCGCGAAGAAGTAAGACCGGTTCAGGAGCGAGCCCACGAGTGTGCGGATGGCTGCCGGGGCCATGCCCTCGAACCGTTCATTGAGGTCATCGAAGACGAACTGATGAACACCCACCGCTGCCGTCCCCGCCTTGCCGTACCTGTCGAAAAGGTACCTCGGGAACTTCTCCCTGAGGCGATCAAGATACTTCTCGGCCTTCGGTACGTCCCCCATGAAGTAGAACTCCGAAACGATCTTTACGAGGAAGAACTTGTAGCTGTCCCCGATGCCAATGGTCCATCGCGCACCCGGCTTTTCGGTTGAGTCTGCGTACCGTTCCAGCAGCTCATCATATTGCTTGATCATCCTGTCTGTGAAACGGTAGTCCGGCGCCATTCTGGACATCAGGATGCCATGCTGATCGAAAGTGAGCCGACCGTTCGTGACAAGTTTCTGCAGAGAGCCATATATGATCCGGTCGTGCTGGATGTCGCCGTACTCGAGGTTGAGCACCTTCTTGATCCACTCGGGATCATCGATACCCGTTAGGCCCCGCTCTTTCATCAGGCGGAGGCGGAAGGCTCTGGCCTGCTCCCGCCCCAACTCGGCCCAGTAGATGGCGTGCGCGTAGGGCGTGCGCCAGTCCAGGGGCCCGTAGGCGTCCTCCCCGCCGTACATCAGTATGAGCATCTTCTTCGGATCTAACTTCAGATCCTCAAGCCGCCGAGCCCGCGCAAAAAGCCCGATTATGCTGAAACCGTGCGGGTCGGCCTCGATCAACTCCAGCGCCGGTTTTGGGATGGCGCTTCTGTTGCGATAGTAGGTGAAGTGCCGCATCGCGCCGTCCTCGAGCCTCTCGAATGGATCGAACCCCGCTTCCACGAGGGCGGCATAGTACTCCTCAAGCTTGGGGGATGCCTCCAGAAACTCGCTGCTCGTGGCAGGAACCCCGCTCAGGACGGTAAGGACATCTCTCGCGTCCGGCAGCGGGAGGATCTCGTGCATGCTGAGTCCCAACTCCTGCTTGTAATGGAAGTGGGCATCATCGAGATTCTTGCCGATCTTGTGCTCGTAGATCCAGGCGAGGGAGAAATACAGCTCCGGGTTGGTCGGGTTGTTAGGTATGCCCTTCTCGCGCAGGATCTCGATGCCCTTCTGCACCCACGGCCATCGGGAGTTCAGGTCCGGGATCTCCGCCGTGATGTTGTAGGCCATGTTCCAGGAGTTGAAATCCCAGACCGCCGCGAAGTTCGGTTCGAGGCGGCAGGCGAGATCGGCCAGTTGCACGATCTCGAAGAACTTCCCCTCCTGCTTGAGCTGCTCCATGCGGATCCACACTATGTCCACAACGATCCCGCGAAACGCCCCCAGCGCCGTTGTGGCCAGCACCACGCCGGGCGTAACACCCCTGACGGGAGCGCTGGTCAGGTCGTGCTTGGTCTGCATGCGGTAGAGCGGCTTGACCCGACCGCCTGCCGCCGCAAAAAACGCAACCGTCACCGCCAGGATCACTAGCCGTCTTGCCATGGCATCCAACCCGCCTTGCGACGATTTCTATAGGATCATACGCGCCAGTTCACGCTTGCTGTAGAACAGCGTTGCCAGGAGCATGAAAACTGCGCCCCAACAGAACACGAGGGCCGCCATCGCCCGGCCCACATAGCCCCATCCCACGGCCCGGCCGTTCACCAGGTCGCCGATGGGGTTGAAGCGGGCGAACTGCGGCACGCAGTAGCACAGGGCCGCCAAGGCCTGGGTGAGATGGGTCGGCTCCCTGTAAGGGGCCACCACCCAGGGAGCCAAAAGCCCGGCTATGAACACGGCGCCTACCAGCAAGCTCGCAACAGGCAGGGAGAGGGCGGCCCCAGCCATGATCGAGATCGCGGCCAAGAGCACGATTTGGCACAGTACGATGACGAGCGAACGGTAGTAGTTCGGTAGAAAGCCCTCGGTCCGCTGCATCAGCTGGAGCCCGCCGTCAGGTGTAAAGAAGACGGTGCCGGGCCGGGAGTTGACAAAGGCCACGTATAGCGCACCGTTCGGGTCCACCAGCGGCATGGTTTCGGTCTCAGAGATCGGCACGGCGCCGGGCAGCGATAACTCCTGGAAGGCCTTGCACACGTAAGTGCGGATGGGAAAACTGTGGATGAGCTTGGTCTCCGGCTTCTCCGGCTTCGGTGTCCCCGGTGGGGGCGGCATCTCGTGATGGACCTCCCAGTGGCCAGTCACCTTCTTTGGTGCGTCGGGTTCGAACCGCAAGGGCATAAAGCGCAGGAAGATCGGCAGGGCGGGGTCGGGCTTCAGACCATCGAACCGCCACATCTTCTTGGACATGCCCTTGACGCTCATGTATTCGTTGCGCAGCCTGCTGCGCATATCCCGCCGGGTCAGATCGATGGTAACCCGCGCCTGTAGCATGCCCCGCGCGCGCAACTCTTGGATGTGCTTATCCACGACCTCGTCGAAGTCCGGGACCAGGTGCTCTACCCGACGGCGCGTGACAAGAACCTCTTCGCGCGCCTGCACGATGCTCTTTTGCGCTCTGCCCCACTCCAGGGCCGGAAGGTGCGCAAAACCCCTGTCGCGCACCACGTGCAGCGCCAGGCCGTAGACGGCCCCGCCCATCAGGAACATGATGGTCGAACACAGGATGGTCACCCCAAGCAGCTTACCCACCAGGTATTGCCAGCGGGCCAGCGGCTTGGGGTCCAGCACGTGGATATGCCCGCGGTCAATCTCGCCGCAGACCGAGGCTGTGCACAGGAATACCGCCACCAGCGACTGCAGCACCTGACCCAGCGTTAGGGCGTAGGTTATGACGATCTGGACCTGGCTCTTCACGTTGCCCTCGGTCTTCAGTATGAACGGCAGCGAGGGCATGAGTACGATGAAGAAGATCAGCAAAACGACTATGACTTTGCGGTTGATGGCCTCGATGATCATCTTGCGCGCCACGGCCCAGATCAGCCCCCATCGCCGAATGATCGGCCACGCCAGCAGGCCCGCCGCTACGAAGCACCACCCCCAGGCCAGCGCCGAAATCGGGATGCCCCGGGACGAAAAGAACGCTCCGGGGTCGGCCCATATCTTCTGCGCTACCTCAGCAATGCCCCGGAACCAGAAGTAGAGCAGCGGCAGCAGAAAGGCAAGCAGCAACGCCCCCATCACCTCCGGGGCCAGCCGCACAAGCCACCGCACGGCCGCCTTGAACTGTCCCACGAGCCATCGCACGCCGCCAACAGCCCCGTAGAGTATGTTTCTCATGTGTCAGTGTCCGAATCGTCCCTGTCGCCGCCTTCGCTGCCGTCCTCGATGAGATCGTCAAGCACCTCGTGCCGCACGCCGACTTCGGTGTCTTCGACCGGCTCGAGTTCCAGCTCGGTCTGGCTCTCCTGCCGCCCGGCTTCCTCGGCGCCTTCGACCAAGTCCTGAAGTACCCCCGTATCGGGTCCCGACACCATTGCCACCGGCTTCTCAGGGGCCGGCTCCGTGGCCGCTGCTCCTTCCTGCGCCGCCGCATCCTGCCCTGCCGCCACCAGCCCTTGCACGAGCTCGTCCCCCGCCGCCTCTTCCGTCCCACCTGTGAGGAACTCGGCGGCCGGGCCGCCGGCCTCTGCGCCCGCCGTGACGAGTCTCTCCCGCCGGGCCTGCTTGACCACGTCCAGAAAAAACTCTTCCAGCTTCTGGGCGGGCGAGCCAACCTCGATGTTAGCTTCCGCGCCTGCGTCGGCGTGAATAAGGTCCGTTATCTGCTTCACTACGACCTCGGAAACCTTTGGGCTGCGGATCTGCATCATCTCCTGGCGCACGAGCAGCTCGTTTACGTCCCCAAGGGCCCTTGCCTTACCTCCGTAGAGTATGCAGACCCGGTCGCAGGTTTCCTCCACGTCGGCCAGAAGGTGGCTGCACAGCAGGATGGTCTTCCCCCGGCCGCGAAGCATCGTGATCAGGTCCTTCATCTCCCGTGTGCCGATCGGGTCCAGGCCGGAGGTCGGCTCGTCCAAGATCAGAAGGTCAGGGTCGTTTATCAGGGCCTGCGCTAGGCCGATGCGCCGCGCCATGCCTTTGGAGAACTCACCTACCGGGCGGCGCCGCGCCCTCTCCAACCCCACCATGCCGATCAGGGAGGCAACGCGCCTGGTGCGCTCCCCCCGAGAGAGACCGAACAGGCGCCCGAAGAAATGCAGTGTCTCCTCGGCATTCAGGTAACTGTAGAGGTTTGACTCCTCGGGCATGTAGCCCAGACTCTTCTTGAGCTCGATGTTTCTGGGGTCCCTGCCGAACACAAACGCGCGCCCCCCCGTTGGGAAGAGCAGCCCCAGTAGCAGGCGCACCATGGTGGTCTTGCCGGAGCCGTTCGGCCCGAGAAGCCCGAGGACCTCGCCCCTCCTCACCGTGAGGTCGAGCGAGTCGAGGGCGCGCACGCGACCCCGTCCCCAGAAGTCCTTGTAGACCTTGGTCAGCCCGATGGTCTCGATCACGTTTTCGATTTGTTTCGCCACGGTCGACGATTCCTCAGGCGGTGCGGGCAGCCGTAGCGTCGCTCTCGGCAGCCGCTGGGTTATGGGGCAACAGGTTCTCGCCAAACCGCACCAACCTTGCGCTGTTGAAGATGACGATGAAAGAGCTCACAATCTGCACGGCGGCGGCCTCGATCGGGCCAATAATCTTCAGCGCTGCCAACACGGCGAAGCCCAGCATGAAGACGAGGCCAATGCCGAGGTTCTGCAAGATGACGCGCTTGAGCTGGCGCGAGAGCCGCACCAACCACGGCAACCGCCCCAAGTCGTTGCTCATCAGGGCGATGGATGCGCTGCCGATGGCCACGTCGCTGCCGGCCGCCCCCATGGCGATGCCCAGGTCGCCGGCGACCAGCGCGGGGGCATCGTTGACGCCGTCACCGACCACTGCCACCGTGTTGCCTTCCGCACGCATCGCTTCGACCAGACGCAATTTGTGCTCGGGCAGACACTCCGCCTGCACTTCGGTGCAGCCCAGCTCGCCCGCCACCTTTCTGGCAACGCTCCAGCGATCGCCCGTGAGCATCGTCAGCCGCCGCACGCCCAGCTCCTTGAGCTCGGAGGTGGCCTGCTGCGCTTCGGGCCTGGCACGGTCCTCCAGCGCGATCCACCCGATACAGCGCCCGGCCCGGCCCACAAACAGCAGGCTCATGCCTTCGACTTCGGGGATCTTGTCGCGCGGGACGGTACTCATGTCGACACCCTGATCTTCCAGCCACTGGCCGCGGCCGACCAACGCTTCCTCCCCCCCCACCAGACCCTGAACGCCCCTTCCGGCGACCTCCTGCACACCGCTGGCCTCCAGCGGCATGATGTTGGCCCGTTCCGCCACGCCCACCACGGCGCGCGCGACGGGGTGACGGGAGTTCTGCTCCAGGGTAAGCGCCGTCTGCAGGAGCGTCGCGCCCTCCACCTGCGGCGCCGGCGATAGCCGCGTCACGGTCAGCTCGCCCGTGGTCAGCGTTCCGGTCTTGTCGAAAACCACCGCCGTAATGCTGCCGGCCACCTCCAGGTGGCCTACGTTCTTCACAAGCACGCCAAGCCGTGCCGCCGCCGTGAGGCCGGCCACCATGGCCGTGGGCGTGGCCAGCACGAAGGCGCACGGGCAGGCCAGCACAAGCAGCGTGATGGCGAGCTGAACGTCACCGTCGGTCATCAGGTAGACCACGAAGACGATCATCAGAACCACGGGCGCATACCAGATGGCGTAGCGGTCGACCAGTTGCATCAGGCGTGTCTTGGTGGCCTCGGCCTCGAGGATCAGTCGCTTCACCTTGCCGAGAGTAGTGTCCTCGCCGGCGCGGATCACCTCGACGACGATGGCGCCCGTGAGGTTGTGCGTGCCGGCGAAGACCTCCTCACCGGCCGCCTTGTCGGCAGGGAGGGACTCGCCGGTGATGGTGGCCTCGTCCATGGTGGTTTCGCCTTCGACTATGCGCCCGTCGGCTGGCACGCGGTCACCAGGGCGCAGGCGAATGCTGTCCCCGGGCTTCAACTGGCTCACATCTACTATCTCCCCGCCGACGAGTTCGGCCTTACGGGGTTGGAAGCGCATCAGTTGTTCCACGCTCGTGCGGGCGCCCTCAGCAGTGCGTTGCTCGATGAGGGTAGCCAGGAGCATGAAGAGCGCCACTATGCCGGCCACGCGGTAGCCTGCGCCGCTGCCCACGGAGCCGGGCTCGCTCAGGGAAAAGGCCGCCAGCACTGCCAAGGCCACCAGCACGGACATGTGCATCCTCCCGCTCGCCATCTCCTTCACGGCGGCCCGCACGATGAATGCGCCCAGCAAGATGGCGCCCAGCATGGCGCTGAAGGCCCCGATCTCCTGCTGCCCCGGGAACAGGAACTTGTCGGCGAGCCAGGAGTTCAGGATGAGTACGCCACCGATGAAGGTGATGACGAGCTGGCTGTGCAAACTGCCGAAACGCGTTCGTTCGGCAGCGCCGCCTTCGATTGCGCTGGATGCCTGTACCTGGGACACTTCCCTCTCTCCTTTTTCTTCTTCAGATCGTCTCGTAGTCCATTTGCCGCCTTCGGCCGCGGCACTAGGGGCCGGGCACGCTCGCCTCTCAGTGCTGGTGTCCGCCCGCTTCCGTCGCCCCAGGCGCGCTCAACCGCTGCTGGGCCTCCTTGAGCCGATTCTTGACTGTGCGCGCCACGGGGGAGAGCTGTATTTCCAGCGTCTGACCGGGCCCCAAGACGTACGGGTCCTCGGAGGCGGCGAACAGTTCCACGATCATGCGGTTGTAACGCGTGCTGCGCAGGATGCTGGCCGCCTCAGGCGACTTGCCATAGGCCTCGCCAAGAGTCTGGACCATCTCTGCGTCGGCCTTTGCGGTGTTGACGAGCCGTGTGGCATAGCTCTCCGCCGCGCGCACGATCCGGCTCGCGCTGCTGCGCGCGCGCGTCAGGATCTGTTGCTCCTCGTTGTCGGCCTCGTGGATGCGTTGGGCCATCTGTGCCTGGGCGTCCCGGGCGGCGTCGAACGCCGCCTGGACTACCGGGGGCACCACCGGTCCCAGCGTAAGCTCGACGCCGGCGACCTTGATGCCGAGGGACTTGCTGTTGGCCCGGCGGTAGGCATCCAGTTCTGCCGTGATGCGGTTATGGATCTCTTGCTGAAGGGCAATTGTGGCACCGCCCGGGGTCCTGCGATACTTCTGCCGAACGTCCTCGATGGTCCAGGATCCGATGGTCTCGATGGTGCTCTGAACGGTAAAGCGCCTCAGCAACCACTCAGGGTCCTTCCGGGGCTCCCCGGGTTCCGGATCGGGGCCGATGAAGCCGAATGCATAGTCAAGCAGATCATCATCCTCGCCGCCTGCGGCGTAGCGCACCTTCAACCTGAGGTGGACGATGTTGGCATCGCCCGTGATGAGAAACCCGTCCGTCTTCACATCGACCGGGCGCTCGCTCGCAGAGATCCCCTGCTCGGCCATGAGCTCCATCTCCCTTTCGGTGCGGGCTCGCCTGAAGGGCATGAACTCCATATTCAGTTCAAGCGGCTCCTCTTTGGTGGACACGCGCACCACTTCTTCGCCCGGCCACAGGAAATGATATCCGCTCCCGGGCTCTATTACGTAGGACCCGTCCACCTTGACCGGCCGGCCGAACCGGAGCTTTATGTTCACCTCGTTCAACTGCACCCAGAACAGCCTCTGGTAGACATAGAAGCCCACCAGACCGGCCATCGCAACCAGCATGATCACGAAGGCCACGCACGCCGCTTCGGAAATGGCGCGGGTGCCGATGTCCGCGGTGGCGTCATCTTCCGCGTCGTTCGGTTGCCCGACTTGCTCCCCGTCCTCGGGCGGCGCCTGGGGGCTTTCCTCCTCGCCGGCGCTTTCGGGTTCCGTCCAGTCGTCGGACATCGTCATTCCTCCCTTTCCTGCCCGGCATCGACGAGGGTGCCTTCGGCCCGGCCCTTGGCCTGACCGCCGCCGTCCGAATCGCTTCTCGTCAGCTCGTTGAACGGAGGCGTGAGCACATCGATGACCAGCGTCAGAGGCGTCCCTGCCTTTGTGGCGTTCCGGGAAATGGTCGTCAAGCTCTTCATGTTAGCCAGGAAGATGGCGAGCTCCGGTTCTTTGGCAAACACCGGGTTGAATTGGGATGCCTCCTTCTCAGCCTTCGCTTTGATCTGCTCGGCCTTCAGGGCTGCCTGTCCACGGATTACGTCGGCTTTCCTGAGGGCCTCGCTCCTGATGGCCTCCCGTTCGCTTTTGCCTTGCGCGATATACTCGGCGGCCCGAGCCTTACGTTCTTCCTGCATCCCCTCCAGGACTTTGCTGGTCTCCAATGGCGGTATGGCCATCTGCCGCACGCCGAGCGATACGACCTTCAGGCCGTATCCGCGCTCATCCACGGCCAGGCGGACCGCCTCGTCGATGTCGGCCCTGATCTGATCGAACCGAAGCTCCTCCGGGTTTGCGCTCACCAGGTTCTTGAAATCGGCCCTGCCAATACGCGCGGACGTTTCCTCCGCGATGATGTCCTTGAGTTCCTGCGCCGCTTCCTCTTCGCTTTCCAGGCTCTTTACGAACTGGCGGGGGTCGGCGATTTGCCAGGCCGCATACATCCCGACGATGACTTGCCGCTGGTCCTGCAGTTGCGTCTGCACGGCCGGGGTTTCCAGCACACGAACGCCCTTGTCGTACTTGACGACCTTGTCGAAAGGGCGCGTGAACCGGAACTTCCAGCCAGCCTCGTTCTTGTCCATGTTGACTATTCGGTAGATCGCGCCGCGACGGTAGTGGACGGCAACCTCATTGCGCCGCACCTGGAAGGTGAACAGATAGACCACCAGCAGGGCGACGACGGCGGCCACGGCGATAAACGTTATCTTGCTGCTCTTCATCGGAAATTCTCCTCGAGATTGATGCCGCCGGTAATGCCGGGCTGGGTTGTGGTCAGGTCAAGATCCACGCCCACGTCCTTGCGAACGGGCAGCACATAGACCCTGTGTCCCCGCAGAATGTCTTCCAGCGCCCTAAGATACAGGCGATGAAGATAGACGCGGGGGGCCATACGATAGGTCTGGGCCTGGATGGCAAAACGCTCGGATTCGGCGCCGGCGACCTTCGAGAGGCGGGTGGCGAATTCGCTGGCCTCGCCGAGGATCCGCGCCTCCTCGCCCCTGGCCTCCCCGACGATTCTCGCTGCCTGACCCCGCCCAATGTGCTTGAGCTTCTCCATCTCCTGATAGGCGCTACCCACGCCTTCGAAGGCCCTGGCTGTTTCGTGCGGCGGATACACCACCGGAATGCCGGCGTAGACGATCTCCAGACCCATCCCGCGCTCGTGCAATTCCTTCTGCAGGTCGTCGCGGAATTGCTCGGAAATCTCCCCGCGCTTCACGTTCATCCACTCCAGGAAGTCTTGCCGCGCGGCTAGGCGCGTCAGCACGGCGTAGGCCAGGTTCTCAAGCAGCCGTTCCGGATCACGGTGATCGTAATAGAAGCGGTAGGCCGCCTTCTCATCGACCCCGCGGCCGTCGGGCGTTCTCTTGACGCGGTAGTGAACCTGCGCCTCCAAGAAAGCGATGTTCACTGGCGGCGCATCGGTGTCTGCGCCCGCCTCCTCGCTGCCGGGGGACAGGAAGCTCACCTCGTAGCCGACGCTTGGTTCGATGTGCACCTCACCCCAGAGGAGGTAGTTGGGGTCGGTCATCTCCATTACGCCCGGCGGCAGGCGCCCGCCCCTCTCTCCCCTCTTGTATCGGTGCTTGCCGATGTCCTTGCGGAAGAGCCTGTAGGCCGGCACTTTCCTTGCCGTTTGGATAGGCCACGGCGCTTTGAATCGGACCCCGGAGGTGTAGACGGTGGCTTGGAACCCGCGCTCGGCGTCGGCCTTTGTCAGTATCGGTTTGCCGAACTGCTCGATGAAGGCGATCTCGTCCGGGTGCACTATCACCAAGCACGAGAGCAGCCACAAGGCAATGATCTGGACGAGGAAGAGCGGGATGATCGCGCGGCCCATGAACCGGTAGAACCACGTCTCCGAGACCTTGAAGCCGAACTGGTAGTCGAGCGTGGCCGCAATGGTCTTGAGCATGCTGCCGGGGGCGGCGATCAGCCCCAGAAGGCGGCTGTCGTAGTGCGGACGCACCTCCTGCCCGGGAACCCTCGGGCGATAGATGTCCAACACCATGCTCAGAACGATCTCCACGGCGATCAGCCCCATCACGCCCGGCAGCAAGAAGGCCATCCCCGCTTCCAGCCATCCGACACCGAACTGGACCATCACTAGCGAGCAAACCACCAGGAAACTGGATGCCGCGTTGCCGAGCATGAACGAGCCGGAGGCCCGCAGCAGCCTGAACCGGGTGCTCTGGGCCAGCGCCACGCAGTACTTGCCGACCAGAAGCCCGAAGAAGGCGATCCCAGCCAGCCCTCCCACGCCCACTAGGGGATCCTTGATGGCCCCGATGTCGGGCGCCTCGCGCAGCGCGGTGCGCAAGCTCCAGTAGCAGAAGAACGCCAGCAGACCGCTTAGCACGACCGCGATGCCGGGCACGACGTAGCGCTCGAAAATGACCAAGCCGGCATGCTCTCGCATGCGCTCCACTTCCTGTTCGTCGAACAGCTCATCGCTCAGGCGCGTGCGCTGGAGCTCCTCCAGCTCCTCGCGCTCTTCCTGCGCCCGGCGTCGCTGACGCCCGTGCAGCATCACGACAATCCACAGCAGTACACCCGGCACCAGGAACCACGCCTGGGCCCGCATCGCCAGGCTGCCGGTAATCACATACAGCGCGTAGGCCACGCCGGCAAATGCGACCTGCACCAATAGCCCGAACAACGCCGTGTGCTCCAAACGCTTCTCTCTAAGAGCCATGATTCCTATTCGTCCTCCCGATCGTAACGCCGAAACGCCACCTATATGATCTCGCGCCCCTCAAACAGGAACGTCGCAAAACCCACCATGGCCCCGCACCACAGAGCGGCGTACAGGGCCGCCTTGCCCACGTAGGGCCACGGCACGTGGGGGTCGGGACGAACGAGCTGGTCAGCCACCCAGAAGAGCTGAAATGACGGCAAGACGTGATAAGCGGTCCAAGCCGTCCACTTCCACCCTGTCCTGAGCCCGTAGCCCCAGCCTTTCTCGATACGCACTCCCGTGTAGTCCTGATTCGCCTCGTCCGATGCAAGCCGGGGGTAGGACCGCTTGTCCGGGCGGAAAACATATTCAGGAAGCCTCGGCGACACGCTGCCCCAACCGTCCCTCTTCACCCACGCGTCGTAGATGCCTCTGTCGTCGGTCGCGACACTCCCCGGCAGGCCGCTCATTATGACTCCTGCAATGCCCTCTCCCTCCGCCGTGCGCACCTGCCCGGAAACCTTTACCCTCTCCGCCTCGCTGTAGTCAACCTCCCAGCTCCCCCAAGGGGTGTCCACCGCCCATCCGAAGAGGTAGTGCGAGACCATGCCGACAAAAAACACGGCGGTGCACACCAGCACGCCAGCCACCATGTTGAGTCGGGTGGAGGATGCCACCGCCACCGCCGACAGCATCCACACGCCCAGCGCGACCAGCACGGCTGCCGCAACCACGGGCCCGGCGTTCTTCTCCGCAAAGAGCTCCAACCCGTTCAGCGTCAAACTCGTGCCCTTGTGCCAGTCATGTTCGATTCCCACCACGCAGACGGCCAGAGTGGTAACCGTGTAGGTCACCAGTGCGGCCTTGACGGACGTGGAGGTGAAGTTCCAGCGGTAGAAGTAGTTCGCATACGTCGCCAAGGCCAGCGCCACTGCCATCGAACCCGCCTGGGCGACGAGAACCGGCCAATCCGGCTTCCAGCCCACGTCGTGAGGAACGTCCTGTCGCACGGCCAGAATGAGCATGATCCCCAGCAGGTAGCTGGCCGCCCACATCGCCCCGCTCACGCCCAAGAACTTGCCCGTCACCAGAATCAGCCGGCTCACCGGCTTGCTTATGACGGCGCCGGCGGTCTTGACCTCGATCTCCCGGCTTACCACCTGCGTCGCGCTCACGACCGAGAGGATAAGGCCCACCATGAAAATCGTCCCGAGCCCCATGTCCACCAGGAGCTTCAGATCCGACCCGGTTTCCATGCTGAAAGCGGTTATCAGGGGGCTCAACGCTATCAGCACCATCCCCACAAGCAGCAAGATGCCGTACGCGGGCTGACGTGTGATCTCAGTGAACGCGTTCTTCGCTATGGCGTAGAGGCGGCTGAACAAATCTCCTGATCCTTTACCATGACGCTTCTTGACCCTGTCATCGACGCTGGCAGCCGCATCCGTCGGCCCTGCTCGGCTTTCGCACGGACGCATGAACCTCCAACACGATGTGTGTCACAACTGAGTGCTCAACCATAAGTTGTGCTGTCACCCGCTGGGTTCTGCGGTGCGACGTCTCCCGTCGGCGCTCGCTTAGTGCAACGTTGTACTCGTAATGTTCAGATTTCCCTGAACAACTTTGCTTGGTCCACTGGCCCGCGGCGTAAAAACCATGCCTCCGTTCTCGTGTCAACCGGCCGCATAGTGCGGCGTAGCATTGGTCATCCGCAGGGGTCTATGGCAAACTCGCGGGCCATGCCGGCCGCGGCGGCGGGCGATGCTGCTGGCGCGACAGGCGGCTCGCCTGAGATAGCTCAGCGCTGCACCCGGCCCGAGCCGCCGCTCTTTAGCAGCGTTTCCACCTCATCGACCGTCGCGTGGTTCACGTCGCCTGTCATGGTGTGCTTTAGGCAACTGGCGGCGGCGGCGAAATCCAGCGCGGCCTGATCCGTCCGGCCCTCGCGCAGACAGCGGATGAGGCCTGCCGCAAAGCTGTCCCCGGAGCCGACCCGGTCGACGAAGTGCGTCACGTCGTAAACTCTTGTGGTGTAAAGCGTCTCTCCGTCAAAGAGAACACCGCTCCAGGTGTGGTGCGAGGCGCTCAGGCTCCCGCGCAGCGTGATGGCCACCCTCTTGAACCCCGGGAACCGTTCCATGAGCTTCTCGGCCACGTAACGGTAGTCCTCAGCCTCCACCCGGCCCGCTTCCACATTCGCATGGGGTGCCCTGATGCCTAAGACCTTGTCGGCGTCCTCCTCGTTTCCGATGACCATCTGGACGTACTCGACCAGGCCGGACATGACTTCGCCCGCCTTCTTTCCCCATTTCCACAGCTTGCTGCGGAAGTTCAGGTCGCAGGAGATTGTCAGGCCCTTTTCCGTCGCCCTTTGCGCGCCCTCCAGGCACAGGGCCGCCGCACTCTCGCTGATTGCGGGCGTGATGCCGGTCCAATGGAACCAGTCCGCGTCCTCGAAGGCGGCGTCCCAGTCGATGTCGCCGGGCCCGGCCTCGGCGATGCACGAGCGGGCCCGGTCGTAGATGACCTTGCTCGGCCTCTGGACGGCGCCCGTCTCCACGAAATATATCCCTATCCGCCCGTCCTTCCGGACGATGTGGCCGGTGTCCACGCCAAAGGAGCGAAGCTGGCGGACGCAGGCGTCCCCGATGGGGTTGTTGGGAAGCACCGTCACGTAGCGGGCTTCGACGCCGAAGTGGCCCAGGCTCTGGGCTACATTGGCCTCGGCGCCGCCGAAGGTGGCCTCGTACGCAGCGGCCTGCGTATGGCGCTGAAAGCCCGGCGTTGTCAGCCGCAGCATGATCTCGCCAAAAGTCACAACTTTTGCCATTGCCTCACATCCTCCGTGCCCAACACGTTGTTGCCTACGGTACCCGCCGCCTGCGCGCTACTGGCAGATGATGCCGGCGAACTCATCCGGCCCGCCTCCGGTGCCGGTCCGGGTGCAGCGCTCCATCACGCCCTCGCCCGGGTAGGGCTCCGCACCGATCCGGCGGAAGAACTCGTTCTTGGCGGCCGCATCGGAGCCGAAATGCTCCTCGGCCCACTCGCCCACGTAACCCACACCCGCCGTCATCATCAGCAGTGTGTGGCCCCAGGCGATGTGTGCGCCCCGCCGGAACTCATCGAAATGCGGCGCAACGGCCTCCGCGCCGAAATCATCCACGAACTTGTTGCCGTGCTTGTTCATCTCCGTGCCCACGACGATGGGCATCTCCAAGCTGCAAGCCGCCTCGACGGCCGCGCGCAGGTTGGCCACCTTCACGGCCCGCTCCTTCTCCGGCACGTTCCAGTTGCGGTCGGGGGCCATCATCACGCAGACGCAGCCCTTCTCGCGCAGGAAGGTGAAGAGTTCCACGGGGTCCGCCTCGCCGCCGCTGGTGCCGTCGAGCCAGCCCGCGCTCGGCATGGCGCCGCACTCCAGCGTCATGGCCACCACCTGCTCGATCGCCGGGAAGACCCCCGCGTCGGGCTGCGCGTAGCCCACGCCGCCGTGTTTCATCAGTCTGGCGCGCATCAGGTCCTTCAGAGACGGCACATCGTCCAGCAGGCGCCTGATCTCGGCCGGGTCCGCGTTCAACTTCTCGCTCCAGAACGCCGCCAGCGCATCTTCGTCCGGCAGCACCTCGCGCGCGCAGGCCTCGTACGCCGTCAGCATGTGGCGCTCGGTGCCGTTGCCGGCCGCGGTCAGGGGCAGCACGTCACGCTCGTAGTCCACCGCAACCGGCGCGAGATGGGCGTTCACCTTGCCCAGCATCCTCAAGTTGCGCGCGCGCGCCCGGGCGCCCATGTCGCCCAGCGTTTCGGCCGCCTGGGTGCCGGCTGGCGGAGAATCCGTAAAACCAGTGCCGATCAGGTAGGAGACGCCGGGCTCCTTTGGCGAGTTGGTCACCCGGTCGGCATATTCGCTTATGAAGACTCGCGTTTCAATGCCTGCAGTGGTCTTCAGCCCGAGCAGCCGTCCCGCTGCCAGGAACTCCCGGGTGGCGTCGAGGCAGTCGAAGTCCACCACGCCGCCCGCCTCCAGGCCGCGCCGATAGGCCTCCCACGCGAACCGTGAGGGGGAGTAGCCGTAGGCGTTGAAGGAGAAGAACGTATGGCAGTGCAAGTTTACTGCGCCGGTAGGCTCGGCCACGGCCACCTGCTCGCTGCGGGCCATCTCGACGAGGCGTTCGAGGGCGGCACGACGCTCCCCGGGGTCGAAGCTGTCGAGTTCGGCGGTGAGTTGTTCGACTCTATTTGCCATTGTGCAGCGCTTAGAGAGAGGCTGAAGTCAGGCAGGAAAGCAGCGGCTCAATGGTGGCACACGGGCACTGAGTGTACACGTGAACCGCCTTGCGGTCAAGTGAAACGGCGCCCGCCCGCTGCACCAGGCTATTCCGTCAGCCCGTGGGACCCTACTCCTGCGGCGAGGCCCCCCGTGCTCAGCTTCATCGGCGTCATCTCGCCCCACGCCGATGTCGGCGATCCTGCCCAGGTACTCCGGCAGGTCCACCCCGGCCATGGCAGCCACGTCGTGCGGTGGCGGGAGGCTCCGGATGAGGCTGGAAACGAACCCGGCCGTCGAAGAGCGCCCTCCCCGCCGCCAGAGTCCCAGACCGTCACCTTGTCGATCTTGAGATTCTTGATCGCCTCGACCTGCTTCGCGACGATGCCCTCGGTCTTCTCGACCATAAGGAGCGTCGCGGCGGACTTGCCCCCTCTCGAACCGCTCTTTACCTGCGTACTGCAGGCTCCTATTGTAAATAAAAAAGAGCCGTCTGCAAGGGGCAAATCGCGTTCGTCCGAGCTTTTTTCGAGGTTCAGGTCTCGGCGGTTCCACCGGGTAGAATACGCCCCGCTTGTGGGCGCCCACAAGGGAGGCGCGAGGGTCCGGCGCGCGGGATGGGTCGCTCGCCGCCGAGGGGCCTCACTGGGGGAAGGATGGCCCAGAACCGGCGAATCTTTTTCTTGCAAAATCGCAATCGGAAGTGTATACTACCCTGTTAGATGTGCTCTGGGGCGTCCCGTGGGGAGGGGCGTCTCTACGGCTCTGCGGAGCGGTATACGGCAGTGCGGCGGTGTAGTGGTTATGTCAGACCGGGCGCAGACGTTCCCGGATAGTGGTTTTCGCAGTCGGTCAGGCGCGTATGCAGGTTTCTTTTCCGGCCTTGGGTTCCCTCGCCTGTGGGGTCGAAATCACACCTCGCCGTGCTCATTGTCCGCCTCGGCCAACCATTCGTTCCCGCCCACCGCTGAGCATAGCCAGAAATGGAGCACATCGTGGAGAAGCGGAGCTTTCAGACGCGCGATGGTGCGTCAGCCCGCAGCAAGGAAGGATTGTTTTTCAGAGGTTTTGCAATGGCTAGAGGCATCGTTAAATGGTTCAGTGATACGAAGGGTTTTGGGTTCGTTGCGCCCGACGACGGGACCAAAGACGTTTTCGTCCATTACACCGGCATCGGTGGCGGAGGCTTCAAGAGCTTGGCCGAAAACGATGTGGTCGACTTCGAGATCGAGGACGGCCCCAAGGGTCCCCGGGCCGTCAACGTAATGAAGATCCAGGCTTAGGGCAGACTCCGAAGGGCAAGCATAACCGCCGCCGTTTGGAGGGAAACGGCGGCGGTTTCATTTTGTCTGCGCGGCCTTCGCCGGCGAGATCGTGTCCGGCACGCCAGTTCCGCAGTTCCTTCCCCTTGACGCCAGCTTCCGGCTGTCCGGCAGAACCATTTCCGGCGCCTCCAGATCTCGCCTTGCATTCTCGCCCTTTCGCACTCATACTACGCATCTGGGAGGAACCGGAAGCCCGGGTGCCGCATAGTGCTTGCAAGGAGGGGAGAGGGGGGTCATGAGGAAGGCGTTCACTGTCGTCGAGCTGTTGGTGGTTATGGCCGTCATCGGGGTCTTGGCCGGCATGCTAACAATGGCCGGTGCGGGGCGGGCAGGGAGAAACGGAAGGCTGCCTACGTCGACCATGCCGATGATGACACGCTGAGGCCCGAGATCAAGAAGCTGGACTACACTCAGGATGACCTGGTTCCCGGGGGGGGGCCGACGCTGGGCGTGTTGTCCTCGCCGACCACATCGCAGATGGTGCCAACCACCCTAAAGGGTCCAAACGTTCTGTTCGAGGACGCCCACGTGAAGCGCACCCTGGGGAATGCGCCGGACGGTTGTCACCCGGATTATTCTCAGCAGGACCCTCACGCTTACACCTACGACGACGGAGGACTGGACGACGCGAGCATCGAGGAAGACGGTTGGGATGGAAAGGGGGAGTAAAGGATGCGAAGCCTCAAGCAGATGCTGAAGGAGCAGGATCTGGTTGTCGGCCCCATGGTCAACCAAGTCTGCGCGCCGTGGGTGGCCAAGGTGTATGCCGACGCGGGGGCGGACTTCGTCTACGTGGAGAACGAGCATGCGTTCTTCAACGAGGCTGAGCTGGCCAATTTCATCCTCGCCTGCCGGCTCTGCGGGCTCCCGGTGGTGGCGAAATGCACCTACGTCGACCGTGGCTCCGTCTGCAAGCTGCTCGACGCGGGTGTGACCGGGATGCAGCTGCCCATGTCCGAGTCAGCCGAACAGTTGACCAAGCTCGTCAGCTACACCAAGTATCCGCCGGACGGGGTTCGTGCGGCCTCACCTGGAATGGGCAATACCGACTATGAGCCGGTCGATCTGAGGACATACCTGAAGACGGCCAACGAGGAAACGATGGTTCTGGCCCATATTGAGAGCGTCACGGGCCTGGACCGCGTCGATGCCATTCTTGAGGTCCCTGGGGTCGACATGATGTTCATCGGCACCTTCGACCTGAGCGTAAGCTTGGGCCGGCCCGCACGCTACGATCACCCGAATGTCGTGAAGGCCATAGATCGCCTGCTCGGCGCCGCCAAGGAACACGGCAAGGTCGCCGGGATGTATGCGGCCTCCTACGAGGTCGCCAAGCCGTGGATCAAGGCGGGCGTGCGCTTCTTCGAGGCGGCCGGCGACGTGGGGTTCATCGCGAAAGGTGCGGCCGAGTTGATGGGCGCATTCCCCGGGCACGGCCCGAGGATAGACGTGGGCGACGGGCATGTATGACCGCGGGCCGGGCCGCGGATGCGTCGCGTTGCAGTGCGACATCAGTTGCGGAAGAAGAACCTGAGCACGTCGTTGCGGATCGCATAGGCCATGACGGCGACCAGCAGGCACAGCCCCGCGTACTGAGTGATCAGCATCACGCGTTCACTCACTGGCCGCCCGCGCATCTTCTCCATGGCCACAAAGGCCAGGTGGCCGCCGTCCAGCACGGGAATGGGCAGTATGTTGACCACCGCGATTACGGTGCTGAGCATGGCGGCCCAGTAGATGAGCTTGCCGGGGCCGTATTTGGCCGCCCGATAGGTTGCCACCGCAATCGTCCCTATGCTGCCGACATTCCTGGGGCTCACCTGACCTTTGCCGATGCTGCGCAGCATCACGAAGACCCCTTTGACCTCGCCCACGGTTTTCCTCAGGCCCACGCCCACGCTCTTGGCGATGCTGTAGCGCCGGGTTCGCATCTTGGGACGGGTGAAAGCGAGCCCCAGATTGAGTCCGCTTCCGTCGATCATCGTACGCGGCATGACACTCTTGGCGAACGTCTTGCCCCCGCGGAGCCACCGAACGGTGCATGCCGCTGACCCGTTACGGCCGTTTTCCCGGAGGACATCCTCCCAGCTTTCGACCTCTTCATCGTTGATCGCCACGATCACATCCCCCGGCCTCATTCCGGCCTCCCAGGCAGCTCCTTCCGGATTGACCCATGCGAGCTTGTTACTGGACTCGAACTTGACGCTGAACAGCAGTTTCCCCACCGCCTGCTCATCGGGCACCTCACCCTCGAGGATGCGCTCGCCCCCGTCCCGTTCGACCGTCATCGTCAAGCGTCCGTCGCGGTCTCTAATGGCTTCATCCAGATCAATGGCGCTGCCGACCGGCGTCTCGCCCACGCGCACGATCCGATCCCCCTTCTGCAACCCCATCCGTTCGGCCGGGCCATCGTTCTGAACGGCCTCGATGATGCTGCTGTCGCCGGATATCCCGATGAGGTGGCGACGCCTCGGCTCCGCGTGCACGGCGAACGTGCGCTCCCCGTCCTTGCGTTTGACCGTCAACTCGACATCCCGGTCCTTCACCTTCCCGAGAATCCCGATTATCTGCTGGGCGGACGCCACCCGCCTTCCGTCGACGGCGATGACGCGGTCGTTGAGCCTCAAGCCGGCCGCCCGTGCCGGCCAGCGCTTCTCATCTTCGCCCACTTCGGAGAACTGCGTGATAACGGGCTCAATGGGCATAAAGAACCCAAGGCTCCGCAGGCCCCGGTGCTTCTCGTATTCGGTCTCGATCGTGAAGGGGACTTCTTGCCCGTCCCGCTCCACAACGACGTAAAAGTTCTCCTTGCCCCCCAGTGCAACAGTACGCAAGACGTCGTCGAAGTCCGGGGCCCTGAGATCGTCGAGTTGAACGATCCGATCGCCAACCCGCAAGCCGGCTTTCCACGCAGGCAAACCCTTTTCCAGAACGCCGATTTCTGCCACCTCGGACGGAACCCCGATTGTGAACGCGATGATGAACGCCACCAGGGCGAAAACCATGTTGGCGCACACCCCTGCGGCGAAGACCAACGCCCTCTGGCCCGGCGTCTTGGACGAGAACTCGTCCGGCGCCCCGCTGCCCTCGCCGACGAGCTCGCCCGCCATCTTGATGTAGCCGCCGAAGGGCACCAGCGAGAGCCGATACTCGGTGTCGCCCCTGCGAAAGGCGACGATCTTCTTCCAGAACCCGATGGAGAACACTTCCACACGCACGCCCACGGCCCTGGCCATGAGGAAATGGCCTAACTCGTGCACGATTATCACCACGCTGACCGCGGCGACGGCGAGCAGAATGTACAAGATCATGGCAAGCATCTATGCGCCTCCTCCCGAGCCCACTGATCGGCTCGGCTCAATTGCTGTGCGTCGGGGTTATCGCCGACCGTATGATGCCGAAGAACATCCCGCACGAGGGGGACAATCTGCGTGAAGGGAATGCACCGGTCCAGGAACGCCTGCACTACCACCTCGTTGGCGGCGTTCAGAACGGCCCCGCTTGTGCCGCCTTGGCGCACCACCTCAAAGCCCAGTTCCAGCGCGCTGTGAGTGTCCGGGTCCGGGCGACTGAAGTCCAGCTTCTTGATTCTCCCCAGGTCAAGCCGCTCGACCGGGCCCGCGATCCGGTCGGGATAGGTCAGGGCGAACTGGATCGGCAGCTTCATGTCCGTCACGCCGAGCTGCGCGATGAGCGAGCCGTCAACGAACTCCACGAACGAATGGACTATGGACTGGGGATGAATGACTACCTCTATGTTATCCGCATCGAGGTCGAATAGCCAGCGCGCGGCTATGATCTCGAAGGCCTTGTTCATGAGGGTGGCGCAGTCGATGGTTATCTTCTTGCCCATGCTCCACGTGGGATGGTTGAGGGCCTGCTCGGGGGTCACGTCGTGGAGCTGCTCCGGCGACATGCCCCGAAACGCCCCGCCGCTGGCCGTGATGATGACGCGGGCGACCTCCGACCGGCGGCCGCTGCGCATGGCCTGCAGGATGGCGCTGTGCTCGCTGTCTACGGGCACGATCATGCCGCCATGAGACCCCGCCAGCCCCACCAGCAGGTGCCCGCCCGCCACGAGCGATTCTTTGTTCGCCAGCGCCAGCACGCTGCCGCGTTCCAGCGCGGCGACTGCGCTCGGAAAACCGGCCCAGCCGGAGATGGCGTTCACCACCACGTCCGCCTCCGCCATGGCCGCCAGCGCGGCCGCGCCCTGCGGCCCGTAGCGGAGCTGCACCGGCATCGCCCCCAGCGTATCCTCGAACTGCCGTCGCGAATTTTCGTCCGCAAGCGCCGCCGCCGCCGGCTTGAATGCCTTGATCTGTTCGGCCAGTCTCCCCCAGCGCGATGCGGCGCTGAGTGCGAGCACTTCGAAGCGCTCCGGCAGGCTGCGCGCGACGGCCAGGACGTTCTCGCCTATCGAGCCCGTGCTGCCAAGAACCACAAGTTTTCTTTTCTGTACGGTCACGATTGCCTTCCGTCTCGCGGCCGGCGCGCAGCGCGTCGGCGCTCAGTCCATTGAATTGATCTCGGCCAAAAGCGCGTCGGCCAAAGCCGATGCCTCTACTTTCTTGACCCGTTTTCCTGCGCGAAAGACGTAGCCGAAGTCCCCGCCGCCCGCAATGCCCACGTCGGCTTCGGCCGCTTCCCCCGGGCCGTTGACCACGCAGCCCATTATGGCCACCTTGAGTTTCTTGCGGGAACCTTTAAGCCTCCGGCCAACCTCCAGCGTCAGTCCGACAAGGTCGATTCTGCACCGTCCGCACGTGGGGCAGGAGAGTATCTCCGGTCCTTCGACGGGCCGCAGCCCAAGGCTCTCAAGGATTCTCAATCCCGCGTCCACCTCTGCGTGCGGCGGCCCCGTCATGCTGACGCGGATCGTGTCGCCTATGCCTTCTGCCAGCAAGGCGCCTATGCCAACGGAGCTTCTGACCAGGCTGGCCTCGGGCGGGCCGGACGCCGTCACCCCGAGGTGAAGCGGATAGTCGCACGCCTGCGCAGCCAGGCGGTAAGCCATGATAGTAGTGGGCACGTCGCTCGCCTTGAGGCTCAGCACAATGCTGCCGCAGCCTTCCGACTCGGCCAGCTCGCAACAGTTGAGCGCCTCGCGGACCATCAGCTCCGCGAGATCGCCTTCGTGCGATTTCACTTCCAGGCCGCGCCTCGGCCTCACGGAACCCGAGTTCACGCCGATCCGCACCTTTCTGCCCGCTGCAGCGGCTTTACGGAAGACCTCCCGCAGCCCGTCCTCGTCGCTCATGTTACCGGGGTTGACCCGCACGCCGTGCGCCCCGCTCTCCAGCGCGATGATGGCGAGGCGGTGATCGAAGTGACAGTCCGCGATTACCGGCAGGGGCGAGTGCCTGACGATCTCCTCCAGGGCCGCCCCGGCCTTGCGACTGGGCACTGCGCATCGGATGATCTCACACCCGATGTCGGCAAGCTCGCGGATCTGCTGCAGGGTTGCACTCGCATCTTCGGTATGGGTCTTGGTCATGGACTGCACGCTCACCGGCGCACCGGCACCGATGGTTATCCCGCCAACTTCAACGGCCCGTGTCTCTCTGCGTTCCATGGGCTGAGCATTTCCGAAGGAAGGACATCGGCGTGTCGCGCGCTTCTGCAGGCAAGCAATCGACCGGCGGTGGCGCACCGCGCACAGCGCGAAGTTGGGAAGCGAATTGATCTCCACAATTATAGAAGCGTATCGGCGCAGATTCAAAGCTCCGTCGGCCTCGCCGATGACGCGCGCGAAGCCGGCGAAGGTCATGTCGCTCCGATGAAAATGTCTTCGCGAGAGAAAAAGCGGGAAAACTTTTCGTATTTCGCAGATAAAGTATTGATTTACGGTCATGATTCTGTACAGTATGATTGTGTTATGCGGGCGCGACCGATGGCCAAGGATGTATCTTGCTGTTGCGATCACAATCGCCGGTCGTGGGACAGGCAGGCCAGGTCGATGAGCTTTCGGCTCTGAAGATCAGCGACCTGCATCTCTTTTCACTATGTTTGGGAGGTCTGGGATGGCAAAGAAGGCAGCGAAGAAGAAAGCGGTGAAGAAGAAAGCGGTGAAGAAAGCCGCGAAGAAGAAAGTCGTAAAGAAGAAGGCAACCAAGAAGAAAGTCGCGAAGAAGAAAGTCGTAAAGAAGAAGGCAACCAAGAAGAAAGCCGCGAAGAAGAAAGTCGTAAAGAAGAAGGCAACCAAGAAGAAAGCCGCGAAGAAG
>CAZHPE010000006.1:0-6742 GCA_964534775.1 uncultured candidatus Brocadiaceae bacterium
AGGTGATCTTCGCACCGTGGAATTCGAGCTTAAGACGGCTGTCGAACGTCAGCCCCAGAGACCCATTGCCGGCTTCACCCATTGGATATTCCCGCTCCGGACCCCCGAAACACGCTCAGAACGCCATCTGGGGCAATTCTGCGCTCTGCCACGGCCGAAAACTAGGACCATCCGGGAAATGCGGGTCAAAAGCGTAGCGGAGCAACTGCTCCTGATGGGCCTCAAGGTCCTCCCGGACCTTTTTTACCTCAATGAAGGCTGCCTGCTTCTCCCCTATTCTCAAGCAATAATCGATCCTGCCATTGCCAACCCGGAACTGCGGGACGACTTCTTGCACATTGTCTCTGTCCCATGCCAGGCTTGCCAACACAGGCAACACCATCTCTTGGCATGTTCCTTCCTCGCTGTCCACCAAGAAGTCCGGCTGGCCCGCAATGCGTTCGAGTAGGCTCTTCAGCGCGTCGAGCACTGTCTCCTCCTCCGTGTCAGGCTGCCACTCAGAGCCCGGGAATCGGGAACCGGGCACACAGATCGACCACCTCGTGCCGGAGGGCCTTGGCGGCCGCCTCGGGGTCGGAGGCCGCGAGAACTTCGCAGATCCAGGCGGCGATACGCTGCATCTCCGGCTGCTTCATGCCGCGCGTGGTCACGGCGGCGGTGCCGATGCGGATGCCGCTGGCCTCGGCCGGGTTGCGAGTGTCGAACGGGATGGCGTTCTTGTTGACCGTCAGCCCCGCCACGCTCAGAGCGCTCTGGCCCTGCATGCCGGTTATGTTGTGCCCCGTCAGGTCCAGCAGAAACAGGTGCGTGTCCGTGCCGCCGCTGACGACGGCGAAGCCGTGGCTTATGAACTCTTGGGCTAGCGTGCGGGCGTTGGCCAGCGTCTGTTCCTGGTAGGTGCGGAACTCCGGCTGCATGGCCTCCTTGAAGGCAACGGCCTTGGCGGCGATCACGTGCATCATGGGGCCGCCCTGGATTCCCGGGAAGACCGTCGCGTCGATCTGCCTGGCGTATTCGGCCTTGCACAGGATGAAGCCGCTCCGGGGCCCGCGCAGCGTCTTGTGGGTGGTGGAGGTGACGAAATCGGCAAACGGCACGGGGCTCGGATGCAGGCCGGCTGCGACCAGGCCGGCGATGTGGGCCATGTCCACCATGAGGAATGCGCCCCCCGGGTCGGCAATGTCGCGGAACTGCTCGAAGTCGATCTGGCGGCTGTAGGCGCTGGCGCCGGCGATGATCAGGGCCGGGTTGTGCTCCTGGGCCAACCGGCGGATCTCGTCGTAGTCGATCAGGCCGGTATCGCGCGAGACCCCGTAGCTGATGATCTGATATAGCTCGCCGCTGAAGTTGCGCTTATGGCCGTGGGTGAGGTGTCCGCCGTGGCCGAGGGACATGCCCAGCACCTTCGTGCCCGGGCGGACGGCGGTCATGTAGACGGCCAGGTTGGCGGGAGAGCCGGCGTGGGGCTGGACGTTCGCATGTTCGGCGCCGTAGAGCTCCTTCGCGCGCTCGATCGCGATCCTCTCCGCGACGTCCATGTACTGGCAACCCGCGTACCACCGGGCGCCGGGATAGCCCTCCGAGTACTTGTCGGTGAGCACCGAACCCGTCGCCTCGCGCACCGCGGGGCTGCAGTAGTTCTCGGAGGCGATAAGCTCTATGTTGTCGTGCTGGCGCTGCTTTTCGCCCTCGATGGCCGCAGCAATCTCCTCGTCGGCCTCCGCCAGGGGAAGGACGCGGCTCTCAGTCTGCTGTGTTGTCACTCGTTCCATTGGGCGGTCCAGACGAATCCGGAAAGCAGGCATATAAGACTCACTCAGGACCATGTTAATCGATTCCGAAAAGACTGGCAAACGCCTTCCGTTCGCGCGTCTCCGGGCGCGTGGGATCAACCGTCAGCCCGCAGCATAAAGCCCGCGCGCGAGGATGTGCTGCCGAACGGCCTCCGGGACCATATACCGTATCGACCGGCCCTCGCGCACGCGCTCCCGCACTTGGGTTGCACTCGCCTCCAGGAGCGGGGCGGTGATGATCGAGCACCGGATGCGGTCGGCAACCTCGGCGCCGAAGTGCTCCTCGACGCGGCAGATCTCATGCAGCGGCGTTCCCGGCCGCTCGAAGCCCACAAACTCAACCTCCTGCACCAGGTCGTCAGCGCGCCACCAGGACGGAAGCTCGACGATGGTGTCTGAGCCCACCAGCAGGCACAAGGCGGTCTCAGGGCCGAGCGGGGCCTTGATCTCGCGAACGGTGGCCAGAGTGTATGACGGCCCCTCGCGCTCCAGCTCCAGGGCGGAGACTTCGAAGCGGGGGTTATCGGCGGTGGCCAGCCGGAGCATCTCCAGCCGGTCGGCATCCGGCGCTAGGCGCATCTCGGGTTTGTGCGGGGGTCGACGAGCGGGCATGAAGACGACGCGCTCCAGCCCGGCCTCATCCAGCGCCCTCTCGGCCAGCAGAAGGTGCGCCACGTGGACGGGATTGAACGAGCCCCCGAATAGGCCGACGCGTCTCATGGCTACCTGCCTGCCGCCGCAGCGGCGATGAATTGCAGCCTCTCCAGCAATGGCTCAAGCTCGGCCAGAGGCAGCATGGTCGCGGCATCGCTGAGGCCCTTCTCGGGCTGCGGGTGAGTCTCTATGAACAGACCGTCCGCACCGGCCGCCACGGCTGCCGCCGCGAGCGGAGGGGCCATCTCACGGTCGCCGCCGCTGCGCCCGCCGAGGCCTCCGGGCCGCATGACGGAGTGCGTGACGTCGTAGATGACCGGACAACCCAGGGCGCGCATCGCCGGTATGGACCGGAAGTCCACCACCAGGTTGTTGTAGCCGAAAGCGGTGCCGCGCTCGCACAGCAGCACGCGCCGGTTGCCCCGGGAGTGAATCTTTTCCACCACGTTGCTCATGTCCGCCGGGCTCATGAACTGGGCCTTCTTCACGTGCACCGGAAGGCAGGTCTCCGCGGCGGCCACCACCAGGTCCGTCTGCCGACACAGGAAGGCCGGCACCTGAAGGACGTCCACGACCTGGGCGGCAGCCTCGGCCTGCGCGGGATGGTGAATGTCGGTCAGAACGGGCACGCCCACCTGGCGCTTCACCCCGGCCAGCACCTCCAGCCCCGCCTCCAGGCCCGGGCCTCGGAAGGAAGAGATGCTGGTGCGGTTGGCCTTGTCGAAGGATGCCTTGAACACGTAAGGCAGCCCCAGCCGCCGGCACACTTCCGCCGCTGCGCCGGCCACGTCCACGCACAGCGCTTCGCTCTCCATGACGCACGGTCCCGCGATGACCAGAAGCGCACGGGCAGGGCCGACCACGACGCCTCCTGCTATACTTACGTCCCCTGTTTCCATGGCCTGAAAGCGTCCCTGTCTTGGGGGCCCTGACGGCCGTCCCATGGCGCCTCCAGCGCCGGGCCACGGCACCTCTGGCGCCCGGTCGTGGCGGGCCTTTTGAAGGCGACCAACTCGCCGCAGGATAGCAAACGGTTTGACAATCGTCAAACTTTTTGCTAATTTCTGTGGGTTCCTATGGGGCGCAAGCTGGCGGGAGGCTGCCATATCAGCCCTTAACTTCCTTACTACTCAGCGGGGACAATGGTAGAACTCACAGCAAAGCGAAAAGTGCAGGACATCGTCAAGGAGCGGATCGACCGGGACAACTTCGATGAGTTGGCGGAGGCGATCTTCAGCTCCTACAAGAGCGTGGATTGGACGAATGACCACCTCAAGGAGCTGCGGCCGCGACTGGAGCGAGACGCCTCAACCGAGGCGCGCGACCTGCAGGAGCAGGCCGGCATACTGTGCGTGGCCCTGGGGGATTTTCAGGCTGCCGTGGAACACTTGCTCCCGGTGAAAACACGCAAGGAAAGCGCGCACTTCCTCGGGCGGGCCTACAACGAGCTCGGGCTCCAGGAGGAAGCCCTTGCAATGCTGGAAGCCGGCCGGCACGGCGAGGATGGATTTTCCACCGACATGCTGATCGCAGAGATTCACTGCGCCCGCCGCGACGCTGAAGCGGCCCGCAAGCTCTGCGAGCGTTACGGTAAGTCACAGGCTGAAAGCCCTGACTGGCTCTACCTAATGGGCCGGGTGCTGGAAACCGAAGGCGCGTATGAGGAAGCGATGGCCCACTACGAGCAGGCCATCGAGCGAAACCCCGACCACCGGCAGGGCCTTTTCCGGCTGGCGATGAACTGCGACCTGAACGGCGATGACGACCGGGCGGTCTCACTGTACGAGCGTTGCGCCGGGCTGAAGCCCACGTCTGTGGGCGCTCTGATCAATCTGGGCGTGCTCTACGAGGACGGGGGCAACTACGAGGGCGCCATGGAATGCTACAAGCGCGTGCTGGCAATCGACCCCGCGCACGGGCGCGCCAAACTCTACCTGAAGGACGCCGAGTCATCCCTCAGGATGCGCACCGACGCGGAGAAGACCCAGTGTCAGCGCGACCGCCACGAGGTGCTTCTGCTCCCGCTGTCGAACTTCGAGCTGAGCGCCCGCTGTCGCAACGCGCTGGACAAGCTCAACGTGCGGACCCTGGGCGACCTCACCCGCATCACCGAGGGCCAGCTCCTCCAGTTCAAGAACTTCGGCGAGACCAGCCTGGACGAAATCAGGGTCCTCCTGGGGTGCAACGACCTCCAATTTGCGGGCTCGCGGCCACCCGCCCGGATATCTTCGCGTGCCACGGACATATTCGTGGATCAAGACGAGGAGAATGAGGGGGGGGATGAGGAAGAGGAGGTTGAGCAGGAGGAGGGTGAAGACGAGAAGTCGTCCGACATGTCCGTCGACGAGTTGGGTCTGTCCACACGCAGCCGCAAGTGCATGGACAGGCTCGGCGTCTCGACCATGGGCGAACTGACCCGCCTCTCGGAGGATGACCTGCTGGCGGCGCCGAACTTCGGTCGCACAAGCGTCGCCGAGATCAAGACCAAGCTGACGGCCCTCGGCCTGAGCCTATCCGAAACACCCGAAGAAGCGAATGATTGATTCCCTGGACGGGGTGCTCGCATCCAAGACGCCCGCCGCCGCGACGATCGACGTGGGCGGCGTCGGATACCTCGTGCAGGTCCCCCTGTCCACCTACAGCGCCCTCCCCGAGACCGGCCGGCCCGTCAGGGTGCTGACCCACCTCATCCTTCGCGATGACCAGATGCGCCTTTACGGCTTCGCGACGGAGACCGAGCGGCGGCTGTTCCTGATGCTGGTGGGCGTGAACCGTGTCGGGCCGGCGGTGGCCCTGGGGGTGCTGAGCAGTTGCTCGGTGGAGGACTTCTCGCGCTACGTGATGGCTGGCGACGTCACGGCGCTCTCCAAGCTCGTCAAGGGTGTCGGAAAGAAGACGGCCCAGCGCCTGGTGCTGGAGCTCAGGGGCGAGCTTGCCGAGCCGCCCGAGGAGGCGGACGCGCCCGCCGAGAGCGCAGCTGCGCAGGACGTCCTCAAGGCCCTCGTCAGCCTCGGCGAAAGCCCCACCGTCGCCCGCAAGGCCGTCCGGACGGCCCTGAAGAAACTCGGCGCGGACGCCGACGTGGAAGCCCTCATGCACCAGGTCCTCACGCCGTGAACCCCCTCCTCAGCCCCGTTCTTCCCCGCCGTATCCTCCCTGACCATTCCACACCCGCTCATTGATTCCGGAGATGCGGAGGAGTACCATCTTCGCAGGGTCAGGTGGGGGAGGTCCCTGGGTATGCGAACGGACTCTCCAGGTCCCGAGTTCCGAATTGCATTGGGAGGGCGATGCCACGCGGTCTACCATACTATTTGTGATTGTCTTGACGATGTCGAGCGGCTGCGCGTCGGTTGAGTATCCTGCTGAGCTGTCTGTCGACCATACAGCCACCCTTCTCGTGGTCCCGATCCAACCGCCTCCCCGTGCGCCCAATGACGGACCGTACTTCAGGGTCTCCGTCCAGCATGAAACGGTGACGCGGGATGATAGCCGCACTGGGATTCGGGGCCTATACGTCTTTCGTCACAGGACCAGCTCAAGCCCGCGTCTAACCCTTGCAGGTATCGGCAAAGAAGAAGCGCTCTCTATTTTCGTTTCGGATTCCTTTGTTGAGGATCCCTACGAGCACTGGACCGGTCACCTTTCCTTGGTGAAAAGCGCTTCGGGCGAACTGATTGTCGGCAGGATGGTGCGCGACGGAGCAGGGGACCATCACATTCGAGTTTGCCGAGCAGCGAGATGGCAGAGTGACATTATGCGTTTCTGAAACCGACTTCCCGTTCCGCTCGCAGGAAACGGTTATGCTAACGCCCAGGACGGATCTCCCCAAGGTGCCGGTCAAGATGGCTCTCCCGCCAAAATGCATAGGCGGCGTGTGTCGAATCCCCGCTCCATAGTCCTCCGGCCCCAACCCACCGTGACCTTCGCCCGAAGTATCGGTGGCCGAGAGCCTTCGGAATACCCGAGTTGGGTGTCCCCCACAAAGAAGGCTGCACGGTGGAGCTTGCAATCCCGCCGCAGGACAATATGATTATGTACGGGGGTGCCGTCGGTTCGGCGGCCGGTGAGGTGCGGGCCGCGAGCCGACCGTTCGCAAGGGAAGACCGCCGTCCATGACTATGACCGGACATGTTCTCGCGGTGCGCGGCTCGGTCATTGACATCGAGTTCCCGGAAAGGCTGCCCGGCATCAATGAGGCGGTCGACATTGAAGGCCCTTCGGGACGCATGGTCGTCGAGGTTCAGCAGCACCTCTCGCGCACCAGGGTGCGGGGGATCTCGATGAGCTTCGCG
>CAZHPE010000006.1:6752-16181 GCA_964534775.1 uncultured candidatus Brocadiaceae bacterium
TGGCCCGCGGCGCCGAGGCCCGCGCGACGGGCGAGCCCATCACCGTGCCGGTCGGCGACGCAGTGCTGGGCCGCATGGTGGACGTGCTGGGCGAGCCGATCGACGATGCCGGGCCGGCGAAGTTGCCCAGCGGCGCGGGGGAGGTCCCGAAGCGCCCGATTCATGCCCTCGGCCCGGCCCTTGCCGAGCAGCGAACCGATGCCGAGGTCTTCGCTACCGGCATGAAGGTGGTGGACCTGCTGGCGCCCCTGGCCAAGGGCGGCAAAGCGGGCATGTTCGGGGGAGCGGGGGTGGGCAAGACGGTGCTCATCATGGAACTCATCCGTAATGCGGTCGAGAAGCACGCCGGGCTGAGCGTCTTCGCTGGGGTGGGAGAGCGCTCGCGCGAGGGCAACGACCTGTGGCGCGAGATGACCGAGGCGGGCGTGCTGGACAAGACCGTGCTGGTCTTCGGGCAGATGAACGAGCCGCCCGGCGCGCGCTTTCGCGTCGCGCTGACGGCGCTGACGATCGCCGAGTATTTCCGCGACGAGCAGGGCAAGGACGTCATGCTGCTCATCGACAACGTGTTCCGCTTCGTCCAGGCCGGCTCGGAGGTTTCCGGGCTGTTGGACCGCCTGCCCTCGCGCGTGGGATACCAGCCCACGCTCGGCAGCGAAGTGGCGGAGCTCCAGGAACGCATCACGTCGACGCATCGCGGCGCCGTGACCTCGATCCAGGCGGTGTACGTGCCGGCCGACGATTTCACGGACCCGGCCGCGGCGGCGACCTTCTCGCACCTGGATTCGACCATTACGCTGAGCCGGCGCATGGCCTCCGACGGCCTCTACCCGGCCGTGGACCCGCTGGAGTCCGCGAGCAAGCTGCTGAACCCGGACGTCGTCGGCGAGCGGCACTACCGGGCGGCGCGGCACGTGCGCGAGAGCATCGCCCACTACCGCAGCCTCGAGGACATCATCAGCATGCTCGGCCTGGAGGAGCTTTCGGCCGAGGACCAGCGCACCGTGGCGCGCGCCCGGCGGCTCATCCGCTTCCTCACGCAGCCTTTCTTCGTCACGGAGCACTTCACGGGCAAGGCCGGCACGATTGTCTCCATCGAGGAGACGCTCGACGGGTGCGAGGCGATCCTTGACGGGGAGTTCGACAAGGTGCCGGAGGCGGCCCTTTACATGATCGGTAACATAGACGAGGCCCGCGGGCAGGCTCGTAAGACGCCGAAAGACCGGGCTGACGAGCGCGTGGACGAGGAGGGGGAGAGCGAGTGAAGCTGCGCGTCCTCACCCCGACCGAGGTTATCCTTGAGGAGGAGGTGACGCATGTCACCGCCGAGGACGTGACGGGATCGCTGGGCATACGGCCGGGTCATGCGGCGCTGGTGACGCCGCTGGCGGTAGGGATCGTCATCGCGCGCGCCGCCGCGGGCGGTGAGAGATACGTGGCCGTCAACGGCGGTGTGATGATCGTGACGGGCGAAGAGGTGGAGATAGTCTCGCGCCACGCGGTTGCCAGTAGCGACCTGGCGCACCTGGAGGGCACCGTGCTGGAGGCGTTCGACAAAGAGGAGCACGACGACAGGACGAACAAGGTGGCGTTCGAGAAGATGCGCCTGAACCTGATGCGCCGCGTCCTGGATGTCGAGACAGCCGGAGAGATAAGGTGAGCGCGCGCGGTCCGCACTTGAAGTCTGGGAAGCACAAGGACGCCTTCGTGTCGGAAGTGCAACGCGACCGCGAGCGAAAAGAGGAGAACGAGCGCGACAAGTCCTTCTGGATCTCCGTGGGCAACATGGGGACGGTGGGATGGTCGGTGTCAGTGCCCATGGTGCTCGGGCTGCTGTTCGGGAGGTGGCTTGACGGGCGCCTGGACTCGGGGCACGTGTTCCTGTTGTTTTTCATGCTCGTGGGCCTGACGTTGGGTTGCATCCTGGCTTGGCGGATGATATCGAGGAAGATATGAGCGGACTCCTGGGAATGGGCCTGGTCGGCTGGATCGTCTCGCTGGTGATCGGCTTCGTGGTCGGCGGCGTGTTCTTCCTGTCGATGAAAGTGCAAGTCGACTACGTCGTGAGCGGGCGCGGCCCGATGTGGCTGGCGCCGGCGTGCATGTACGCGCGGATGGTGTTTCTGGCCGCGGTGCTGATCGCGGTGGCTGTGGTGATGAAAGACAAGCATTCGGAAAGGATCCCGGCCGCGATGCTGGCCGGCATAACGGGGGTTTTCACCGCGCGGGTCCTGATCGGGCGGATGGTCGGCCGGGGCAAGGATGAAGGAGGCGCCGATGGCCTTGCCGACTGATGCTATTCCTCTGGCGTCAGCCGTCGGCTGGCTCCCCGACAGCGCAATAGCGAGTTGGGGCGTCATGGCCGCCTTGCTGCTTCTGTCGCTGATCGTCACCCGGCGCCTGCGGGACGGCGTCCCGGGCCCGCTGCAGAACTCCTTCGAGATATTCACGGAATCGCTTGTGAATCTCATCAGGGAGATCGTCCGCGCCGATCCGAAACCGTACGTTCCCCTGATGGGAACGCTATTCCTGTTCGTCTTCGTCTCGAACCTTGTTGGCATGGTTCCGGGGCTTCACAGCCCCACGAGTGACCTGAGTGTCACAGCGGCGCTCGCGGTCATCGTTCTCTTTTCCGTGCCCTTTTACGGGGTGCGGAAGCGGGGCGCGCGGGCATATCTGAAGAGCTACCTGCAACCTAACCCATTCATGTTGCCGTTCAACCTGCTTGGCGAGATCACGCGGACGCTGTCGCTGGCCGTCCGCCTGTTCGGCAACATCATGAGCGGCGAGTTCCTGATGGCGGTCGTGGTCGGCGTGGTCAGCAACCTGTTGCTGCTGCGGATCAGCTATCACAGCGTCTTCGGAATCCCGGCGGTGCCGTTAGTGCTGTTCCTGTCCATACTGAGCCTGATCACCGCCGCGATCCAGGCCTACATCTTCACGGTTCTCGCCCTCGTCTACATCGGGGCTGCCGTCGAGCAGCGTCCCAGGGGCGAAGAGACGCAGCCCACCCCCTCCAGGGAAGGAGCAAATTGATGGATGAGATGAAACTGCAGATGGTGCGCTACATCGTCGCCGGAGCGACGATTGCGATCGGTTCGATAGGGCCCGCCCTTGCGGAGGGCCGCGCCCTGGCGCAGGCGCTGGAGTCCATCGGGCGCCAGCCGGATGCCAGCGGCACGATCTCCCGCACGCTCTTCGTGGGCCTGGCCATGGTCGAGTCCACGGCCATCTACTGCCTCGTGATGGCGTTCATCATACTATTCGTCTGACAAACCGGCCCGGGAGGGCCGCCGACATGTCGACTGATCCATCTGCAGGTCCGAACCCATTGGACTTCAGCTGGCAGGGATTCGTCTTCGCCCTCGCCAATTTCCTCCTCCTGGTCGGGCTGCTCTACAAGTTCCTGCACAAGCCGCTGCTTGCCGTGCTCGAGAAGCGGCGCAAGAGCATCGCGGACGCCCACAAGAAGGCCCGGGACGAGGCTGACAAGGCCCAGGAGGCCTGGAAGGAATACCAGGCGAAGCTCTCCGCCATTCAGGAGGAGAGGGACCGCCTGCTGTCGGAGACCCGCCGCGACGCCGAGGAGGCGGGCAAGAGGATGATAGCCAGTGCTCGGGAGGAAGCCGGGCGCGAGGTTGCCAACCTGAAGCGCGCCTACGAGCGCGAGCGGCACGACGCCCTCAAGGGCCTGGAGGAGGACATCGCCGGTGTATCGCTCGACCTGGCCCGAGGGGTGCTGGAGAAGATAGTCGACACCGCCGCGGACGCAACTCTGCACGCGCACCTGCTCGAAGAGCTTGACGGGCTGGCGTCCGGTGGCAATGAGCGTGCCGGCCACGACCTCGCGCACGGTGAGACCGCGGTGCGGGTGCTCAGCGCGCGGCAATTGGGCGAGCCGGAGCGCGCGGAAATCGCAAAGCGCGTCGAAGCGCTCACTGACGACGACGTGCGAGTCGAGTTCGACACGGACGAGAACCTTATCGCCGGGACGCGCGTCGAGTTTAGCGCAATGGCCGTCGACGCAACCCTTTCGGAGGTTCTCGATACCGTTCGGGAGCGCCTTGCGGAACTGGTCGCCGAGACGGACGACGAGGAAGTTGAGAACGACGGCGAGGACGAGGGGGACCGATCGTGAACGTCCGCGAGACCGCCCGGGCAACGGTGGAGAGGCTGCGGCGAGCCGGGTCCGAGGTTGAGGTGCGCCCGCGCACGCAGGAGATCGGGCGGGTGCTGAGCGCCGGCGACGGCATCGCCATGGTCTCGGGCCTGCCCAGCGCGCGCGCCCAGGAGCTGCTGGCGTTCCCGCGCGGCGTGATGGGCATCGCATTCAACCTGGACGAGTACGAGATCGGCTGCGTGCTGCTAGGTGAAGATACCGATGTGTTCGCCGGCGACACCGTCCGGTGCACGGGCGAGGTGGTGCGCACGCCGGTGGGCGAGGCGCTGATCGGGCGCGTGATCGATCCGCTCGGGCGTCCCATAGACGGCGGGCCGGAGATCGCCGCCGAACGCTATGAGCCGATCGAGCGCGACGCCCCGGCCATCCTCGCCCGCTCCCCGGTGGTCGAGCCGCTCTCCACGGGCGTGAAGTCCATCGACGCGATGGTGCCCATCGGGCGCGGGCAGCGCGAGCTGATCATCGGCGATCGCAGCACTGGCAAGACGACCATCGCCATCGACGCCATCATCAACCAGGCGCGCACCGGCGTGATCTGCATCTACGTGGCCATCGGGCAGCGGGCCTCCTCGGTCGCCCGATTTGTGGAGGCGTTGCGCGCGCGCGGGGCCTTGGGGCACACGATTGTCGTTGTCGCCGATGCGGACTCGCCCTCCGGCATGCGCTACATCGCCCCCTACGCGGGCTGCACGGTGAGCGAGTTTTTCAGCGAACAGGGCCGCCACACCCTCATCATCTACGACGACCTGACGAAGCACGCGCAGACGTACCGCGAGATCAGCCTGCTGCTGCGCCGTCCGCCCGGCAGGGAGGCGTATCCCGGCGACATCTTCTTCCTCCATTCCCGCCTGCTGGAACGTGCCGCGAAATTCGACGAGGCACACGGGGGCGGCTCTCAGACCGCCCTGCCCATCATCGAAACGCAGGCCCAGAACATCTCCGCCTACGTTCCGACAAACCTGATCTCGATCACCGACGGCCAGATATGTCTCGACCCCGAACTGTTTCAATCGGGCTTCCTGCCCGCGGTGGATATCGGGTTGAGCGTCAGCCGAGTGGGCGGCAAGACGCAGCTCGCGGCCATGAAGCGGATCGCCCAGCAGAGGCGCCTCGAGTACACTCAGTTCATCGAGCTGGAGAAGTTCACGAAGTTCGGCACGACCATGGAGCCGGAGACGCAGGCGGCGCTGGACAGGGGCAAACGTCTGCGCGAACTGCTGAAGCAGCCCGCCCACGGCCCCGTCCCGCTTGCCGAACAGGTGCTGCTGCTTCACCTGGCGGGCGCCGACGCCCTCGCGCAGGTCGACGTGGAGGACGTGCCCGGGTTCGAGCTGCAGTTTCGCGAGGGCGCGCGCGAGCGCCTGGCCGATCTGCTCGCCCGCATCGAGGCCGGAGAAGATGTGACCGAGGAGGACGTGGCTTCGATCAACTCGCAGGCGGGGCAGGTCCGGGACCTGCTCGCCCGAGAAGAGGAGTAACCCCCATGGCGGAGTTGCGCGAGCTCCAGCGCAAGCTCGACAGCATCAAAGCGCTCCGCGAGATCGTGAACGCGATGCGCAACATAGCGGCCATCTACGTGCGGCGCGCGGAATCGGCCGTGAAAGCCATCCGGCCCTACACTGAAGTCGTCGAGACGACGCTGGGCGTGGTGCTTGACCGATGCGGCATCGAGGGGACCGAGGCTGAGGCTGAAACGGCAGGCGACTGCATGACCCTCGTGTTCGCCAGCGATCAGGGGCTCTGCGGGACCTACAATGATCGCGTGGTCCGCGCGGCGCTGGAATTCAAGGACGGCTCGCGCGGCTCGGTCGAGTTCATCGCGATCGGCCGCCGCGGCGGGAGCCTGCTCGCGCTGCGAGGCGCCGATCCGATTCTCACCGTGAGTGCCCCCACCAGCCTCGAAGGGATTCGATCGCAGGTGCCGGAGCTTTCCGCCGACGTGTTCGAGGCCTTCCTCGACCGCGGCGCGCACGAGATGGTCTTCATCTACAATGCGTACGCTGGCATGGGCCGCTCGGAGGAAACTGTGCGTCCGGTCCTGCCTCCCCGGCGCGACCAGCTCGGCGCGGCTCGGGGGCCTCAGTTCCGCTGCGAACCGATCCTCACCGCATCTCCGGACGAGTTGCTCGGCAACCTCGCCGAGGAGTACTTCTTCATCCAGCTCTACAGGGCGTTGCTGGAAGACCACGCGAGCGAGAACGGCGCCCGGCTCCTCGCGATGACGGCGGCCTCCAGCAACATCGACGATAGCCTGGCCGAGCTTACGAAAGACTATCAGTCGGCCCGGCAGGATGCCATCACCGGGGAACTCCTCGACGTTGTCGGCGGGGCCGAGGCGCTCAGAGAGCCGGTGTAGCTCGCCCCCCGCGCGGACCACCTCGGCCGGCGCAAGTAGCCCGGCGCTACATCAGCGGTCGCCCCAGCGCCTCCTCGTACACTGCCAGAATGTTCTCAAGCGGCGTATCGGGCTGGATGGCGTGGGCGGGCGCGAAAATGTATCCCCCGCCGCGGGCCAGGACGTCCAGGCGGTGGCGGGCCTCGGCCCTGCACTCATCCACGGTGCCGAAAGGCAGTGTGCGCTGCGTGCTGATCAGGCCGCAGAAGGCGAGCCGGCCGCGGCAAAACCCGCGTACCTCCTCCAGGACCATCCCCGGCGGCTCGGGCTGCATGGCATCGAGCACGTCCAGCCCCATGTCGATGAAGGTGGGCATCAGTTCGTGTGTGTCGCCGCAGGAATGCAGCATGGCCTTGGCCCCGAACTCGTGCGCCAGATCGATGAATCTCTGAAGGTGCAGCCGGAACACCTCATCGAAATCGCGTGGCGAAAACATCCGCCCGTTCTGGTTGCCGCAGTCCTCGCCCAGGCGAACGATGTCCGCCCGGCCCCCGGCGGCCTCCAGCGTCCGCTTCAGGAGCTCGTAGTGGAACTCCACGCGCCGCCGGATGATGGCGAGCCCAACCTCATCGCGCAGCGCCACGTCGAGCATCATCCGCTCCATGCCGCGGCCCCGGGAGACCCCGTTCAGGATGTCCGGCCAGCCCGCGCCCCCGACACAGACGCAGTAGTCCGCCAACTTCTTGCATTCCTCCGCCACAGCGGAGTAGTCGTAGTCGTCGGGGCTGGGCCAGGGATATGCCGCCACCTCGCCCGGCGTCCTCAAGGCGGCGAGAGGCCGCTCGGCAGCCTCCGAATACGCGCCGGAATCGTGCGAGACGTGGCGGTAGCCCGTCCCCCACATGTCATATGTCAGCCCTTCCCGCGGCTCCCTGATTCTGCCCGTATAGGTCGCATGCACGGACCTGAAATCCACGCCCAGACATTCCAGCACGTCCTCCGTCCCGAAGTGGGTCTCCAACCTGGCCCCAACCTCCGGCGTCAGATAGGCTTGGATGGGAGCCCTGTCCGGTTCCTGCCAAGAGAGGGAACACAACACGCGCTGTCGCGAGTTCATGTCTTCCACGCTCATTCTCCGAATTCCTCCTTGCACTGGTCGCGGCGGCGACGTTCGACATTCGGATTTCGTCATTCGGCATTCGCCGCCCCGGACGGGCGGGTATATCCGGTTCGCCAGGATCACCTCCGCTACGCACGCCGCGAGGGCCAGCAGGGCCACCAGGGACGTAGGGTCGAACCCGCCTCGGCCGCCGGGCCACCGGCCCCCCGGGTCGCCCTGAGAGCGGAGGTGCCGGCGTGCACCCGCACGGCGGCGACCCGGATGGCGGCCCGGACGTCCTCGGCTGCCACGCGCCGAAGGTCGCTGAACAGTAGGACCAGCCCCCGGCGCCGGAACAGTTCGGCCGCCCGGTGCAGGCACGCGCCGAGGCGCGACGGCCGGTGACGAAGCGACTGCCCCAGGGCGCCGATGATGCCCGCCAGATGCGCGCGACGGCTCCTGGGCGGCACGAAGCGCACGAGGGGTCATCGTCGAAGGTCGCCAGCCCCACCGCGTCCCGCTGGCTGATCATCAAGTAGCCCAGCGCCGCCGCGATGCAGATCGAGTAGTCCAGCTTCGTCATCGCGCCCCGGTCGTAGGAGTAGGCCATCGACTCGCTCACGTCCACCAGCAGGTAGCGTTCAGGTTAGTCTCGGCCTGGAACTTCTTGATGTAGTGCCGGTCGGTGCGCGCGTAGACGTTCCAGTCGATGTCCTTCATGTCGTCGCCGACGACGTACTTGCGGTACTCGCTGAACTCGCTCGAGAAGCCGTGGTATGGGCTCTCGTGCAGGCCGGCCAGGAAGCCCTCGACGATGAAGCGGGCCTTCAGGTCCAGGCGCGTGACCTGCTGGATGATGTCCGGACGGAGGTATTCCCCAATGTTGGGCACAGCATTGCCCCGCAATCGTTCTCGGCCTCGTCCCCGTGGTCGTGTCCTCTACTTCCTGAACGCGGCGACCACATTGGGACGGGTCATGAAGATGAGCAGAAGGATCGGGTAGACCAGGTAGATGACGCTCCCGCACGAGACCCCCACCATTCCCCCCATCAGACCCGGCGCGAGTTCAGCGACCCTGGGCAGCACCACGGTGAGGTTGATGATCGTGCCGACGGTGGTGGCGACGATGGCATACACAGCGTAGACGATGGAGGCCGTGCGTGCCCATGGTTTCAGCCCCAGAAGGCCGATGCCAGCGGCGACGATAACGATGCCCGCAACAGAGCCAAGGATATGAGAAGCGAGGAACCAACCCCGGGGGAAGGGATCGCCCCTGAGGACCACCATGACGGGGATCTTCGTTATCGACTGCCCCACCACTCCGGCCACGGCCCGCCACACCATTGCCTTGGCGGTGAGCACAATGTTCAGGACTCCGAACACGGTCACCGACGTAGGTCTATTCGCTTCCATCGCCTTACCCCTTTCCAGGGCATCGCAGAGAAGCGGGGCTCACTCTCTCGCCTTCACCCCATGGCCCCGTTGATCTCTGAGACGTATTTTATGAAGAAAGTGATGATGAAGTAGATGATGAAAGCGGCTACACACGCCCAGATTAGGCACGCCAGCGCCGTGACCAGAACCCCCATGGCGGCCTCCGCCCTCTCGGCATAGTTCCCGGCAAGCCATTCCAGCCTCTCCGAGACCGTGCCGCTTTCCTCGGCGACGCTGAGGACCTCAAGATATTCGTTGGGAAACAGGCGGCTGGCAACGAGCGCCTCGGTGAGCGTGGCCCCCGCCAGCACGGCCTCGGCGACGGCAGGCCCCCGGGCCGCAAAGGCGCCGTTGCCGGTTGCGTGGAAGGATCGCACCAGG
>CAZHPE010000006.1:16191-17007 GCA_964534775.1 uncultured candidatus Brocadiaceae bacterium
CTCCTCGATGGGGAATCCCGCCTCATACATCAGGTGCAGCACGAGGCTGAAGCGCGCCAGTGCCAGGGACTGCGCGACGCGTCCCAGCAGCGGGATGCGCAGGAGCGCCTCGTGCCACATGCGCTTGCCGCCGAGAGGCTTGACGATGAAGAAGTAGAAGGCCACCAGCGCCAGCGGTATCCCGTAGCCCAGCACCAGCATGATATTCACGTCTCCCGTGAATATGCCGGGCGTGCCCGAGCGCGCGCTGAGCATGTTGGTGATGTAGCGCACCAGGGCCAGGACGGCCACGGCGAGGATGTATTGCAGCACTGGAAGGGCAATCTTGGCCAGGAAGCGGCGCCACAGCCGGTGTTGCAGCTCGAAGAGGCGCCCAAGCTCGTCCAGCACCCGGGCGAGCGAGCCGCTTTGCTCGCCCGCGTCGACGAGGTTCAGAAACAGCGGTGGGAACATCTTCTGCGCCGTGAGCGCGTCGACCAGGCTCGAGCCCTTCTCGATGCGCTGGCCAGCGTCCGCCATCGCCCGCCTCAGGCGCATCGAGCCGCCCTGACTGGCTGCCACGTTCAGGGCGCGGTCGATCTGCACCCCGGAGCGCAGCATCGTTCCGAGCGAGTGACACAGCCGCATCAACTGTTTGCTCGAAAGCATCAGCCATGTCCTCCTTCTGCGACTACCTGCGCGACGGCGTAGATTGAGTCGTGGGACAGGCTGACGTGCAGGCGCTCTACACCGAGGGCGCGGCTGATCTCCAACGCCCGCCCGCTCAAGGACACAGCCGGCGCGCCGGCCTTATTGGTGGACACCTCGATCTCGCGG
>CAZHPE010000006.1:17017-28382 GCA_964534775.1 uncultured candidatus Brocadiaceae bacterium
CCCCGGCGCCAACCGGTCCCCAGGGCCTTGAGCACGGCTTCCTTGGCGGCGAACCGGGTGGCGAAGCGCTCTTCGGGACAGGCGCACTTGCGGGCGTAGCGGATCTCAGCCTCGGCAAAGACCCGACGAAGGAACTTATCGCCCTTGCGTTCGATGACTGCGCGAAACCGCTCGACCGCCACAATGTCCACGCCTACGCCACATATCATCGCTTCTGGAGCCTTCGGCGGTTAGCTTTCAATTGGGCGCGCCGCGCGCGGTCATCCATCCACCTCGCCGCTGCGCTTGCGCCACTTTTCTTCCTCGGCAACCCGATGCCGCTCGAGGATTTCGGATCGGATTCCCTGGGCCACGTCCTGATTCTGTTCGAGGAACCTGCGAGCTGCCTCCCGGCCCTGGCCCAGGCGCGTCTCGCCGGTGCTGTACCATGACCCGGACCTCTGCACAATCCCCACCTCTGAGCCGATATCGATGAGGTCTCCCTCGAGGGAGATGCCGCGGTGGAACAGAATTTCCATCTCGCAGTTCCTGAACGGCGGGGCCACCTTGTTCTTGACGACCTTGACGCGACAGCGGTTGCCGACGGTCTCATCGCCGTCCTTGACGGACGCGATGCGGCGGATCTCCATTCGCACGGCGCAGTAGAATTTCAGGGCGCGGCCGCCCGGAGTGGTCTCGGGGTTGCCGAACATGACGCCGATTTTCATCCGTACCTGGTTGATGAACAAGACGGTGGTGCGGCTCTTGGCGATGACGCTGGTGAGCTTGCGCAGGGCGCGGCTCATAATGCGCGCCTGGAGGCCAACGGTCACGTCGCCCATCTCGCCCTCGACCTCTTCCCGGGGCACGAGCGCGGCCACGCTGTCGACGGTCACAACGTCCAGGGCATTGCTGCGCACGAGGGCCTCTACCACGTCCAGCGCCTGTTCGGCGGAGTCCGGCTGGTGGATCAGCAGGCTTTCGGTATCCACGCCAAGTCGCTTGGCGTAGTCCAGGTCGAGGGCGTGCTCGGCGTCGACAAAGGCGGCCAGACCCCCGGCCTTCTGGGCGTTGGAGATAATCTGGAGGGCCAGGGTCGTCTTCCCGGACGCCTCCGGGCCGTAGACCTCTATCACCCGCCCGCGTGGAACCCCGCCCACACCCAGCGCCATGTCCAGCGCCAGAGAGCCCGTGCTTATAGCGGCCACCTTCAGTGGCTCGCCGCTCTCCCCCAGTGTCCAGATGGTGCCCTTGCCGTACTGCCTCTCGATGGCCTGAAGCGTGCGTTCGAGGGCCTTCTGCCGGCCCGGTTCGGAGTCTTCTTTTTTTGCCATGGGCCGTCCTCGCGATACATGTGAGACATTAGCCGGCCCCGTAGCCGGACCTGCCGCCTATTCTACCCCCACCGGGTCGGGTTTCAACTGAAACGTGCGGCGGTTGCGCCTACAGAGGGCGCTGTGCGCTTTGACACCTGCCGGCGCAGGCGGTATAAAGGGCAAGCTTATCGGCGAGTTATGAAAGGGATCGGACACGTTGAAGAAGCGGGCGGTCTTAGTGCTGCTGTGTTTGGCCGGGATTGCAATGCTGACCCATTCGGTCGGCGCGGCGCCGGACGTCGAGGTTTCGGGCGCACAGCCCATAGGCCGAGCCCACCGCTCGGGCAGTTGGGCGCAGGTAGAAGTCGCGATCACCAACTGGGGCGGGGAAACCCAGGACCTGACGCTGGTGCTGACAGTCCCCGAGGCAAGCCGCAACACCGTCTATACGCGCCCGGCCCACGTTCCCGGGTATTGCAGGGTCAGCGTTCGGGTGCGCGCCCGGTTGAGCGAGGGGAGAATCTATTCGATAGAGCTGAAGAATCGGTTGGGGAACACAGTGGCGCAGGGCCGGGCGATGAGCTTTGTGTTGCCCTCGCATCAGGTGCGTTACCTCAGATCAGGTGACTACTGGTCCCGGCAGCCCGATCTTCGCCCTGAGCATTGGCTGTCCGGCGCCGGAGGGGCGGGGCCGCTCCCCAGGGCGCTGGCAGTGGCCACACGGAGGGGGCCCACCTCCCCCGGGCTGAACTCCAACGAGCTGCCCGACGATTGGAGCGGTTACGATTCGATGGCCGGCATGATCCTTGGCCCCCTGTCCGAGGATGCGCTGCGGCCGCGTCAGGTGCAGGCATTGAGAAGCTGGGTGGAGGCTGGCGGGATCCTTCTATTGGCTCCCGGATCGGAATGCGACGGGCTGCGCGGCTCGCCCTTGGAGCCGCTGCTGCCGGTTCGCATCTTCGGGGCGCGACGCAAGGAGCGATTGACCCTGAAGGGGGCCGGCGGGCTCTGGCAGATTCCGCTTTGGAATCCCCTGGATGTGGTGGAGGTCGAGCCGCTTGCGGGCACGCAGGTGCTCTACCGGGACGGGGAGTTGCCGATGGTGGTGCGCCGCAGGTTCGGGCGCGGGGCGGTGTGCTTCATGGCCTTCCCCGCAGAGGCGCTGCGACTGTGGCCTGACCGCCACGCCCTGTTGGCCGACCTGCTGCTGGAGCCCGAACCTCTCAGGCCTTTCAGGGAGACCGAGCTGGCCGTGACCGGGGTCGCTCGGCTGGGGGACGTGGCAGGCGCGAAGGTCGCCTCACCCGGCTACGTCGTGGCTAGTCTGGGCGGGTACTTCCTGGCTGCCGCCCTGGTGCTCTGGCTGCTGCGCCGCAAGGGACGCGCGGAGCTTGCCTGGGCGGTGATACTTCCCTTGGGCCTTCTCGTCGCCTTCGTCTCCTACCGCGTGGGTCTAAAGTACCAGGGGCAGATAGGGCTTTCGGTCAACGAGTTCGGGATAGCCACCGGCATGGCGGGTTCGTCCCGGGTGCTGCACACGGGCCTGATCGGCATCCATAGCGTCCAGGAGACCTCGGGTCTCCTGAGAGCGGAAGAGGCCGGCACCCTATTGGCGGGCGAGCGGGGCGCCGGCGCGGAAGTCTTCCGGGCCGAAAGCTTCGTGACAGAGCCACGCTTTGAACTCCGTGACTGTGTCACGACGCCCGGGGGCATGACTACCTATGGCGCCCGGACCATGATGGACCTCGAAGGGAACCTGGAAGCGGACCTCCAGCTCGGCAAGGATGGCGTGTCCGGGACGATCAGGAACGCCACTGGGATGGACCTGGAAGACGTGATGGTGGTGGTTGGCCACTATCCGGTTGTCGTGGGCAACCTGCCGAACGGACAGACAAGGCGAGTGGCGCTGTCTGGAGGAGGGGGCGGATTCGGCCCCAGAGGCGATTTTTCAACCAGCGCACTGCTCGGCTCCCAGGAGCGCATGCGCAAGGCAGTCGTGAGCAGCCTCCATACCCCGCATGGCGACATCCCGAGCCCTTCCTGGCTCTACAGACCCCACGTTCTTGCCTGGAGTCTCCGGCCGCTCTCGCCAGTGAGCTTCATCACCACGGCCGGCAAACCCACGGCGAGGGGCCAGACCCTGCTGTGCCTGGAGGCGCCGGTGAGGCCGGCCGCCCCCGGCACGAAGGTCACCATTCCAGCGACGTTCATCCCGGTGGACATCAGGTTCGGGCGGCGCGGGGCGTTCAAGCCCATCGACCCCGACACGGAGTTGGACCCGAGGGTAACGCTGGGGGCCTTCCTGCCTGCGTTCGCCGACAACGTTTCCATCAACCGGGCCGTGGTGCAACTGTCGGGTTCGGCCAGCGGGATCGGCATCACGCTCAGCGGGCGTGACACGAAAACGGGCGTGTTGGTGCGTCTGAAAGCCGGCAGCTTCAGCGGCGGCAGATGGGAAGTGGAAGTGAAGGATGCCGGGCGATTCTTCGATACCAGCCTGAACGCCCTTCTGTTGGAGCTGCAACTCGAGGGGGGCCAGACGGAGGCAGGCGCCCTTGCGCTGAGCCAGGAGCCCTGGTATCTGCGCGACGCCTCGGTTACGATCCACGGGACGGCGCTAAGACGCCGTGCCGTTACCTCTTGCGAGCAGAGTGAACAGGAAGATGATTCGCACCGAAGCCCTGACCAGGTACTATGACGACTTCTGCGCCCTGGACGAGCTGACCATTCACATCAAGGCGGGCGAAGTTTTCGGCTACATCGGCTCCAACGGCGCGGGAAAGACGACCACGATCCGCATCTTGGCCGGCCTTCTGCAGGCCTCCCGGGGGAAGGCATTCATCGCCGGCAAGGAGTTGCCGGCGCATGCCGCCCAGGTCAAGCGGCTTGTGGGCTACCTGCCGGACGCCTTCGGCGTCTACGAGGGGTTGCGCGTGGAGGAATACCTGGACTTCTTCGGCGCAGCTTTCAAGATACCCCGCCGGGACCGCCGGAAACGCATCTCTCACGTGCTGGATATCACGGGCGCCGAAGAGTTCCGGGGCAAGTTCGTCGAGGCCCTGAGCCGTGGCATGAAGCAGAAGGTGGGACTGGCGCGCACCCTGCTTCATGACCCCAAAGCGCTGCTTTTGGACGAACCCCTGAGCGGGTTGGACCCGAGGGCACGTGTCGAGGTCAAGGGACTGCTGAAGCGGCTGGGCGAGATGGGCATAACCGTGCTGATAAGCAGCCACATCCTGCCCGAGCTGGCCGACATATGCGCCTCTGTCGGCATACTGGACCACGGCGTCCTGCTGGCCAGCGGGCCGGTGCAGGAGGTGCTGAGGGGGATCAGACGCAGCCTTCTGGTGGAGCTGGAGGTGCTGGACGATCCCGCCGGCGCCGCCGAGTTGCTGCGCAAGATCGGCGAATCCGCCGGCGTGGCCAACGTGGAGCAGCAAGAGCGCGACATCCGCTTCGAATGGGCCGCCAGCGATCAGGAGTTGGCCGACCTCCTCGCCACTATCGTGGACAAGGGTTTCCGGGTCATTTCGTTCAAGGAAGTGCCCCTGAGCCTGGAAGATGGCTACATGACACTAATGAAGAAGGGCCAGTCGCCTGAACAGGCGGAGCCCAGGCCGGCGGAGACAGCATGAACCCCCTGATTGCGAAGGAAGTCAAGCTCGGGCTGCGACAGTTCCGCGCAACCCTGCTGCAGCTTCTGTTCCTGGGTTCGACTTTCTTTGCTACGTGGATGCTCTGGCCGCAGGGGGGCGTCTACTCCCTGAGCGCCCAGAGTTCTCACCGCCTGTTCACTGTGCTCGGGCTGGGGCAGCTGGTGCTGGTGGCCCTGTTTGCCCCCGCCTTTACGAGCCCGGCGCTGACGATGGAGCGGGAGCGCAATACCTTCGACAGCCTCTACGCCAGCCTGCTTTCCCCGATGCAGATAGTCTGGGGCAAGGTCGCCGGCTCGCTCATGTTCCTGATTCTCGTGATCCTCAGCGGCGTGCCGGTTATGAGCACCTGCCTGGTGCTCGGCGGCGTGGGGGCGAAGGCTGTTCTCTGGCTCTACGTCGTCATGCTGCTGACCGGGCTATGCTTCGGCATGATGGGGCTGCTGGTCAGTTCCCTGTGCCGCAAGACCTACACGGCCGTAATGGTCACCTACGCGCTAATCGTGGTGTTCAGCGCCGTGGCGGTGCTGCCGGCCTCGCTGCTGTTGAACACGGCGAGCTCCCCGTGGCGGGAGCTATGGCATATTCTGGGTTCCCTCAGTCCTTTTGCCGCCATGATCTCGATCATCGAGCCGGATCTGCTGGTGCGATGCGGCTGGCGCCCGACAGCTTTCCCCGCCCACGTGCTATTCTCAGGCCTGGCCGTGCTGGTCTCCGGGGTCTGCGCAGGAGTGCTCATGTTCAAGCTGCGCCAATGCCCTGCCCCCAGGAGCCATGCCGAGGAGGAGAGCCGGCGCGAGGGGATATTCAAGTTCTTCCAGCGTTTCCCATTCCGCCTGATTGACCCACGCAAGCGCCGACGGATGATCGGCCCACTCTCCAACCCGGTGCTGATCAAAGAGTTACGCACGATGATGTTCGGGCGCATCCAGCACCTGATGCGCTCGGCCTACCTGTGTGTTACCGTCTCGCTCCTTCTGACTCTGGCGGCCGCCTTCAGCTTCCATTTCTTCACCACTAGGTCCATCGCCATCATGACCGTCGGCCTCCAGACGGTGGTCTTCCTGTTCCTGGTGCCGACGTTGAGCGCGACTCTTATCTCGGCCGAGATCGAGGGCAATCGCTTCGACCTGCTGCGCCTCACGCGCCTGTCGAGCTTCGGGATCGTGAGCGGCAAGTTCCAGGCCGTCCTGCTGCCCCTGATCATACTGATGGTGGCCACGCTGCCGCCGTACCTGGTTCTGACGGCCATCGAGCCGCAGGTCGAGGTGAAGTTGGCCATCGTGCGCAGCGCCGTGACCATGCTGGGGATGCTGCTTTTCATAAGCGCGGCGGGCATCTTCTTCAGCTCCGTGAGCCGGCGGGCCTCCTTCAGCATCGGTGCCACCTACGCGGTTGTCGTGCTGATCTGCGTGGCGGGCCTGATGGGGCTGTTGGGTTATGATAAGATATCGGGCGTGACGCTGTTCTCGGAGCAGGTGCTTCGGGCCCTTTTCGTCATAAACCCCATTGTCACGGTTCTGGGCGAAGTAGCCCTGCAGGAGGAACTCGATGGGCTCTCATTGTGGCAGCCCAACCTCGGGTTCCTGCTGGGTGGTTCCGTGGCGCTGCTGGCCCTGACCGTGTGGCGCGTTCGGGCCCTGATAAGGCCCGAGTAGGGGCCGGGAGCGCCGGGCGGCGAGAGGACCCTTGCAAAAGCGGGCCGGAATTGGGTACTCTGCCAGTGTGAGGGGCTTCTGCGCGACGAGGACATGACGGCCGTGTCGTCCAGGTCGGCTGAAAGCGGAGCATGCACCATGGCATCCGAGGGCGAACAAGCCGGTTCAAAGGCCGTAGGCGGCCGCCGCACCGGTTTCGCCCAGAAGATATTTAGCTCGGCCGCGGCGGGCGCCGAAGGCTCCCCAAAGCCGATAAGGAGGGGCGAAGTGGCGCAGGTACCATCGACCGTTCTGACCGTGGAATACGTCGACGGCAGCGAGGGGATGGAGGCCGCCGTGCGGGCTCTGGACGAGCGGCTGGCCCAGTTGGAGAAGGCGCTGCATTCCATCGGAGAAGCCAACACCGAACTCGTGTCGGTCATCAACCTCCAGGCCAAGCAACTGACGCAGTTCATCGAGAGCATCAACCGGAGGGTGGACCGGGTCTATCGCACCGTGGTCGGCGCGGCCCCCGCTCCGTCCGCCCCCAGCGCAGGCCTGCCGGAACCGGAGGCGCAGGAGTTCGCCGTCCCTGCCGAGCACGCCGAAGATGCCGCCCACCAGCAAGCCTGGAGGATCGCGCGCGTGATGGCCTCTGACCTGGACGCGTACTACCCGGAGATGGTGCGGGAGGGCGTCGTCTACGGGAACTTCTTAGAGCTGCTCAAGGACCCCATCGAGCAGGCCCGCCGGACCTATCAGCAGCGCGTGCCTGAGGAACTGGCCGATGCCGTCGATTACCTCGCCCTCGCCCTGAACGAACTGATCGCGACCAAGCGCCGGGAGTTAGCCGAGGAAGATGGTGCGGCGTAGGGCCAAACGTTTGCTTGGTCAAGGGAGCGTCCGGCTGCGTCCGTTTGACGGAAAGGGTATGGGAGTGGTCAGACTGCGCATTGCGGTCCTGACCGGAAGCTTGCTGGCGCTGCTGTGCGCAACGTCAGCCCCAGCCGCACCCCGTCAGGGCAATCCATCCTCCGGCGGCGGACTCGGGAAGGTCGTCGGGGGCGAATCGGCGCGGGAGGGTCCGGGCGGAACGAAGCGGCAGCCTCCGGAAGAAGACGGAGTGACAGAGCGCGCCCTCGACATCGCCGGCTTGGCTGCAAGGCAAGGGCAGACGCGATCCTGATGGATTTCACCGGGAACCGCACCCTCGGCTGGGGGGGGGCAGTGGTCCTGCTATGGGCGGCACTGCTGCTGTCTGGGTTCGACTGGGCCCTGCTCAGGACACTCTTTGTGCCGTTCTCTGCGCTGATCGGGGGCACGATGGGCGCATTCCTGGCCGTGGAACTGGCGCGTGTCGCCGGTGTCGGCTCTGGGTCCGGTCTGTTGTGGGGAGCGCTGGCGGCCGGGGCCGTCCTCGGCGGAGGGGGCGGTGCTGGTCGGCTTGGTCGTGGGCTTTGCATCCATGTGGCAGCTCAGGCTCATAGTCATCTGTTCGACAAGCCTGCTGGGTTCGATCTGCCTGGTCGGTACTCTGGCCATGGCTGCCCATCTGACGGGAGCGGAAACGTTGCTTGCCGCCCTGAACTGGATCGTCAGGACCGGCTGGCCCGCGCCGCTTGTCGTGCTCCTTGCCGCCGCCCGGGTGATTGCAGTCCGGCGCGCCGAACGACGAAGGGCGGGGAGCGCTGTATTCGGGCCTCTCCTGTTGCGGGAACACTCGACTGCCCTTAGAATACCGGCGGCTCGGTACGCCTCCCCCGGTTCGCTACCGTTGGTGAGTGCACGTGCTTCGGACACGCTACCAAAAGTTCTACGCAATCTGGTACAGGCTCGTCACGTTGCGGAGTTCACCCCGCAAGGTGGCCGGTGGGCTTGCGTTGGGCATCTTCGTGTCACTCACGCCCACGTTCGGGGTGCAGATGCCCATCGCCGTGGCCGTGGCTGCCCTGCTGCGCGTCAACGCCGCTTCGACGCTGGTCGGGGTCTACCTCACGAATGTCGTCACTGTGTGGCCGCTCTACGTGCTGTGCTACAGGGTGGGTCGTCTGGTGGTCGGCGGCACTCCGGCGGACGAGGTAGAGTTCTCCAGCGCGGGGGGCATCTATCGGCTGCTGGAGATGGGTCAGCGGGGGATTGCCCTGATCGGCACGGAGTTGATCGGCGCCATCATCGTCGGCGCTCTCGCCGCCCCTTGCGTCTATTTCCTGACGCTTTTCGGCGTGGTGCGCTATCGGCGGGCCAGGCTAAACCGCCGCATCCAGAAGATGCGCAGACGCCTTGAGCAGACCAATACGGCCACGACGGACTGCACATGGATTCCGAAACCCCCGGCCACCCGTAGACGGCGTCGACGCGCGAGCGGGGCTTGACAGACGCGCCGCACTTGACGGATTCGGCGCTTGCCTTTACGTTGGGGAGGTTGCTTGAGCCCGGTTGCAGCGGTCTTGCTTCGCTGCGGCGGGGGCGAAACTAAGGATTGAAATGGAGAACGATCCGGCCATGACGAAGGAGAAGATCGGGCGGCTCTGGTTGCGGGGTCCTTCCGCTCACAGCGGCGTTCCAGGCTTGGCCCTGCGCCTGCTGGGCGTGGCTCTCGCGGCAGTTATGCTGGCGGCCCTTGTAGGCTGCAGCGAAGGCGTCGACCTGACGCCGGGTTACATCGACGGTCTGAGCAACGCTGATTCCAACGACTGGGAGAAGGCCATCAGCGCCCTGGGCCGATTGGGTGCCGATGGCATCGAGGCCGCGGCGCCGATTGTGGCGGAGAGTTCGGACGTCCGGGCGGTATCCGGCGCCATCCGTGTGCTGGCTATGAACAGTTCCGTCGAGTCGCTGACGATGGTGCAAGCCCGGCTTGGGGACGCCGACCCCGAGATCCGGCAGGCCGCAATCAAGGGAGTGGCTGCTCTGGCCAAGGTCAGCAAGCGCAGGGCAGCCGAGAGCCTGGGCGCAGCCCTTGCCGACGAGGACCCGCAGTGCGTGCGCGCGGCCGCGACGGGACTGGCCGAGCTGGATTTGGCGGAGGCCACCGCCGCGCTGGAGAGGAGCTTCGAGTCCGGCACTGGGGTGGAGGTTGTGTTAGCGGCCGAAGCCCTCTACCGCGTGGACGGGCGGCCGGAAGCCCTGAATCTGATCGTGGAGAGTCTACGCCCGGGCGTCGCTGAAGATATCCAGGCGGTCGCCTCCCTGGTGGTGGTGGACACCGAGCAAGTGGGTGGCGAACTGCTGCGTCTGGAGTTCGTGGGGCCGATGGTTGAGCTCCTTCTGCGCGAAGGGGATGCACCAGCCGCGGCGGAGGCTCTCGAGCAGATCCGCGACGAGCTAATTGAGGAACTGTGCAAGCCTCAGATTCCAAAGCACAGTCGGCTCTTCATCGGGGCACTGGGCCGGGCGGCCGACCGACCGAGTGCAGACGCGCTAACTACGATCCTTCGCGACCAGGTCCTCAAGATGGGCGGCGAGAAGAAGAAGGACCACGACCTGGCCTCCCGCAAGGCAGCGGCCGACGCCCTCGGCCGGGCCGCCGTCTCCGCCCGCGTTGCCCGGGACCCCGGCCTCCGGGAGACAATCGGCGAGGGCCTGAAGGACATATTGACCTGGGACAAATACAAGGCCGACATCCGCGTCCAGATTGCCAGCGCCATCAGCCTCTGCCGCCTGCGGGACAGGAAGGGCGTGGACTTCCTGCTGCTGCAACTCGCCAGGACCGATCGCGAACAAGCCGGCGTAGGCGGCGCACCGAAAGACGTTGACGTTGCCAGGCAGCGGGAACTCACCGCGTTGCGCGTGCGCGCCCAGGAGGCGCTTACTGCATCGGGCGATTTCGTGGTGTCGGACTTGAGAGAAGCGCTTGATAATCCGGATGCCGGCGACATTACGCGATGGGCGGCCATAACAACGCTGGGCGAGCTCGGGGTGGCAGAGGCCAGGCCGCGCCTGATCGAGGTGCTTACGGCCACCGTGCCCGCCAGCCAGGCCGGGCCCGCCAGGGGCGACCTTCCGGCGGAGATCGTACTCGAGGGCCCCGACGGCCCCCTTCGCATCGACGCTGACCGCGCCACAGTGCAAACCGTGGCGCTCGGCGGCACAGACGCACCCGTGCCGGCGCACGGGAAATACGTGCGCCAGGCCGCCGCGCAGGCCCTCGGCCGCATAGGCGGTGATGCGGCGGCTGAAGCCCTGCAAGAGGCGCGCACGTCCCACGAGGCGCTCAGGGGCCAGTTGCAGCGTTGCCTCGACCAGCGTGCGTATGCCCAACTGGTGCCGAAGGAAGCGCTCGACGGCGATAAGAAACGCGAGGCCCGCGGGGTCCTGCGCGACCTGTGCGAGAAGCTTCTCGAGGAGCAGGAAGACGTGCTCTTCTATATCGGCAAGGCGCAGGCGACTTTGCGGGACGAGCAGCGGGAACTGGCGTCGCACCGACCCTGCCCGGAGCGTGCGGCCCCGTCAGGGCCTCTCGACCGGATCATAGCCGCCCGGGAAGAACGGGTTGCACCTGAAGAGCCTCCACAGCCCCTTTGCCAGCCCCACGATCGGGCCCTTCTTGCCCAGCGCTTCGATCATGTACTGGCTGCAACTGGGCTCGAACCGGCACGCTCGCGGCAGCAGGGGGGAAATGCAGATCTGATAGGCCCTGACCAAGGCCACCGCCGCCCAGCCGAGCACCTCGCCCGCTGTGCGCGCGCACGAGCTTGCGCCCTTCCACACGCCGTGCGTCAACTTCACGCCTGATCCCCTTCCGAAGGCCCTCCATGCGGGGCCTGTCCGGCCGGCGTGC
>CAZHPE010000006.1:28392-34434 GCA_964534775.1 uncultured candidatus Brocadiaceae bacterium
TCTCGGGCCAGCGTTTCTGCGGCCGCAAGGAACGCTTCCTCCACCCGTGCCACGTCCTTCGGGCGTGCATCCCGGGCCACCGTCACGACCAGGTCCCACGCCGTCGACAGGGCGGCCACGTGCAGGCGGAAGGCCTCACGGATCGCCCGCTTCCACCGATTGCGCAGCACCGCCCCCCCCATCTTTCGGCCTATGGCCATCCCCAAGCGGCTGCGCGGGGCGCCGGGCCGCTCCAGGGCCCGCAAACGAAGCGGGAAGACGCTCAGTTGCTTCCCGCCGCTGTACACGTCGCGAAACTCCGCCGACCGCCTCAGTCGAGCCTTCTTGGGAAAATTCAGCCGCAACCCTCACCTTCCCCTTGCCGATAGTCCTGCCGGTTCGTGCATGTCGCCACGCTCGGGGGCGACGCCCCCATGCGCGCAGGGCGGGCGCGCGCACCGTGCGGCGCTTTTGGCCCTGCATCCTACGACCGGGTCGGCCGGCTTCAAGGGATGGCTCCCTCCATGAGATCGCGGAAGCCGGCCGAGTAGTAGGCGCGAACCGCATCGCTGTCGCCGCCCTGCTGCCGGACCATGATCATGCACTCCGCACCCGGCAGCGAGTCGATGAGCTTCAGGCCTTCCTCGGGCCCCAGCACGTTGATGGCCGTCGCCAGCGCATCAGCACTCGTGGCATCGGTAGCCACCACCGTGACGCTGGGCACGTCGGCGACCGGCCAGCCGGTGCGGGGATCCACGATGTGGCTCAGCCGCTGCCCCTCAATCTCGTAGTAGCGTTCATAATCCCCGCTGGTCGCCACGGCCGCGTCTGAGAGGCGCAGGAACATGGGATCATGCTCGCCGGGGCGAGGGTCCCTGATCCTGATTTTCCATTCCTCCCCGGCCTCGCGCAGCCCTATGACGCGGATGTCACCGCCGATGTCCACCATCCCGCTCTTCGCCCCCGCCGCGATCATGCCTTCCACGGCCAAGTCGATGGCGTAGCCCTTGGCAATGCCGCCCAGGTCGGCCTCCATCCCGGGGTGCGCGAAGCTTGCCGCACCATCGGCCAGAAAGAGATTGGCCGAACCCACGGCGGCCAGCACCTCGGCGATCTCCACCTGCGAGGGCAGCTTCTGCCCTTCTCCGGCCTTTCGCCACAGCGTGCGTAGCGGCGCGTAGGTCACGTCGAAGGCCCCGCCGCTCAAGGCGCTGAAGCGCACGGCCTCGCGCAGCACGCGCGTCGTGTCGGGCGAGAGCTGGACCGGCCCCCGTGCGCCCTCGCGGTTCAGACGGCTGATCTCGCTGTCGGACCGGTAAGTGCTCATGACCACCGCCACCCGGCGCACGGGCTCGACCGCCGCCTCCAGCATGGGGCGGGCCGCGTCCAGGTCCGGCGCGAGCACCAGAAGCGCGCCCTCGGTACCCATTGTGTTGATGCCAGCGCGGTACCGCTCCGGAAGGCCCGGGACCTCTGCAATCTGCAGCGGGCGGGGGGCCACGCGCGGGCGGTACGCGTTCACAACAGCCGCGACCGCCACGGCGGCCGCGATTGCCGCCAGCAGGACTGCACGACGCGGGCGAGGCATTGCGCTCGTCCCCGTCATCGCCCTCCCGCCGGTGTCGGCCCGTGGTGTCATCGTTTCCTCGGCGCGCTCGAATGCCATCAGGGGGGGGAGGAGGACAGGGCGGTCAGCTCACGTCCGCCCATCGCCTCTATGACACGGCGCAGCGCGAGCGGCACTCGGACCCTCAGGCGGACCTTGTTGCCCTCATACGTGCGCTCCAGGACCGCGCCACTTTCGTAGAGCATCGCGACCAGCTTGCCGTTCTCTATGTCGGCCTCTATGGTGAGTTCCACCTGGGCGCGTTCCAGCAGCCGCGCCACCTCGCCCCTCAGATCGCCCATCCCCTCGCCAGTGGCGGCGCTGATTGCGACGCTGTGCTCGGCCAGCCCGCGCAGCATGGGCAGGCGCAGCGCCGCGTCGGGGCGGCTAGTCACGGCGTCAAGTTTGTTCAGCACCAGGAGCATCGGCCTGCCGGCGCAGCCGATCTCGCCAAGCATATCGTTGGCCGCCTGGATCTGGGTCTGGGCCACCGCGCTCGACGCGTCTGCCACGTGAAGGAGCAGGTCGGCCTCGCGGGCCTCCTCGAGCGTGGCGTGGAACGAGGCCACCAGGTGGTGCGGGAGCTTACGAATGAAGCCCACCGTGTCGCTGAGCATCACGGTCGCTCGCGCGCCCGCCTCCTCGCTCAGGGTACATTCACGCGTGCGCGTATCCAGAGTCTCAAACAGCCGATCACCGACTGGCACGCCGGCCCCCGTCAGGGCGTTCATCAGGGTGCTCTTGCCGGCGTTGGTGTAGCCGACCAGGGCCACGGTGGTAAACCTGCCGCCCCTGTGCAGCGCCTCGCGATGGCTGCGCCCTTCTATCTTCGCCAGGCCCCCCTTCAGTTCGCTGATGCGCTTTTGCGCTAGGCGCCTGTCGACCTCGAGCTGGCGCTCGCCGGGGCCGCGCACGCCTATGCCGGCCTTGCCGCCCACGTTACCGCCGGCCACGCGGTCCAGGTGGGTCCACAGCCTCTTCAGGCGCGGGAGGGAGTATTCCAACTGGGCCAGCTCCACCTGGAGCCTGGCCTGACGGGTGCGGGCCCGGCGCGCGAAGATGTCCATGATCAGCTCGCTCCGGTCGATGACCCGCGGGGCCTCCTCACCGTCAGGCCCTCCGAGCGCCGCCTCCAGGCTGCGCGCCTGGGCTGGCGTGAGATCGTCGTCGCAGACGACCAGATCCGCCTCCACACGTTTGACGAAGCCGTTGAGCTCACTCATCTTGCCGCGGCCAAGGTAGGAGCCGGAAGCGGGGATACGACGGCGGCCGCGTCGCCCCGTGCGGGCCTGGGTGAGTTCGCCCGCGACCTCGGCACCGGCCGCGAGAACCAGGTTGTGCAGTTCGTGAAGCGACGCGACGCTCTGCTCGCGCCGTGTCGCGTCGTAGGCCTGAATCAACACGGCGCGCTCAGTGCCCGGGTTCGTTGCTTTCGATTCCGCCACCGTTTTCGCCCTGCAAGCAGTCAGGAGGAAGCCGCTCGTCGCGCTGTCCCCCAAGGTCAAAACCCTGCCTATTATAGGCTGTAGTTGCGCCGCTTGCCAGCCCCCGCGCACGCCGCGGTCGGCGGGTTCCGGTCCCAAAGAGACGCTTCCTTTTGACAAGCGGCCCCAAGGTCATGATAATTGGCGGAGCTTGGCCCTCATTCTGGGAAAGAAACGACAATGAAATCATCGTTGCGGACGAGGAATCTCCTCAGCGGCGCCCTGCTCGCTTGGGTTTGCGCGGCGGTTCTGGCGCAGGTCAGCGGCGCCGTGGACCCGGACCTGGCCCGGGACCTGGCGGCGATCGACACGGCCAAGCACATCAAACGTCTGGCCTCGATCCCCTCCCGCGTGACTGGCTACGAGGGCTGCACGGAGGCCGAGCAGTACGTTTTGGAGCAGTACCGCGAACTTGGCCTGGCCAACATCAAGCTCGAACCATTTCAGATAATCGTGCCGGTCGACAAGGGGGCGGAGCTCCGCGTGGGGGAGACGGTCATTCCGCTCAAGTGCGTCTGGCCCAACGGTGTGCGCACGTCCAAGACGACTGAGTCGGGCGTGACGGGGCCTCTGATCTGGGGCGGCGACGGGGAACTGACGGAGTTCAACGGGAAGGACGTGGACGGCAGCATAGTCCTGATGAACTTCAACACGGCCACGCGCTGGCTGGAGGCCGCGAAACTCGGTGCGCGGGCCATCATATTCCTGGAACCCAGCCACGCCTTCCGCAGCGATGCCGAGCAAAAGCACCTCACCATTCCCGTCCCCGTGCCGCGCTACTACCTGGAGCGCAAACATTTTGCAGCCTTTGCGGAGGCCGTGCAGGGCGGCACCCGGTATGGGGCGGCTGCCGGCGAGGCGGACCCGTTGGGCGTGATCGCGGACCTCGGCCGGTCGGGCCTTCCGGCGGCCCAGGCCACCGTGGTGGCCGACATGATCTGGGAAGAGGTCACGGCGAACATGGTGAGCGGGGAGCTCCCCGGCACCGACCCAGAGCTGGGCGAGGAAGTCTTGGTCCTGCACGCCTATTACGACTCAGCCTCCGTGGTGCCGGCCCTGGCGCCAGGAGCCGAGAGCGCCTGCGGCATCGCGACCCAGCTTGAGATCGGCGCTTTCCTTCTGAAGCACCCGCCGCGACGCACGGTGAAGCTCCTGGCCACCCCAGGGCACTTCCAGGCCCTGGCCGGCGCCCGGCACTACGCCTTCAAATACGTGTTCCCGCGCCGCGCGCCGGAGCTTGCAGCCCGCGGGCTCCCCGAGAAGGAAACCAGCCGGGGGGAGCCGTTCTTCTTCATCGGCCTGGACCTCTCCAGCCGCCAGCGGACCATGGCGGGTTTCTACAAGGGCCATTTTTACGACCAGCTCGGTGAAGCCGGTGAGACGGATATCCAGAGGATATTCAGCGATTACAGTTCGCTCCTGCTGGAGTGGGCCGATGAGGTGACGGGCGTCGGAGGCCCGGCACAGGGGCTGAAGTTCCAGAGCGGCATCGTCCCCATGCACGGGCGAAAGTGGCGCGCGCTGTTGCCAGACAAGATGGCTTTTGACGCGGAAGTTCTGGGCATGTCCCAGCGCCCCGCCATCACGCTGGCGACTACGGGCGACGACAGGGGAACCGTGAACACGCCTCTGGACACCTACGCCCTGCTCTCGCCGGCCCTGGAGAACGTGCGCGCGCAGGCGGTCCTGTGCGCCCAGATTGTGAAGCAGACAGCCGACACGCCGATCCTGCCCACGCCCCAGCAGATGAACGCGGCCAATGTCAGGACCGAAAGGCTGGGGAGCATTTTCGGCCGCGCCATCGAGCAGACCCTTTCGGCCTACATCCCGCAGGTGACCGTGCCGGACGCGGTGGCCGTCGCGGAGTTGGCGAAGGCGAAGACGATGATGGGCGTTCAGGGCCTCGCCTACGTGCGCACGGACGTGCAGGGGCTCTTCGAGATATACGGCTTCAAGCTGGCCGAAGTGGTGGTGAACGGATTCCTCCTCTCTCCGTCCAGCGGGGTGCTGACGGCGGTGGCGGCGCCCGGACTGGTCGCGGCCAGGGAGGCGGACCGGCAGGAGTGGGAGTTGCGGCGCACGGACGTGCGGCTGAACTTTTTCCAGTGCGTTTCGACCACGATCTTCGACCTGTTCGACCCCTTGAACATGAGGCCGCTCGCGACCGCCCAGGTCTTGCGTGGGGACTCCAACAGCGCATTGAGTTACCTGGTCAGTTTCATCGGGAGCGAGGTCCTCGGCACGAGCTACAACGAGGGTGCGGCGGTCTTCTGCACTCAGAAGGGTCGCGCGCTGAAGATACTGCTGGCAGGCGGGTCGGCGGGCAACGACGGTGTGCTGCTGAGCATTGGCGTGGAGTTGGCCAAGAAGGAACAGGGCTCAAGGCAGGGGTCAGGGGTCAGGGATCAGCCTAAGCCTGAACCTTCAGCCCTGACCCCTGAACCCTCACCCCTGCCCTTCGGGGGCGTCGGATATCCGGCCTCAAAGCCCGAGAACTTCATCTACCGCACGGCCTACCGGATGGCGATTGACGCGCACCTCTTGGACTACGACCGGCTATTGAACCTGGAGCGGACGGGGATACGCAAGAAGAACATCTGGGACCTGCACGGTCAGGCCTACCGTCACCTATTGGCAGCGGAGCGGCACTTCGCCGCGAACGACTACTCCGCGGCTTACCGGGAGATCAGCAGCGGTTGGGCACTGGAGAACCGGGTTTATCCGGATGTGCGCGGCACCTCCAGCGACGTGGTCAAAGGCGTGATCTTCTACTTCGCACTGCTCCTGCCATTCGTGATCTTCGCCGAGCGCCTGCTTGTGAACTACGCGGACATCCGCAAGAAGCTCGTGGCGATTGCCGTCCTGTTTGCGTTGAGCTACGCGACCCTCATGCTGGTGCATCCCGCCTTCCGTCTCTCGCAGGCGCCGCTGATCATCCTGGACGGGTTCTTCATGATGGTGGCGAGCCTGTGG
>CAZHPE010000007.1:0-33640 GCA_964534775.1 uncultured candidatus Brocadiaceae bacterium
CCGTCTTGCCGCCGGTATTCGGGCCCGTGACGACCAGGACGTCGAACTCGTCGCCGAGATGGATGTCGAGCGGCACGACGGCACCGAAGTCCGGCTCCCGGCGCGCGGACTCATCGTCGCCGGCGTGCTCGGTGAGCCATAGCAGGATGGGGTGGCGGGCCTCCCTGAGTTCGAGCAGCCGCCCGCGGCTGACCGTCGGCCTGCTCATGCGGTAGCGGCGCGCCATACCCACCTTGGCCACGAGCAGGTCGATCTCCGCCAGCACCCCCTGGGCCGTCAGCAGGTCCTCGGATGCATCCGCAACGACGCGCGTCAGCCCCCACAGGATGGCCTCGACCTCCTCCTCCTCGGCGCCCACGGCCTCGCTCAGCTCGTTGCCGTCGTCGATGATCTGGATGGGCTCGACGTAGACGGTGGCGCCGCTGTCTGAGGTGCCGTGGACGATGCCCCTGACGCCCGAACGGCGCTTGGCGCTCACGGGCAGCACGTAGCGGTCGTGATGCAGGCGCGGGTTGGGGTACTGGAGGTGTGGCGCAATGCTGCGGTTGTGGATCAGGGAGACGAGGGTGTCCTCGATCTTGCGGCGCAGGGCGAGGATGCGCCGCCGCAGCTCGGCCAGGCGCGGGCTGGCCGAGTCCATGACCCGTCCGCTCGCGTCTACCGCCGCCTTGAGGCGCTGCCCCACATCTTTCACCGGCGGGATGCGGGCGCCGAGCGCGCCCAGCGACGGATAGCCCTGCGCCACGCACGCCAGGCTGGCCGCCACGCCCGTGGCAGCCTCGCAGAGCGTGGCGACGTGCCAGAGCACCTGCCCCTCCAGCGGCCCACCGGCGGCGGCACGCAGAACGTGTTCCCGCACGTCCTGCACGCCCCCGGCGGGGGTGCGGTACTCGCGCTCCGAGGCCTGGAGCATCTCGGCCGTCTGCGTCAGCGTGAGGTCGATCTCATCGGCCTGCTCCAGCACCTCAAGCCCGAGCGCAAGCTCCCGGGCCGGCCCGGACGATGTGAAGCCCGCCAGGATGTGCCTGACGGTGTCGAACTCCAGCAATCTGATAGCGTCGGGATGCATGGCAGCAGTTCGGGGGCAAGTGTGCGGCCCACGCAGATTGTGGCCGGAGGGGCCATTCTAAGCGATCCGCCGTGCAGCCCACAAGCCAGGCGTGATCGGGCCCCGCGCAACTTGATTGACCCACGGATTCGAGGGTTCTATCATGGTTGTCAAGAGCAGTCGGGAGCGGGCAGTGACCGAGATGGCGGTAGGGACTCACTCCTATTGTACTATCGGGGAACATCCGATACAATCCCACGCGTCGGAGCGCGGTTCTTCATGGTTGCCACGGAGCAAGAGCGGCGGGAAAGGATCATGTGTATCCGTTTGAGCGGCCTGGGCGATGTGGTCCATGCCCTTCCCGCGCTTTCCCTACTTCGCCAGGAACGGCCCTGTGCGCACATCACGTGGCTCGTTGAGGATCGTTTCGCAGATCTGCTCGAGGGCCATCCGCACGTGGACGAAGTGATCACCATGCCCCGGAAGGCCTGGGGCAAGTGGCTCCACAACCCGCTGTGCTGGCCGAAGCTGTGCTCCCGGACCCTGGCGCTCGGCCGGCGGCTTCGGGGGAGGAAGTTTGACGTTTCGCTAGATTTCCAGAGCAGCATAAAAAGCGCCTGGCTGGTGGCGTGTGCGGGGGCGCGCGTACGCATCGGCTTCGGCCGGCCTGTGTCGCGCGAGATGAACTGGATAGTGCAGAACCGCCGCGTCAGCCCTGGTGCGAGCGCGTGCCATCGTGTCGACCAAGCGTTGGCGCTTCTCGGGCCGCTGGGCATCTCTCCGCGTTTCGTGCCGGCCGTGCTGCCTCGTAACGCGGAACACGAGGGGGTAGCCCGGGACGCCTGCGCGGGCTTGCTGCGGCCCCTCGTCCTGATGCATCCCGGCACGAGTCGGTTCGGTGTCTTCAAGCGCTGGCCAGCGGAGCGATACGCGGAGTTGGGCGAGCATCTGGCACGTGAGCTGGGCGCGGGCGTGATGGTCACGTGGGGTCAGGGCGAGCGCGACCTTGCGCAGCGCGTCGTCTCGGGGATGGCGCGGCGGGGCGTGCTGGCGCCCGAACTAAAGGACCTGCGGGGCCTGATCGCGCTGCTGAGGCAGGCGGACCTATTTGTCGGGAGCGATACGGGACCGCTGCACATTAGCGCGGCCTTTGGGGTGCCGGTGGTGGCCCTGTACGGCCCCAAAGATGCCGGTATGACGGGGCCACGGGGAGGGCGAAGCGCGGTGGTGACCGCGCCGGTGGACTGCCGGCCCTGCACGCGACGCTGCTGTGATGATCCGATCTGCATGGCGCAAATTTCGGTCGATGCGGTGTTTCGTGAGGCCTGCCACCTGCTGGATGGTGGCGGGAAGGCGGGGCGGTCGCGAATATCCTGACACCCTCAAGTCTGAATTGAGCCAAGCCCTTGCGTTCCAGTAACCGCCACGTCCAATGGACGAGAGAGATGGTTATCGCTCGCATCTCCGAGCTCGGGTCCGCGGGTGAGGACCTTTCCTACACCTGCACCGCCGCCCGCAACCGCAGCCTGCTGCGCGGTGCGAAACACCACTACGGTAGCGGGAAGGGCGCCATCGAGGCGGTCGGGATCGATTACGAGCGGGACGTGCGCAGGCTCCCGAAATGGACCCGCGAGCGGATTGTCGAGGCAATAAAGGAGGCCCTGCGGCAGGGGGCCGACCTGTCCTGGGCCGGCGTGGTGAGACATCCCAGCTATGTCGCCCTGGCGTACGCAGCGATCCGGCGTTCCGTGTTCGGCAGTTGGGACGCAGCGCTGCGGACAGCGGATGCCGCACCGGGCGAGGTGAGGCGTTACGAGGCCTGGGACAATGAGAAGGTCCTTGCCGGCATCCGCACGCGCGCGCATCACTCGGCGCTCTACAGTGCCGCCTGCAAGCACTTCGGCTCTTGGACGATCGCGCCCAGCGCCTGCGGCATTCGCAAGGGCGTGCGCAGGCCCAAGCAGGGCTGACGACGACGCCTCGACCGTGGCGTGCGGTTCGACGCACTCTTGACCGGGCGCCCGCTCGTACCTATGATAAGCTGGGTGGCCGAGGGGCCGCGCCGATAAACGGAACGATATTGATACGCGGACGCGAGATGGGCAAACCCGATCCCTACGGCCAGATTCTGGCGCTATGCCGTTTCGTGCGCTACGTGCTGCCGCACTGGAAGCTGGTGCTGGTGGCGATGCTGGCGACATTCATGTATGCCATGGCCGCTGGCGCGGGCGTGGTCGTGCTGAAGCCGGTCCTGGAAGGGATGGGCCTGGCACGCGCCCGGGAGGTGGATGCGCCGCCGCAGCCGGAGGAGCGGATCGCGGGGGGAGCGCGCGAAAAGGGCCTGGTACAGGCGCTGGACGACATGCGCGACAGGCTGGAGCGGCGATTGTTGCGCGTGGGGCCGATCCGTAAACTGACCGAATACCTGGGGCCCGGTCCGGATCGGTTCAAGCACATTGCCTACCTGATACTGTTCTTTGTGGCGCCGATGTGGGGAGTGACCGTGTTCGCTCAGACCTATGCTACGGGGCGGATCACGTGGCTTGTGATGGCGGACATCCGGATCGCCCTGTTCGAGAAGCTCTCCCGCATGTCGTTGTCATTCTTTACGTTTCAGCGTACGGGCGACCTTGTCAGCCGTGTCACAAACGACGTGTCGACCACGCGAACCGTGACCCGTATGGTCTTCTCCGACATCCTGATCCAGCCGCTCAGGGCCTGCGGGTTTTTTCTTGGCGCCCTTTACATCAGTCCGAAGCTGACCTTGTTCGCGTTGATAGTAGCGCCGGTGCTGGCAGCGCTGATGATCCGGTTCGGCAAACGAATCGTCAAGCACGGCCGGAAGGTGCGGGCGAGGCTCGGGGACATCACGGACGCGCTCAACCAGATGTTCGCCGGGATTCGCGTGGTGAAGGCCTTCGGCATGGAGGAGGAAGAGAGCGCGGAGTTCCGGGAGACCAACCGCCAGCAGCTCAAGCGCGTTACCAGGATGGTCAGGGAACGCGCATGGTCGGCGTCGATCACCCAGAGCTTTCTCGCCGCTGTTGCCGCCCTGCTGCTGCTGCTGGGCAGCCGGTACGTCGCCGCCGGGACGGTCAAGCTGCCAGAACTTCTCGTCGTCGTGGCGGCCCTCTGGTTTGTCGTCGGGCCCATAAGGCGGATCGTGAAGTGCTACAACGTCGTTCAGGTCAGCAGGGGGGCTCTGGAGCGTATCTTCGAGCTCATTGATCAGCCGGTTGACTTCGATGACGCCCCGGGTGCGGTGGCGCTCGAAGGCGTCGAGGAAGGCGTCCGCTTCCGAAACGTCTGGTTCGCTTACCGGGACGATCAGCACGTGCTTCAGGACATCGACCTCCATGTGCCAGCGGGTAAGGTCTGCGCGGTTGTGGGGGCTACCGGCGCGGGCAAGTCGACGATGCTGGACCTCATACCCCGCTTCTACGATCCGGCGCGGGGCGCCGTGGAGATCGACGGCGTCGATCTGCGCGGCATCACTCACGAGAGCCTCCTGAAGCAGATCGCCATCGTCGGCCAGCATCCATTCCTGTTCAATCGGTCAGTCGCCGATAACGTTCGCTATGGCAGGCGTGACGCCACCGACCGGGAAGTGGCTGAGGCGATCGAAGCCGCCAACTTGCGGCAGTTCATCGAAAGCCGGCCCGAGGGCGCCAACATGCCCGTGGGCGAGCGGGGGGAGAAACTCTCCGGGGGGCAGAGGCAGTGCGTGGCCATCGCGCGCGCCCTGCTGAAGGATGCTCCGATATTGATCCTGGACGAGGCCACCTCGAGTCTGGATAATGAGTCGGAACGGCTCGTGCAAAGGGCCTTGAGCAAGCTTCTGAAAGGGCGCACCGCGTTCGTGATCGCGCACCGGCTCTCGACGGTGCGGTTTGCGGACATGATCGTTGTCCTGAAGGCCGGGCGAATCGTCGAGCAGGGCACGCACGATGAGCTGCTGGCCCTGGGCGGGGAGTATGCGAAGTTTCATGCCCTGCAATTCATAGACCCGTCCCTGGGGCCGGAGGAAGTGACCGCTGGCGTGGCCGGGCCTGAGACCACCGGCCCCGATCTTGAGGTGGCGTCGGGAACGGGCCGTATTGCAGAGAGCGAGGAGTTATGAGCGGCTCACAAGTGCTGGCCTGGCTGACGTGTCTGATGCTGGCGTTCCTGGCGTGCGTCCTGGGCGCCTATAACCTCGGGAGGCAACGGCTGGTGGAGCGCGATGTGGACGGGATAACGAGGGAGTTGGCCGCCGCGGCGGGGGCGGAAGAGGTCCAACGGGGGCTTGGAGTGCCCGGGTCCAACCCGCGCTTGGGGCGCCTGCGCCGGAGCGTTGCACAGATCAAGAGCGAGGTGGCCGCGCTGAAGGCATTGGAGGGCGAGCTGCCCGATCAAGCGTGGTCGGAGTTGCAGGCGGAGGTCGAGAGGCTCGACAAGCTGGTCGCCTCCCTTGAGGATGCTCTCGCCCCCTCAGGCGACTGACCGCGGTCGGGGCGGGCACTCCAAGTGCCGGTTGGACCCGGGCACTCCAAGCCCCCGTTGGCTGGACCCCAGGGGCGGTTGCACCGCCTATTCGCTCTCGTAATCGATCAGCGAAACAACCTTGTACTGCCGCAGCTTTTCCCTGCCGGGCAGGAAGCTGAGTTCGATCAAGAACACGCACCCCACGATCTTCCCGCCGAGCGACTCCACCATTCGGCAGCAGGCCGCCATCGTGCCGCCCGTCGCCAGGAGGTCGTCGACCATCAGCACCTTCTGGCCGGGCCGGATGGCGTCTTGATGCATGGCAAGCGCGTCGGTGCCGTATTCGAGTTCGTAGGTCTCCTCGATGCACGCGGCCGGGAGCCGGCGCAACCGGGGTTGGTCCTTGAGTGGCAAGGCTGATTGCGGTGCGCTCCCGCTGGGCGCTTGCGGTGCCTTGCGCACGGGCACAAAGCCCGCCTCCAGGCTGCACGCGACCGCCGCCCCCATTATGAAGCCGCGGGCTTCGGCCCCTACCACCATCTCCACGCCCTCGCCGGCAAACGGGCGGGCCATCTGCTCCACGGCCCGTTTCAGGGCCGGGCCGTCCTTGAGCAGGGTCGTAATGTCGCGAAAAACGATCCCCGCTTTCGGGAAGTCGGGCACGCTGCGGATCAGGGGCTTGAAGGCTCCTGATCCACCTGGGACCGAGCCTCCAGGCTGCGGTTGCACAGCCGCCGGTTGTTCGGGTTCTGCCATGTCATGGACTCCAAGTGCTCGGTGCTATGGTGATGGGCTATGAATCCGGGACGTGGCCGGACTCGAGGGCTTCCTTGAGCCGCTGAAGCGCCCGGTGCTCAAGCTGGCGCACTCGTTCGCGGCTCAGGCCGATGATCTCTCCGATTTTGCTGAGCGTCTTGGGTTCCTCGTCGTCCAGGCCGAAGCGTAGGGCCAGGATCTTGGCCTCTCTTCCGTCGATGGACTTGATCATCCGGTGCAGCGCCTGATGCTCGATCTCGTCCAGGACGATCACGTCGGGCGGAATCGCTCCTTCGTCTTCCAGCATGGCATCCAGCGTGGTCTGCGAACTGTCGTAGCCGCCTGCGGTGGGCTCGGACAGGCTCCGCGTACGCCCGCGCATGGCCCGCTGAAGGAGCGTGGCAGTGCGTTTGGTGAGCTTCATGCGGGCGGCGATTTCCGGCATCGTAGCCGTGCGGGCGAGTTCCTCGTGGAGCTCCAGCGCCGTCGCCTTGGCGCGCGCAATGATCTCGAACATGTAGGCAGGAATCCGGACCGTTCGCACCGAGGAGTAGAGCGCTCGGCGGATCACGCGCTCGATCCACCGCGTAGCCAGCGTGCTGACCCGCACGCCCTTATCCGGGTCGAATCGCTCGACTGCCTGGAGCAATCCTATGTTGCCCTCTTCAATCAGGTCCATCAGGGACAGGCCCCGGCCCTGGAAGCGTTTGGCGATGCTCACCACCAGGCGGAGGTTGCACACGATGAGCCGTTCGCGCGCCTCGGGGTCGTCGCCGGAGCGGTAGCGCTTGGCCAGCGCGTGCTCCTCATCGCGGTCCAGAAGGCTGTAGGTGCCTATCTTGCTCAGATAGGCCCTCAGGCCCCCGTCACCGGGTTTCTCCTCCGCCACGGCCACGCCTTCCCTATGCAAAGGGTCCCGTCCCTCTTCCGGCTCGCGCGCGACGAACCCGGCCGGACGCCGCACCTCCTGCAGCACCGGCCGGTTCGGAGCGCGACAACACAATATGGGCGTGGAGCCACTCGGACGACTAATCGGCCGCCAGCCCGTCCTCCTCGTCAGAGGGAGGCACACCGTTCTTGGGGTCCTCGTCTGCGGCTTCTGTCGCCTCCGTAGGAGCGCTCGCGTCCGCGGCGGGGTCTTCCAGGTCCGCTTGGAGCGGCTCATCCGGCTTCTGCCCGTCCTCCTCGTCAGAGGGAGGTACATTTGCCTGGGGGGTCTCCTCCGCCGGCTCCCCTGAAAGGCCTTCGGGTTCGGCAGCCGGGGCTTCGGCGGCATCGGTCGGCGCCGGTCCAGCCGGCACTTGAAGCCCGCTCGCTTCTGCGACCATGTCTCCCAGGCCCGCTTGGAGCGGCTTACTCGGGCCTTCGGCGGCCTCGCTCCCGCGCTGGGGCGCCTGCTGGAGCGCCTGCTGAATGATCTCCTGCGAGTTCTCGGCGGCGGCGATCTGGTCGTTGCGCATGACTAGGCGCGGCTCCTCCTCTCCCTCGGCGGCCCCGGTGTTCGTCCGGAGGCTGAGTCCGATCTTGCGGGAATCGGAGTCGATGCGGATCACCCGGATGTCCACCACGTCGCCCACTGCAAGGATCTCTTCGGGGCTGGCGATCTTCTTATCGCTAAGCTCGCTGATGTGGAGCAGCCCTTCCAGACCCTCCTCGAGCTCGACGAACGCGCCGAAGCTCGTGAGCTTAGAGACAACGCCGCGCACCATGTCGTCAGGGCGGTAGCGGTTCGGGATGTCCGCGTCCCAGGGGTCGGACTCGAGCTGCTTGAGCCCGAGAGCGAGGCGCCGCTTCTCCACGTCCACCTCCAGCACGACGGTCTCGACCGTGTCGCCTTTCTTCAGGATCTCGCTCGGGTGGTTGACCTTGCGTGTCCAGGAGATGTCGCTGACGTGCAGCAGCCCGTCGATGCCCTCCTCGATCTCGATGAAGGCGCCGTAGCTGGTGAGGTTGCGCACGCGTCCCACGACCTTAGTGCCGGACGGATAGTTCAGGGCCACGGCCTGCCACGGGTCGGGTTCGATCTGCTTCATGCCCAGGCTGATCTGCTCCTTGTCGTGATCGATTCCGAGCACGACCACGTCCACGACATCGCCGATCGCCACCACTTCGCTGGGGTGGTTGATGCGCCGCGTCCAGGACATTTCGCTTATGTGCACCAGACCCTCGATGCCCTCCTCGAGCTTCACGAACGCCCCGTAGCTCATCAGGTTCACGGCCTCTCCCCGCACGACCGTTCCTGGCGGGAACTTGTCCGCGACGTTGGCCCACGGGCTCGGAGTCTTCTGCTTCAGCCCGAGGGCGACCTTGCCCTTGTCCTGGTCGACGTTGAGGATCTTCACCTCGATGTCGTCGTCGATGGCTACCATTTCGCTGGGATGGCTGGTGCGCCCCCAGCTCATGTCAGTAATGTGCAGCAGCCCGTCTATGCCGCCCAGGTCGACGAAGGCGCCGAAGTCCACGATGTTTTTGACCTTGCCGGTGCGGATCTCGCCCTGGACAAGGCGCGGGAACAGGCGCTCCTGCATCATGGCCCGCTGCGTCTCGATGAGTTGGCGTCGGCTCACGACGATGTTGCGCCGCTCCTCGTCGATCTTCAGGATCGTGCACGTGAGCGAGCGGCCGATGAAATCGGCGATCTCAGCTGGCCGGCGAATGTCCACCTGGCTGGCTGGCAGGAAGACCGGCACGCCGATGTCCACCAACAGGCCGCCCTTGATCTTGCGCAGCACGCGGCCCGTGACGATGTCACCCTCCTGGCACTGGGCGACGATGCGTTCCCAGGCGCGCAGCCGGTCCGCCTTGCGCTTGGAGAGCTGCACTACGCCGACCTCGTCCTCAACCTCCTCCAGCAGCACCTCGACCGACTGGCCGATCTCGATCAGCGAAGGCTCGTTCCATTCGTGCCTGGGGATGGAGCCCTCGCTCTTGTAGCCCACGTCGATCAGCACCTCGTCGTTCGTCATGCCGACGATGCGGCCTTCCAGGACCGTATTAACGCTAAAGTCGCGAACCGATTCGTCAAGATCGGCCTCGAGTTGCTCGGCGCTCATATCACGGAGGGCCAGGGCGACCTCTCGTTCGATTTGGTCTTTGTCTATGCTGAACTCTGAAACTAGGTCTCTGCGAAGCATGAGAGATTCCTTGTCGACATAAGAAGAATCCTATCGTGACGTACACATTACCACGCCCTCTCCGTGCGGCTGCCGGAAGCTGCCGCAGGGCGCGCCTCACCGTCGCCTGCATTTGTCCTGAATGCGGCCCTCCAAGGGCCGCAGCAGTTCTCTTGTCCTCAGCCGATCCGCCCGGCCTCCGCGTCCCTGCGCAGGTGCTGCCGCAGGCTGACCTGAAGCGAGGCAACCTGCTCCCGGAGCATTGCGGCCAGGTCCGCGCTTTTCGCCCCCTCAGGCCGGAGCAGCTCGCCGAAGGCGACCGCGACGCGCCTCGGGCGGGGCAGCCGCTGCGAGCGGGGCCAGCACTGATAGGCCCCCTCAATGCACACCGGCAATAGCGGCACACCGCAGCGCACTGCCAGGGAGCCCACTCCAGCCTTGAACTCACCCACCTCGCCGTCGGGCGTCCTTGTGCCCTCGGGGTACATCAGCAGCGCCCTGCCGCCGCGCAGTATCCTGATGGCGGTCTTGAGCGTCGAAATGTCAGTCTGTCCGCGCCTTACGGGATGCGCGCCCACCCCGCTGATGAGCCGGCCGAACAATGGGACCCGGAACAGGCTCGCGCGGGCCAGAAAATGCACCGGCCTGTCAAACGCAATGCTCACAAGCATTGGGTCCAGGAAGCTCTGATGGTTCGACGCTATCAGCACGCCTTGCCCGGGCTCCAGCGTCGGCACGTTGAAATACCGCGCCGCCGTCATGGCCGTCATGGCCACGCCCGCCCAGGTCTGGCAGATGCAGTAGAGCGTGCGATTCACGGCCTGACGGCGCCTCCAGCCGGCGCGTGGCATCATAGCTCTTGCCGGCGCTCTCAGGCGCTGGAATCACCCTTGCCCGCAGCCAGCGACGATTTCAGCCATCTTCGAAACCACTTCCTCCGCGCACAGGCCTGTGCTGTCGATGACGATCATGTCATCGCTCCGGCGCAATGAGCCGACGGGGCGGGCGCGGTCCTGCGTGTCGCGCTCGCGCACCTGCTTCAGCACTTCCCGCTCCGCGACATCCATTCCCTGCTCGGCCAGCTCCTCCATCCGCCTGACGGCGCGAACCTCCAAAGATGCATCCAGGTAAAACTTGACGGCCGCCTCGGGAAACACTTCCGTGCCCTGGTCCCGCCCTTCGGTCACCAAGCCGCGGCCCTTTGCATGACGTCTTTGCCGCTCGATAAGCACCTCCCTTGCCGCGGGCAGGTCCGCCACCCGGTAGATGTTCGCCGTGACTTCGGGAGTCCGGATCTCGCCGGTCACGTCACGCCCGTCGCACAGCACGCGCGTAACCCCTGCATCGTGGCGGAACTCTATGTCGGCTTCGGCAGAGGCACGCCTCACGGCACAGTCGTCTTCCAGCGCTACGCCCTCGGCCAGCACCTTCCAGGTGGCGGCGCGATACATGGCGCCAGTGTCCAGGTACTCGTATCCGAGGCGCGCGGCCAGGGCCCGGGCGACGGTACTCTTGCCGGCCGCAGCCGGCCCGTCGATAGTGATGATCAAGGCCTTCTCCTGGCACGGCTCACGGAAAATCGCGCCGCATGCGCCGACTCCGGCGCCAGCATCCCGCTCGTGGCGCCCGAAAAAAACGCGCCCCGCCCGCGCCGCATCATCCCGGCTACCCCATAAGGATAGCAAATGCGCCCGCCGTCCGCAACCTGATTTCGGTCTGCCGCCCCGAGGGGAAAGTCGCTTGCGGGGGCGCGCTTGCGCCGGGTAGAATCCCGCACGCTCGGCCTTGGCGCCGCTGACGGCCTGCCCGACCCTGCCATGAGGAGGGGATATGAGCGAGAACGTGCAGCTGTTCTCCGCACGACTGGATGAGTTCAGCAGCCGCATTGAGCTCCTCCAGGCAGAACTGGGCAAGGCCATCTACGGGCAGGAGACGGTGATCCGGCAGCTTCTGGCCCAGCTTACCTCGCTGAGTTTCAAACGCATCCAGTTCACGCCCGACCTGATGCCATCCGACATCACAGGCACCAACGTCATCGACGAGCCCTCGGGCAAGCGCGAATTCCGGTTTGTGCCGGGCCCGGTCTTCGCACACATCGTCCTGGCCGACGAGATCAACCGCACCCCTCCGAAGACCCAGGCGGCGCTGATAGCGGCGATGCAGGAGCGGCAGGTGACCGTGGGCCAGACGACCTACGACCTGCCCCACCCCTTCATGGTGGCCGCCACGCAGAACCCCATCGAGATGGAGGGAACCTACCCCCTGCCCGAGGCCCCGTTGGACCGTTTCATGTTCAGCGTCCACATCGACTACCCCGTCGTGGCGGTGGAGGAGAGAATCCTGGCGGAGGCCACGCGCGGCGAACGCCCGCCACTGCACGAGGTCATCGACGGCCAGGGCGTACTGGCCATGCAGCGGCTGGTCGAGGACATCGTGGTTTCGCGCTACGTGGTGCAGTATGCCGCGCAGTTGGTGCGCGCAACCCGGCCGCACTCGCAGGAGGCGCCGAAGTTCGTCAGCGAACTTGTGGAATGGGGGGCCGGGCCGCGGGCCGGCCAGCATCTCGTCATGGGGGCCAAGGCCATGGCGGCCATGGACGGAAGGCTCAACGTGGCGGTGCAGGACGTCAAGGACGTCGCCCTGCCTGTGCTGCGCCACCGGATCGCCTGCAACTTCCAGGCCCAGGCGGAGGGCACCGACAGCTTGCAGATCGTCCAGCGGCTCTTGGAGGCCGTGGCGGAACCCGAAGTTCCGAAGTACGCATAGCGCCCGCGTGTGGGCAATGGCCCCGCGCAGGATTGGAGAAAACCCCGTGGAAATCCAGTTGCGCCGTGCATCAGAAAGCAATGCAGCATCCATTAAGGAAAGCTGGGGCAGTCTGTGCTGGCTTGCCAGCAAGAAGGTAGGCAATGCCGCCGGCATCACCATCGGCAGGGTCGTCATAAGAAAAGGGGAATCCAATCCCAGGCACAGCCACTCGGGCGCCGAGGAGGTGCTGTATCTTCTCCAGGGCAGGCTCAGGCATACCGTGGGCGATAAGGATGTGGTGATGGAGGCCGGGGACACCCTCGTCCTGGGGCCTGACATATTTCATAACGCGACCAGCATCGGCGATGAGGATGCGGACATGATCGTCGCGTATCCAACGGGGGTGCGCGATTTCAAGCTCGAATAGCGACGGCGCAGGCGTGGAAGAAACCGAAAAGCCGGCGGTGCCAAACCTGGTCGCCAGTCCTTGCTCAAATCCCGAGATGGGATTGGACGAGGTTCTGGCCGCCTACTCCGAGATTGGATTCAGGAAGTTCGAGGTCTTCACCCATTGGGTCAAGTCCGCGTTTGACGTCGATGGCGATCCCGCCGGCTACCTCGATAAAGGGGCGCAATACCGGATGCGGTTTGCCTCGCTACACCTTCCCCCGGTGGCGGACGACCGGCCGGACTCGTTGGAGCGCGCCATCGAAGCGGCGCGTTTCGCCGACGCCATCGGCGCGGGCATCGTTCTGTTCAAGGCCGTCAGCCGGTCGGGTTATGTCAAAGCCGCCCGGCCGTTTCTGGATGCCATACAGGGCCTGAACGTCACCCCCGTGCTCCAGAACCACAGCGGCAGCGCTATCAGCACCCTGGATGACTTCCGCGAGGTCATTGAAGGCATAGCCGATCCGCGCATGAGAACCCTGCTCGAGGTCGGGCATTTTCATTCGGTGGGCGTGTCCTGGAAAGAGGGCCTCGAGCTTCTGGGCGACAGCGTCGCGCTGGTTCACATCAAGGACCAGATTGGTGCGCAGTCCGTGCCTTTCGGCACCGGGGAGATTGACATAGTCGGCCTGTTCGGGCACATGAGATCGGTCGGCTACGACGGCGACTACGTCGTGGAGATGGAGGTCGCGGACAAGGAGAACATGCTCAGCTACCTTGCGGGAGCGGTGGAGTATCTGAGGAAGCACTGCGTTAAGGAGGAGTGCTGATGAGCGATCCGCGGCTGGCCGTTGTCGGCGCCGGCAGCCTGTCGACCCGTCGCATTTATCCCTATATCGGCGCCGCAGGAGCCCGTCTGGTGGGCGTGTGCGATCTGGTGCTGGAGAAGGCTGAGGCCAACGCCAGTCGATTCGGCGGGCGGGCTTACACCGATATGGTGAAGATGCTGGACGTTGAGAAGCCGGACGGCGTCATCATCTGCATCGGGCCCAAGGAACATGCCGAGCTGGCGCCGGTAGCGATGAAGCTGGGCATCCCGGTCTATACCGAGAAGCCGCCGGCGCTGACGGCGGCCGATGCGCTCGAAGTCGCCCGCGTCTCCAGGAACACCGGCATCCTGTGCACCACCGCCTTCAAGAAGCGCTACAACATCGCCTACACCCGCGCCAGGGGATGGATTGGCTCCCTTCCGCCGGAGAGTCTGTATTCCATCTCAGTCGACTACGCCTCCGGCCAATACCCCAATGAGCCCGGGCGCAGCGTTTTCCTCTTTGACTTCGCCATCCACGTCATCGACCTCATTTGCCACCTGTTCGGGGATGCCGGCGAAGTCTTTACCTTCGCCAGGGGCGAGGATGCCTACGCGGTCAGCATCAAGTTTGTCGGCGGCGCTGTCGGCTCCATGAACCTCGCCGACGGGAGGTCCTTCACGGTCCCCACGGAAGAGATCGAGATCACCGCCAAGGGCGGCAACTTCATGAGCATTCACAACTCCTCCTGCTGGCGGATTACCGAGAACCAGAAACCCTGCGAATGGCGCGAGCCCCCGACCTTCTCCAGTAGCGGCGACAGCGGCAATGAAACCGGGCACCTGGCAGAACTTGTGGACTTCGTCGACGCGTTGCGTGAGTGCAGGGCCACCACGCGCTCGAACATCTACGAAAGCTACAAGACCATGGTGCTTTACGAGGCCATCCGGGAATCGGCTGAGACCGCGCAGGTGGTCGAGGTGAGCTACGAGCCGCTGTGAACGTTCGGTCGAACCGGTCGCTTTCCGGTGATCTGCCCACGGCTACAGCGCCGTCACCAGGTGAGCCCGCCGACTCCCGGAATGAAACGCGTCTTCGGCACCAGCTTGCCGGTCGGCGTGGACTCGTAGAGCGGGCACGCAGTTCCCTTCGGGTCGATGGAAACGACGTTCGAGCCGCGCAGAACCAGCTTGAACGGCGCTTCGCCGATGGCCCGATGCACGATCCGTTCGGGCACCGGGAAGGTCAAGGTCACCCTGTCCCCAGGGCGCAGCCAGGCCATCTTCAGGAAACGGCCTTCGACCACCGCCCCGTGCCTTTCGTCTCCGACGCTCACCTGCACGCCCGCCGGGTCGCACCATTCGGGCATTCTCACCGCCACCTTCTCGGCCGCCTTGATGTGAAGGACCACCTTGCCCTCCGCCGGCAGGTAACTGTCAACGTCCAGCCACTCCGAGGCCCGGTTCAGAAGCAGATTGACCCTTACCTCGCCGGCTTCCCGCGTAATGATGCTGTCCCAGACGTAGTACAGCGTCCGCGCGCCGTTCGCCGTGCAGCAATGCATAATGGAACGCTCGTACAGCTTCGGCCCGGCATCCGTTTTCATCACGTAAAGCCCATCGTTGGCGAGCATGTAGCCGAAGAACGCCCCGACGGATCGCTCGGCGACGTCGAGGGTGTCCTGGTGCGCTCGTTCGCTGGGCTTGTCGCTCAGGTATTCCTCCGGGATACGGTCCACGAATCCGGCCTCAAGCATCTGCGCCTCGGCATACACGTTGCGCACCCACCGGTCCACGTCGTCCCAGTAATCACCCAGTCCGGCCCGCGTAAGGCGCAGGGCCAGGACCACCATGTCGGCCACCACGCACAGTTCGACGACATTCGGCTCGACCCCCCCATGCCCGCGCCACCCCGGCATGCCAGTGGTGTAGTAACCGATGAGCGGGTCTCCCATCGCCCTCGCCCACCTGTAGCAGGCATCGACACGCTCCAGCACCTCGCGGTCCCCCGCGGCGCATCCGTAATCGCAGACCGCAATCAGGGCAAAGAGGCCGAGGGTGGCGTTGTAGAAGTCGTATCGACCGTCGGCGTTGTTGAACATTCGGGATAGCGCCCACCGGGCCATGCCCCCCGAGAGTTCCAGCGCCGGCTCGTAGTCCGCCACACGGTGGAACGAGGCGGCACCGTGCCCGAGCCCGCCAATCGAGAGCGTCATGCTGATGAGCGGGGCGCAATCCAGATATGCGTTATCCATCGAGGAAGAACGCCGCCTCTTGACGGGTGCGGCTTCCTCTGCGGCTGCAAGGCCCGGCTCGTCAGCGCCGGGAGGAACTGTTTCCCCCTGCCGGAGAATGCGCTTCCAAAGGAACCGGAACCCTTCCTTTTCCCGGGTCAACTCCAACATGCGGTCGACCTTTCGTTTCCCGATCTCGACCCACCGCGGATCATCATCGACCTGCGCCAGCATCGATAGGGTCGAGAGCCTCCTCCCCTCGCTCCAATCAGTGGCGTAGGGGTAAGGCTGGTCGATCCCCTGGGCTTTCCATATTTTCCCCCAGGTATCGGTCGGGCAGTAGGTGAGGCCATCATCGCCGAGGAACTCCAGTTGGGTCCGGAGCACCTCGCCGTCCACATCCAGATTCTGCGTGCTCCCCGAAGCCACCCTGCACAGAAGCAAAGCCTCGAGGAACTCGGGGACCATTTCCAGATGGGCGTCCGCGATCTGGGTCGTCCAGAGCACGGGCGGGCGGTGCGAGAAATCGACGCGAAAACCCAGGGCCCACCTCTCATCCGGGGCCCACACGTTCGTGAGGGCGTGTATGGCCAGGGCCATGCGATCGGCCAGGTCCAGCGTATCGGGCGCTTCGGCCGCGTAGCGCTCGCCCTCGCAGCACTTGCTCATCGGGTTGTGGTTCAGCATCTTGCTCCTCTTCCGCAACTGGCATCCGATTCTCAACACTCCTCGCTCCATACGCGGCCTTTCGGCCCTTCATGCGCCAGTGTACCCCCAGGCGTCGGTGTGTCAACCCGCCTAATGGTACTGGGATAACCGGCCGAATAGAGCCAGGCGGGGGGGCCAAGGCCGCACGACATCCCCACCGGGGGCGCAAGTAAGGATTGACAGCGGGCGCTTGGCCTGTTATACATCCCGCAGGACTTGGGATTCGCCTCACAGTTCTGGGTGCGAACTATGGTCTATATCTTGGGATGAATTCTTTGGAAACCACCAGAAGTTCCGACAGCGGGAGGAAAAGCGATGGGGCTGACTCGGATCGGGGATGAGACGTGGGACCTTGTACCAAGCGAAGGGGGCGAGACGCTCCTGCCGACCGATGCGAAGGCGGATGTGGAGTTCCCCACCCGATGGCGTGTGTTCGGACCCACAGGCGTCGACGCGACGACGGTGGAGTGGTCCGAGGCAACCGATTACACGTATCACAAGCACGCCAAGCCCCTGGTGAGCGCAGAGGTTGAGGGGCTTTCCGAGATCCCGCAGACGCTGGCCATCGGGGGCCAGACCTTCGAGCGCCGGGACGCCGATATGACCGACGGTGCGCTCGACTTCGGCGCGCTCTTCGGTGGCCATGAGGCGGGCCAGCAGGCCTACGCCATGGCGGAGATGGAGGTCGAGCGGGAGACCGAGGTGGTCTTCGGCGCCGGATGCAACTGGTGGATGCAGTGGTGGATCGATGGCGAGGAGGCCTTCGAGAACCTGGCCGCCGGCAATACTCAGGGGTTTCCTTTTTCCACCAAGTTCGCCATCAACCGCGTAAGCGCGACCGACCACTGCTTCCGCCGGAAGCTGGGGGCGGGAAAGCACCTGCTGGTGGTCAGGGCGATCAGCGGCCTGACCGGCTGGGTGCTGCGCGCCGGCATCGCGAGCCCAAGGGACGAGACGCTCTGTGCGGTGCTCAAACCGAACCGCTGGCACTTCCTCACGGAGGTGAACGAGATTCGCCCGCCGGAGGCAGGCCGCTGGTCCCACACGGTGGCGATCCGCACGGACCTGTGCGTCGGCGACGTGACGATGGAGTGCGAGTTCCTGCGGCCCGAGAGCCGCGGGAACGTCGGCCTGATCTTTGGCGCGCAGGACAGCGACCACTACTACTGGGCCCAGATTCCGGGCTGGGCGCAACTCTACCGCGCCCGCGCTCAGTATGCGGCCATCTCTAAGACCGAGGGCACCGGTTACATCCGCAATCTCAAGATACAGCTCATGCACAACGTGCCGCTGCACGGCAACATCTGGCGCACCCTGAAGGTGGAGCGCCGGGGCAGCGTGATCCAGATGTGGGTGAACGGCGTCAAAGGCCCCTGCGTGCACGACGACACATACGGAGCGGGCCGGATAGGCGTCGCCGGGTACTCGGGCTCGCACAACTGGGCGATTCGCAACCTGAAGATCAACGGTCAGCCGGTGGATGCCCCGCCGTGGCCCGAAGGTGACCGCCGCGGCAAGCCCTACTTCGAGCCGCTTGCCGATCTGAATCCGGACGAGCTTCAGCATGCCTTCAGACTCTTCAAACTCTCCGACGATGAGATCCTCATGGTCGTCATGACCTGGCCGGGCGCCTACAACAAGCCCAGTCGGAACCCCGAGGATTTCGGCGTCTATTTCTATAGTTCGTCCGATGGCGGGCGGAGCTGGTCGCTATACGCCGGCCCCCTGCCCGTAGATGCTCGCCGGACCGGGCAATGGTTCGTGCCGGAGCCGGGTGTGATCCGGGACGTCACGTTCGATCAGGAGCGCGGGCAGTTCAGCCTCCACGACTCGGTCGACAAGGGGCTGACGTGGTCGGAGGAGAAGGCCGGCAAGCTGACGGGCGGTTGGGAGGAGATGTTCGCCGAGAATGCCCTGGGCGTGAGCAAGATCACCACCCTGGTCGGCATCGCGGGTCTGACGGCTCTACAGGACGGAACCGTTATGGCGCAGCTCTCGCGCAGCTACGGGGGCGCCTCGAAGATAATGCCGAACGGGGGCGAGGGTTCCTGGGGGATGAGCAACGGCGGCCAGCCCCATTGCACGCTCTCCAGCGATCAGGGACTGACGTGGTCCAATCCCATCCCGATGGACTACGCCGCCCAGCACTACGGCGACAGATCCGAAGCGCCGTGCACCGACTTCAGCGAGACCCCAGTCGCCCAACTGCCCGGCGGCCGGATTGTGGCAATCTGCCGGCCCTATCTGTCTCCCTTCATGTGGCAGACGCACTCGGACGACGGCGGGAAGAGCTGGCGAATGGCCTGCTACGCCCCCTTCTCCGGGGCCGGTGGGCCGAAGCTGGTGGCGACCCGCTCGGGCTACCTGGCGCTGATAAAGCGCGGGCCTGGCCTGGGCCTGAACATAAGCGTGGACGGCGGCCTGAACTGGGACGAGGGGACGATGATAGACCTCTGCACGTCCTTCAACGGCCAAGCGATCGAGGCCGAACCCGACGTGGTCCTGGTCGCGCACCCCGAGGGAATGGGCGAGAACTGCAGATTCCCCTTCCGGATGCAGCGCATTCGCATAACGCCCGACGGCCCCGTGTCTCTCGGCACAGAATGAGGCCGGCAAAGTGGACCAAAGAGTGGATGGTGTGAGATGCCGGAGAACGCCTGGATAACGCGAGGCTTTGAAGCGTTCCGCGAGGGAATCTTTGGGAATGCCGGCCATAATCTGTATGTCTCCCGGGCCGGCGTGCTGCAGCGCATCCATCAGTACGATCTGAACGGGGACGGCTATTTCGACCTTGTGTTCTGCAGCGATCAGGAGCACTCCGAAAGCGTCCCGGTCTACGTCCATGCCGACCCCTTGCACGATGAGGGCCGCATGGAACTCCCTGCCAGAGGTGCGCTGGCCGGCACGGTGGCCGATCTGAACGGGGACGGCTATGACGACCTCGTGGTGGGCTGCTACCGGGACGGCGTGACGCGGGCGGGGCTGAACTCCATCATCTACTACGGCTCGCCCGAGGGCTGGAGCGAACGCTGCTGCCAGCTCGTCCCGGTCCCGGATTGCACGGCCGTAGCGGCGGGGGACTTCCGGGGCGAGGGCCGGCCCGCCCTCGCCTTTCTCACGGCTGGGTGCCTCCGCGTGTTCTACCAGTCTGAGCTGGGGTTCGAGCCGAAGCGCTTCGTCGACCTGGACATCGAAGGAAACTCGCTCGGCGCGTGCGACCTGGATGGGGACGGTTACTGTGACCTCATCGTCCGCTCCGATGACGGGTCTGTCCGGGTCTACTGGGGCGGTCCGGAGGGGATCGTTCCGTCACAGGCCACGTTGGCGCCAGTGGAGACAAAGGGGTACCTGTCCAAGGAGGAGAAATCGGCTCAGGTAATAAGCGAGGAAGAAGACGTTCCTCCTGCCCAGCCGCTGGCTCGGGCGGTTGTCCTGGGTCTGCCGCACCTGTTCGTCGCCCAGCTCGAGGCGGCCGTGCTGATCCCGGTCCGTCCCGACCGTGGCTTCGGCCCGCCCCTCACGCTCCCCTGTCAGAAGCCAATGGCCGTTGCCGTCGGTGATGTGAACGGGGACGGGTTCCGGGACATCGTGCTCGCCTGCCGGGAAGCGGACGGTGAGGGCGAGCGTTCGTGGGTCTATTGGGGAAGCGAGAACGGCTATGACGAGGCGAGGCGAACGCCTTTGAGCACCAAGCACGCCTGTGACGTCGCCGTGGCCGACCTATACGGGGACGGGTGCGATGAGGTTCTGCTGTGCCAGAACCGAACCTTCGAGTGGTTCACCACCGAGTCGCTCATCTACCGGGGCTCGCCCGACGGCGTTCGGGGAGAAGGCCAGGCCTTCCTGGCACCTGTGCGCCTGCTCTCGCACGATGCCCGGAGGGTGTTGGTGGCGAAGCCTTCCGCCGACGAGCGGCCCTGTGTGGTGCTGGTCAACCACTTCTCAGGCTCGGCCACCGACGACGTACGGGTCTCGATCTACTACGGAGGGGCGGACGGGTTCTCTCCCGAGCGCCGCGGGGGCCTCCTCGGTTCGGGGACGGTCGACGCGGCCTGCTGCGACATCAACGACGACGGTCACGTCGACGTGGTGTTGTGCAATTCCTCGGAGCGCATCCCGCCCGGGCAGGACCCGGGCTCCTACATTTACCTGGGCGGTCCGGACGGCTTCAAGGACCGGCCCGACATCGTACTGCCCACCACGCACGCGCACGGAGTGGTCTGCGCGGATCTGAATCGCAATGGATATCTCGACCTGCTCTTCTGCGGGATCCAGTACCCGGACATCCTGATATTCTACGGCACCCCCGATGGCTTCGACATGGCCAACCCGGTGCGCATACGCATGGAGCACGAGGGCGTGCTCTACGACGATCCGCGGTATATCTGCCTCGCCGATCTGAACAACGACGGGTGGCTTGACCTCGTGGTGCCGCAGATTTCAGCCGATCGCAGCTTCGTGCTATGGGGCGGTCCGGACGGCTTCAGCATGGACCGCTGCCAGATGCTGTCGGTCTTCCACGCCGTCAGCGCGACCGCCGCTGATCTGACCGGAAACGGCTACCTCGACCTCCTCGTCGGCGGGCACGAGCCGTCATTCCAGGGGCCGCACGACGCGTTCATACACGTCTACTGGAACGGGCCGGACGGACTGCGCGAGGACCGCCGCACTCTTCTGCCAGCCAAGGCAGCGAACGCCATGGTGCTGGCCGATTTCAACAACGACGGCCTGCTGGACCTTTTTGTGTGCTCGTACCAGGATACCCGCGAGCGGGACGTGCATTCCTACCTCTACTGGCAGCGCGAAAACCGGGGCTTCTCGGCTTCCGATCGTACGCTGTTCTTCACCCATTCCGCCTCGGGATGCGTGGCCGCCGACTTTAACGAGGACGGTTGGGTCGATCTTGCGATCGCCAACCACAAGATATGGGGCGATCACATGGGCGATTCGGGCGTGTGGTGGAACGGGCCTGAAGGGTTCGACGAGCGCCGCGTCACGCTCCTTCCCACGTGCGGCCCGCACGGGATTACTTCCGTGGAGCCGGGGAGCATCCGGGACCGGGGCCCGGAGGAATACTACGTGTCTGCGCCCTTCTCGCTTCCTGCCGACGGCCGCGCGCGAAGTATCTCGTGGAGAGCGCAGGTGCCGCCCAAGACGTGGGTCAGGGCGCAGCTCAGGTGCGCAGGAACAGAGGAGCAATTAGAGGACGCGCCCTGGATGGGGCCCGAGGGGGAGGAAACCTGGTTCGATAGCGGCCAGGTGGCGCCCGCGAGGCAGGACGCCGGCAAATGGATTCAATACCGTCTGGCACTGGGCGCCGTCAATGCGTTGAGCACTCCTCGTGTAACCGAGGTGAGTGTCCTTTACTGATAGCAGGATTGGTGGAATGTGAGCTTGGTTGCGTAGCGGGCGGCGGCGGCGCCCGTTGCGCCGCAAACAAGAGAGTCCCGAACTGGAGATGAGCACAGCCATGCCCCTTCCGTGGATCAGTGAAGTTAAATACCAGGACCCAGCGACGCAGATATATCTTGGCAGCCCCAGCTTGGTGAGGCTGGACGGCGGGGAGTTGCTGGCGGCGCACGACTACTTCGGCCCAAACAGCCCGCGCAACTGCGAGGGTGAGGAGCACCTGACCAGTATTTACCGCTCGCGCGATGACGGAGGCACCTGGCAGCGCTTGGCCGATATCGAAGGGGCCTTCTGGAGCACGCTGTTCGTTCATCGGGGCGCCGTGTACTTGCTCGGCACCTCGGCCCAGCACGGCAGCGTCGTCATCCGTCGCTCCACCGACGGCGGGTCCATCTGGACCGACCCGGCCGACGAGGAGAGCGGGCTTCTGCTGCGCGGTGGGCGTTACCACGATCCTCCGAACTATCACTGCGCGCCGACGCCCGTGATGTCCCACGAAGGGCGCCTCTACCGGGCCTGCGAGAACAACGATCCATTCGACTGGCCGCGCGGCTTTCGGGCGATAGTGATCTCCGCCGAGGAGGACGCCGATCTGCTGCGGACATCGAACTGGCGTAAGACGAACGAAGTGCCTTACGACCAAGAGGCCGACCCCCCGGAATTTGGGGGCGGCGAGGGCTGCGGATGGCTCGAGGGCAACGTGGTGGCGGAGGCCGGGGGAAGCTTGTACAACATCATGCGCGTGCAATCCAGCCCGGTCGTCAACAAGGCCGCGATCCTGAGGGTCGAAGATGAGGGCCGAATGCTGAGCTTCGACGCGCGTAACTCGTTCGTGGACCTACCCGGCGGAATGAGCAAGTTCACGATTCGCTTCGACCCGCGCGGCGACCGATACTGGATGCTCTCGAACGACATGCGCAGCGGGCCGCCGCGGGTGCACCGCAACAGGCTGAGCCTGTTTAGTTCCGTGGATCTACGCGCTTGGACGAGGCACACGGTGCTGCTCGAAGACCGCCTGGAGGCCACGCCCGAAGATTCGGCTCAGAATACCGGCTTCCAGTACGTCGACTGGCACTTCGACGGCGATGACATCATCTACCTCGTGCGCACGGCCTACGACGGGGCGCACAACTACCACGATTCCAACCGGATCACCTTCGGCAGGGTGGAGCGCTTCCGGCGGGCGACGGAGCAAGGCTGTGCCTGGAGTCAGTGTGAGGAGCACCGGCCGCAGCAGTAGATCTGGGAAGTGCGGACCAAAACTCTTCTTCCATGCGCTCGAGCCTGAAGACGACGGGCCGGAACCCGTCCGTGCAACAAGACAATATCATCCCGGGCTCCTTTCACCCCTACAGAAGCCCTCAAAGAGGGCGAAGGAGGCAGCAGTGCATAGGAAGATGCATGTGCTGCAGGATGGAGAGGCTTTGGTAGTCAATGATGCCGAGATCACCATCAACGGCTATGAAACCGGAGAAGTGATGGATGATAAGTTGGATAAGTCGGTCAACAACCGGCTTATCCACACAGCCATTGCTATAGCTAAACGTAGGAAGGAGGGAAGGGAAGGGGGCAGCAGGAATAAGTATGATATAGTTCCTGACTAGTCATAGTAGGTAAGTAGGTTAGGGGAGAGTGGAGGCTATAGGTCTTCGTGCCTGTAAGACCACCCCAATAGTCTCCACTACCCAGGCGTAGTTCGCGCCCCAGCGCAGGCCGCTTATGAATCGGAAGATGTCGATAAACGCCCTTGGCAGAATCCCTCCGGACAGCCGTCGCCGTCGACTATGAACTCGTCGCCGACGTCGAACACCTGGCAGACAGGTTCCATCCGATCCGCGTTACCCATGTCTTCGTCGGGATGGATAGTGCGCATGTCCACTTTTCTCACCACCGTTACCCTTACCTTCCAGGGTCTTGCCGTCGGCATTCCTTTTCTCCCCTTGTCGTGATTGGAAGACGGCCACGGGCCAGCCATGGGCAATCTATCAGCACCACCGGTTGACCTCAACCCCGCTCTCCCATCGAGCCATATGTACTCCGCGGAGCGGCGATCCTTCGTTGCGTTGACAGTCATGCGTCCACGGCATACACTCCCCGCGTGATTCGACATGGCGCACGCCGTGGAAGATTTCGCAAGTTCGTGCCCCGTAACAGAGGTCGTCGTATGACAGTGGCTCGAAATACTCCCCGGTTTCGGAGAACGGTTGACTCATGAAGCTCGTGACCTACGATGCAGGAGAAGGCCCGCGCGCAGGCGTGGTGTGCGGGGATTGGATTGTTGACCTGGCAGCCGCGTCCGGCGGCGCGCTGCCGGTGGATATGGTGGGCGTGCTGGCGCAGGACGAGACGCTGGCGTCGGTCAGGGGCGTCCTCGAGCGCGCCGAGTCCGAACCCGCCCACCTGCCCCGCAAGGCCCGGAGCCCATTGGGCCAGGCGCGCCTTCTGGCGCCGGTGCCCCGCCCGGGGAAGGTGCCCTGCCTGGGGTTGAACTACAGCGAACACGCCGCCGAGTCTGGTTTCGACGTGCCGCTGGAGCCCGTTGTGTTCTGCAAGGCCGCCTCGAGCGTGATCGGGCCCGGCGAGCCGATCCTGCTGCCCGAAGCGTCCGGGAAAGTGGACTACGAGGTCGAGCTGGCCATCGTGATAGGGCGCCGGGCGCGGTCGGTAAGCGCCGCCGAGGCGCTGGACTACGTGGCCGGCTACACGGTGCTCCAGGACGTGAGCGCGCGCGATTATCAGCTTGAGAAGGCCGGAGGGCAGTGGTATCTGGGCAAGTCCTTCGATACGTTCTGCCCGCTCGGGCCTTGGCTTGTCACGAAGGATGAGATCCCCGATCCTCAGGCCCTGGCGCTGGAGTGCGAGGTGATCGGCGAGGGGGCGCGCCCCGAGGTGCTTCAGTCCTCATCCACGTCACTGATGATCTTCCCGGTCGCGGAGATCGTCGCATACCTCTCCCGCGTCTTCACGCTCGAGCCCGGCGACGTGATCGGCACAGGAACGCCGAGCGGGGTGGGAATGTCGCGCACGCCGCCGCGCTTCCTGCGAGCGGGCGACGTGGTGCGCTGCACGGTGGAAGACATCGGCACGCTCGAAAACCCCGTGCGCTGAGAGCGGCGGGTTGCCCGGCGGCCAGGGCGGGGGCGGTTCTACTTAGCCGGTCGCCTTCCGGCCTTCGGGGCGGCCAGCCACCGCAGCGTGTTCAGCAGCAGGCGCCTGCCGGGCCGGCGCCGCGGGGCCTCCTCGTAGGCCAGGTCCGGCGTTCCTCCGAAGACGACGACGCGGCCGCGGCCCGCCCTGGCGAAGGCCGCTACGACCGGCGGGGGCGGGGTTCCGATCGCGCTGCGTTCGCTGGGGTCGGCGATCAGCAACCAGCCGTCCGGCACCGACTCGATGGTGCACGAGGCCCTGGGGGACGCGCACCAGTCGATCCCAGTGAGAACCGGGTGCCGGCCCACCGCACCGGCCGGGAATCCGCTTCGCAGCCCGTTGCGCGGGGCGCCCGGGACGGGTTCGATGCTGTCGGGCCTCAATCGCAGTCGGAACTGACCGAGCAGCGCATTGTGCGGCGGGGCCACGGGTACTGGCCGCCCATCGCGCCGGCGAAGCCTGTTCCCTCCGATGACGAGCAGTCCACCCCCGGACCTGACGAAGCCGTCGACTAGGCGGACGGTTTGCCGATCGTAAGGACGCGCCGCATGGGCGAGCCCGGGGTCCGAGACCAGGAGAACCGCCGCAGGGATCAGTTGGGCCTTTGTCAGGGGTCCCCGGGCTTCGCGGAGCTCAAAGCCGTTGTCTTCCAGCAGGCTGCGCAGCGCGCTGCTGATCTCGCCGCCGCGGAGGCGGCCGATCAGTATTACGGCCTTCTTTGCAGAGCGCTCGGCTGCAGCGGCCCTTCGCTTCCTTTCTTCCTCTTCCGCCGCCTTGATCCCCTCCTGTTTCCGCCTTTCGAGGGCCGCCTGCCACAGGCGTTCGGAATCCACGTAGCTCCTGGCCTGGAGGACGTTGTGGCCTGCCTCTGCCGCCCTGCGTAGCGCCCCGTAAGCCTCGGCGTAGGCCCCCTCCATGGCGTATAGGACCGCGAATCGGGTCTGATTGGCGGGCGCGGCGGGCGGGAATGCGCGGGCGGACAGCTTGATGACCCGGTCGATGTGTAGGCGGGTGAGCGGCATCGGTTGACCCAGCCCGTCCCCGTTGATGTCGACGGTCATGTCGCCCTCGCCCATCCCGAGGACGGTGCCCGTCACGGCAATGCCGCCGGTCAGCAGAAGGGCATGCTTCTTGCCGACCTGCGCCTTCAGCCCCTCGTAGCCCGCCTCCACCACTTCCCGGGCCCGCCGCGCGTAAACCCTGTCGCGCGCAACCCGCGCCATGTAGGGTTTCATATCCTCGCGCCCCACCATCTCGTCCAGCAGCTCCAGGGCATCCTGGTAGCGCCGCAGCGCCAGGAGCTTTCGCACGGGGTCGAAGGCCATGGCCTCGGGCATGTCCTCGACGGACGGCGCGTCCTTAGGCGAGCGGACGGGATCGACGATGTCCTCCGGCTCAACAGGCCCCTTCTCACGTCCGACATCGAGGACTATCTTCTCCAGCCGGCCGCTCACGAGGTTGTCCTTGTCCTTCGCGACCATTACGTTCACGACCACGGGCCGATAGTCCGCATGCGTGACCTTGAGCCGATGCGTGCCGGCCTTCAGGTTGATCACGCGCAGCGGCGTCTCGCCCCGCACCACCCGGTCGATCTCCACCACCGACCCTTCGGGTTCAACCTCGACGACGATGTGCCCGACGTTCTCCAGGCGCGCGAGCTTCAGCCGGACCTGCGTAATCCCTTCGGCGGAGACCGTCACCTCCTGCCGGGCGGTCTCGAAGCCTTCCTTCTCCGCGGTCACCTCGACGAGGCCGATGCCGACGTCCCTGATCTCGCAGGGGCTTATGCCAACTCTGCGGCCCGCCACGTGGACGACTGCGCCCTCCGGCTCGGTGACAACTTTGAGGGCCCCCACGAGGCTTTCGCCCGAGGCCCCGGTCGCCGCAAGGGCCAGGGCCGCAAGAATGCCCGCCAGAAGGGCGCCTCGAATCGTGTCGGGTTTGTGCATCATCTGCGCGGTCAAAAGCCCTCTTCCTCGAGTCTCTTGATGGTCAAGGCCCCCTCGGAGGAACCCCTTCCGTCCTCGGCCCGCATGAACCTGCGGATCCATTTACCGATCATGTCGCACTCGATGTTCACGGGTTCCCCGGCGCGCTTGCGTTCCAGCGTCGTCACGGACATCGTGTGGGGTATGAGGCTCACCTCGAACGCGTCCGCCTCGAGGGCGGCGATGGTCAGGCTCACCCCGTCCACGGCGACGCTGCCCTTCATTATCATCATCGAGGCGAGTTCGGGCGGCACGCGAACCTTCATCCGCGTCTCGCCCGGCAGGGCGCTCACGCCGACGATCGTTCCCACACCATCCACGTGCCCGCTGACGAAGTGGCCCCCGAACCGGTCGGTCGGTTGCATGGCAAGCTCCACGTTCACCGGGTCATTGCGCCGGAGGGCGCCGAGGGTGGTGAGCCGCAGCGTTTCCGTCGACACGTCGAAATCCACCTGCTCTCCGCGCGTGGCGGTGACCGTGAGGCAGGCCCCGTTGATCATCACGCTGTCGCCGATGGCCACTCGATCTGCCAGCGGCCCCGCCCACAGCACGAGGGCCGAACTGTGCCCCCGGTGCTGCACGCCGCTGATCGCCGCCGTTGCTTGCGCCAAGCCCGTAAACATGGCATGTCCCCGTTGTCCAGAGAGAATGACCCTGGTAGAAAACCGGCTCTGAACCCCATTATATCGGCCGGAGCGGCTAAGTGCGCGGCGCGGGCGCGGCCGGGTCTGCTTGCAGGGGCTTGAACCGCCCCGGCCCGCACGCTACGATTAAGCTCAGAAGTCATCCGTTGTCCACGTGGGTTAGGGCACTCACGCGAAGGGGTCTGCGATGATGAAGTGCACGAGAGCATTCCTGCCCGCCTTGATCGTGGGCGCCTTGGCCGCGGGCTGCGCCTCGCCCACGCCGGCGGATCTCGAACGGGCCGATCTCCAGCGGGCTGCGGTGAGTGACCTGCTGTCCGCGTTCCGCGACGCGGTGCGGGCCAAGGACGCAGAGGCCGCCGGCGCGTCGATCTCGCCGTACCTGCTTCCACAAGAGAAGGCCCGCCTGAGCCGCATGATCGAGGAAGTCGTGTGGACGAAACTGTACACGGGTTACGGATTCGACGTGGAACGGGCGGCAGCGAAGCTAAGCTGGAAGCGCCTGAACTACGGGAAGGTTCGCCTCAAGGTGAAAGCCGGGAATGCGCTGGGGATGAGGTTCAAGGATCGTTACGAACTCGTCCGCGCGGACGGCCAGTGGCGCATCGTGAACCTGGAACTCAACGCTCCCGTCGAGGGCGAACCACTGGACCCACCGGCGGCGGAAGCAGCGCGGATCAAGGAGGTGCTGACGACTGTCATAGAGTTGATGAGGCAGGGGAAATCTGAACGCGTCTATTACAAGTTGCTTGGCGCGGGCGGCGCCAAGGCAGGGCCGTTCGGCAGGGGCGACGCGATGCTCGCCCGCACGCTCCGCGAACTCAGGAGCCTCGAGGACTATACTATCCTCCGTTGGCCCGACTCGGCGGACGAGATCGGCCTGAGGCACGTCGCGTTCAGCATGGTCGTCGGCTCGTTGCACCTCGCCTACACTTGGCCCGCCGTTGGCATCACAAAGCCGGCGGGCCTGCGGGTCGACATCTTTCTGCTGCTCAAAGACGACCAGTGGTCGCCCTACCTGGTCCGGGTCCATGGGGGCAAGGCGCTTCCATGACGGCCGGGCCCGGGGTCGGGCGTGCGTGCGCTGGAAGGCCCCCTCGAATCGAGCGGACTGCGATGAGCCCACACGAGATGGCCGTCAGCCCGCAAGATGCGGGAGCGGACCTGCTCAGTTTCTTGAGCGGGCGGTTCATTCGCGAGTCCAAGACGCGACTGCGCCGACTTCTCGCCGCCGGGTGCGTCAACGTCAACGGTCGGGCGGCAAGGGGCACCCGCGTGCTCGCGCCGGGGGACGTCGTGGAGGTGCCGGAGGAAACGCTGGCCGGCCCGCCGCCCCCCGCATCGGTCGAGATTGAGGTGCTACATGAGGACGCCCGCCTCCTTGTCGTGAACAAGCCGGCGGGGCTGCCCGTGCTTCCCGCGCGCGGCGGCGCTGGCCGCGAGTTCTACGACTCCCTGGCCGCCCGGCTCAACGCCGAGGTACCCGAGGCCGGGCCCTATGTGCGGCCGCACGTGGTGCACAGGCTTGACCGGGAGACCTCCGGCGTGCTCCTGGTGGCCAAGGATAAGGAGGCCGGAGCCGAGTTGGCGGGGCAGTTCCAGTATCGCACGGTGACCAAGCGCTACCTGGCCATTGTCGAGGGGGTACTCCCGCGCGCGGAGCTCACGGTGGAGGTTCCCATGCGTCGGTCGCCGTCGAGTCAGCTGAAGATGGCCGCCGATGAACGCTCGGGCAAGCCGGCCAGAACCGGGGTGCGGCTCCGGGAGGCATTCGGCCATTTCTCGCTGCTCGACGTGCAGCTTTTCACGGGCAGGCAGCACCAGATACGTTTCCACATGGCCGCCATCGGGTACCCGCTTGCGGTGGACATGCTCTACGGGCGCCGCGACGTCCTGACAGGCGCGGCATTCAACCGCATCGTAGGCAAGGGCCGGGCGCCGGCCGAGGCCGTGTTGCTTGCTCGCACCCCGCTGCATGCGCTCTCTATCGGCTACAGGCCGCCGGGCGCGGGCGAGCCCGTGGAGTGCTGCGCGCCGGTGCCGGCGGATATGGAAGCATTCCTGGACGCTCTGCGGCGGCTCGATCCGGCGGGGTGAGGGCCTCCCCGGCGTTGAAAAGGCCCCCGCCCGGTTGTTACCCTGAAACGATTGAGATTCACGCCCGGGCCTCCGTCCTCCGTGCAGCGCAACGTGAGGGAGGGGCGATGTCTCTGTGTGGGCACTGTGCGATGGCTGCCAAGGCACCAGTTCTGGTCATGATCCAGGGCGATCAACCCGGCGCTTCCTGGCAGATCGAGGAGACGAGGGTGACCACCATCGGCCGCTCTTCCCGCAACGCCGTCAGCCTGATCAACCCCTCGGTCAGTCGTTTCCACTGTGAGATATCCTGTATCAACGGGCTGTGGCACGTCGCGGACCTGAACAGCAAGGTAGGCACTTACATCAACAATCGCCGACTGGCCCAGCGGGAAATGCTGCGGGCCGGCGATCTGGTCCGGCTGAGCACGACCGTCTTTCGCTTCGATCTGGTGGACGAGGAGGCGGCGAAGAACGAGAATCTGCTGGCGATCGCCGGCTCGCAGGTCCGCCTGGAAGGCAGGGCCCTGGACGAGGACGAGGCCTTGATCGATGAGGTCAGGTCGCGGGGACAGGAAGCGGGCGAGGAGACCGGTCGAAAAGATGCGCCCGATCGGCGCAGGCGCCTCGGGGCCGCCGTCGTGATCGGCGCGGCCCTGGTGACGGTGGTGGCTGTGGCGGGCGCCCTGGCCATCGGCCAGACCCACGTGCGAAGGATTCGCAGGGTCCGTGACGGATTTGCGGGCGAGGCCCAAGAGGCGCTTGCGAGCGCGCTCGCGCTGGCAGAGGCCGGGGGGCCTGGGCAAGAGCGGGAGGCGCTGTTTGCCCTGAAGGGCGTGGTGGATGAGTTCGAGGGCGCCCCCGAATCCCCGCAGCTCGCGGCTGAACGCTACCGGGAGGTCGAAGGCGCGTGGTTCGACCGCGAAATGAAGGCCCTGGGCGCGGAGGAGACCGCGGGGAACTACCGCGCGGCGTTCGAGCGCGCGGAGGGTGTGCTCGATGCGTTGTTGAACCCTGGGTTGCGCAAGGTCGTGGAGGAGAGGCGAGACGCTGCGAATCTGCTCGCCCAGGTGGTGTTCAAGGTCGTCAAAGAAGAGGCCGGTCGAAGGCTGGATCAAGGGGGCCGGGAGGACGCTGCCAAACTCTACCTGCAGGCTATCGAGCGGATCGGCACGCCCGGCGTCGCCGCCCAGGCGGAGGCCGCCGTGAGCGAGATACGGGGCGGGCCGCGGTCCGATCCCGGGTAGTGAGCGGTGAAAGGCAAGGCGAAAGGCGAACGGGAACCAGTCAGTCGAGGTGGGATCAGGAATGAGCACGATCGAAACGAACCGTGACCGCATAGTGGAGCAGGCCGTCCTCGGCGAGGTGGTGCCTGCAACGAGGCGCAAGGACCAGCATTGGCGCGTGGGCGCTGACGGCAGGCCGGCGGCATTGCCGGGGTCCGGGGCAATCACTTACAACGTGCGCATCGGCGACAGCGCCCTGGACTGGGAGGCCGATCACGTGGAGCCCGGCGCGAGCGTGCGGGCCGAGAAGGAGAACGCCAACACGGCGCTGAACTTGCTGGCCTGCGTGGGCAACACCGCCACGGTGGTCAGCGGCGATGCCAAGGGCGCACGGGGCGCAGTGACCGGCAAGCACGGCGGCATCGAGCACGTGCTGGTGGATTTCGCGCGCGACGACCTGGAGAGGCTCGCCATCGGCGACAAGGTGCAGGTGCGGGCCCGCGGGCTGGGACTCAGGCTCCTGGGCGCGTCCGACGTGCACGTGATGAACACCGATCCGGACCTGCTCGAGGCCATGGGGCTTTCCCTCGAGGGCGGCCGCGTGCGCGTGCCGGTGACGCACCGGGTTCCTGCCGCCATCATGGGCAGCGGCATCGGGCATGCGGACGTGTTCACCGGGGACTACGACATTCAGTTGTTCGACCCTGCGGTGGTGGAGAAGCACGGGCTTCGGAGCCTGCGACTGGGCGACGTGGTGGCGGTGCTGGACGCGGACCATACCTACGGGCGGATCTATAAAGGCGGCGCGGTGAGCGTGGGCGTGGTGGTGCACAGCCGCTGCACGCAGGCGGGACACGGGCCGGGCCTCACCACGCTGCTAACGAGCGCCGAAGGGCTCATCTTGCCGCAGGAGTGCGCCGGCGCCAACATAGCCGAATACCTTGAGATCGGGACGGCCCGCGGGCGCGAAGCCGCGACGGACGAAGCCACATGATATCGCAAGATCTGGGCAAGTACACGCTTCTTGAGCACATGGGCAAGGGAAGTGTGGCGAGCGTTTATCGCGCCACCGACAACGAGGCCGGCAGCGTGGTTGCCGTGAAGGTGTTCGAGCCCGGCGAGCGCACCTCGGACGTCATGCGCAGGCTGCGGGACCGCGAGGTGCGGATGCTCGTGAGCGTTCAGCATCCCAGTATCGTCAGGTTCTACGGGGAGGGGGAGGCGGAAAACTGTTTCTACTACACGATGGAGTTCGTCGAGAACAGCCTCCTCCAGCGCATGCACGAGGGTGAAGGGCTTTCCCTGACAGATAAGGTCGACCTCCTGCGCCAGGCAGCCAACGCCCTCCAGGCAATTCACCACCAGGGGATCGTCCACAGGGACATGAAGCCGGGCAACGTCCTACTGGACCAGGACGAGCACGGCGCCATTCACGTGAAGGTGACAGACCTTGGCATCGCCAAGCACGTGAGCGAGACGGACGTGACGCAGGAATACGGCAAGCGCCGCGTCCCAGGGACGCCGAAATACCTGTCGCCGGAGCAGATCCAGCACCGGCCCGTGGACGGCCGCGCCGACGTTTTCAGCCTCGGCGTGGTGGCCCATGAACTCCTGTCCGGCCAGCCGCCCCTGCGCGCCCACACCAGCGAGGAGTACCTGCAGGGCAACCTGCACGCCGACCCGCGCCCGGTGCACCATGTCAATCCGGACGTGCCGCCGTTCATCAGCCAGATCGTGGCGAAGATGCTCGCGAAGGACCGGGAGGAGCGCTACGATTCGGACACGCTCGGGCGCGACCTGGAGCTGACGCGCCAGCATCTGGTCAGCAATGCGCCGCTGGTGGAAGAGGCGAACCCGGCCTCCATCTTCTACATGCCGCCCGTGCCGGCGGCGGAGCCGCCCGGGAAGGACGAGGCGGTTCGCGATGGCGTGCCGGTGGGCGCGTGGCTGGCGGCCGGAGCGGTCGTGGCAGCGGGCATTCTGTGCGGCTTCCTGTTGTGGCCGGAGGCTCCTGCGGCGCCAGCCCGATACGCCCCTATCGACCTTTCCGCCCTGCCGGACCGGAGTGCCGACGAGGCACTCGATGAGGCTGATGCGGACCTGAAGGCCGGCCGCCCCTGGCCGGCCTTCGCAGCCCTGCGGGGCCTCGATGCGAGTCAACTCTCGGACGAACAGCGGCAGCGCCGCCTAGGCCTCCTGAGCCAGGCGGGGGACGGCTTGGCGCAGGTCGACCTCCAGGCGGGCGCTCGAATGCTCGATGGCGGCAGGTTCGAGGAGGCCAATGTCGTCAGTGAGAGGATGCAGCGGCTCTGGCCGGACGCCCCGGCCGTGGCGAAGCTCGCGGCGCTGATTGCGCAGAAGCGGGCGCAGGCCGATCGCGACGCCGGGTGGCAGATCTGGATCGGCTCGGCCGAGACACTTATCCGGCGGCGCGAATACTCTAACGTCCTCGACGGCGCAAGAGAGCAACTTGGCGCGGCGGGACTGGATGAAGCGAAGAAGCGCCGGGCTCGGGACATCGTCATGCAGGTTCTGAATGCCTGGGCTGTAGCAGTGGCCGCGGGCGAGCCGGAGCCAGATGCTTACGAGCAGTACTTGAAGGCGGTGGCCGACTGGAGGGCGCAGGGCGCACTGGACGATGAGTTCTGGGACCGGTCGGGCGAACTCCACCTGCGGCTGGGCGATTTCTATCGAGGCAAGGGAGATAATGGTGAGGCCGCCAGGCGCTACGAGCGGGTCATCAGGCGATATCCCGGCGACCTTGCTGACAGGGCGGCGGTGGAACTCGAAGAGGTGGAGGACGCGTTGCGCCGCGAGCCGCTGGACGCGACGCTGCTTGCGAGGGAGCTGGCGAAGAACGGGTTTGCGGGCGGGCTGTGGCGGA
>CAZHPE010000008.1:0-32976 GCA_964534775.1 uncultured candidatus Brocadiaceae bacterium
TCTTAACGATCATGGGCTGGCTGTACTTGCGCGGCTTCCTGGTCTTGCCGCCCTTGGCCAGAACGCCCGTGGGCGAGCACGGATGGCGCCCGCCGTTGGAGCGGCCTTCGCCCCCGCCCATCGGGTGGGCGACGGGGTTCATGGCCTTGCCGCGGACCTTGGGACGGCGCCCCAGCCACCGGCTGCGCCCGGCCTTGCCGAGATTGATGGCACCGTGGTCGCCGTTGCCAACCTGCCCGAGCGTCCCGCGACATTTGCCAAGCACGCGCCGGACCTCTCCGCTGGGGAGGATCAGGTGCACGTACTTGCCTTCACGCGCGCTCACCTGTGCGCCGGTGCCGGCGCTGCGCACGATTTGCCCGCCCGCGCCGGGCCGCAACTCCACGTTGTGCACGAACAGGCCCAGCGGGATGTTGGCCAGGTTCATGCAGTTGCCCGGCCGGGGCTCGACCCGTTCGCCGCTCATGATCTTCTGGCCTACCTCGATGCCCTCCGGCGCCAGGACGTAGCGCTTCTCCCCGTCCTCATACTCTACAAGGGCGATGCGGGCGCTGCGGTTCGGGTCGTACTCCACGCTCACCACCGCAGCCTCCATCTCGTCCTTGTTGCGTCGGAAGTCGATGACCCGATAGCGCCGCTTGTGCCCGCCGCCCCGACGCCGCGAGCTGATGCGGCCCTGATTGTTCCGCCCGCCCGTCTTCTTCAGCGGCCGAAGAAGCGACTTCTCGGGCTTGCTCGTCGTCACCTCGGCGAAGTCGCTCCCGGTCATCCCTCGACGCCCGGGGGTGGTCGGTTTGTATGCTTTTAGCGCCACGACGTCCTCCGCTCCCTTGCTCTCATCTTCGCTGCCGCGCCAGCGCTGCCAAAGCAGCCTCGCGGTCAGTAGCCGATGTCGATGTTGTCCCCTGACCTAAGCTTGACGATGGCCTTCTTCCAATCTTTGCTCTGCCCTCTCATGCGCTTGAAGCTGCGTGCCTTGCCCTTCACGTGCCTGGTGTTCACGCTGCTGACGTGCACGCCCGGGAACATGGCTTCGACGGCCCGCCGTATCTCGTGCTTGTTGGCCCGGCGGTCCACCTCGAAGTGGTACTGATTGTTGTTCTGGATGGCGGCAACGCTCTTCTCGGTGTGAAGCGGTCTTCGGATGATCACATCTGCACGCATGTCTACTGCCCTTCCACCGTCGGGGTTTCCGCCTGCCCGTCAGGGGCCTCTGCAGGCTCCTGCCCGGGTTCCTCTGCCGACGCGACAAGCGAGGCCAGCACCGCGTCCAGCGCGTCGCGCGTGAAGATCACTTGTTGCGCGCGCACCACCTGATATGGGTTCAGTTCGCGTCCCGTCAGGACAGCGGAGCCCGGGATGTTGCGCGCCGAACGCCACACCGCGTCGCTAGGCTCGGCCAGCACCAGCAGGAAGCTGCGCTCGACGTTCATGCGCCTCAGGATCCGGACCATCTCGCGTGTCTTTGGCTCGCCGAACTCCAGGCGCTCCAGCACCTTCACTTCGCCGTCCCGCATCTTGGCCAGCAGGGCGCTCCTGAGCGCGATGCGGCGCATCTTCCGGTTCAGCTTCTGGGAGTAGTCCCGCGGCCGTGGGCCGTGGATCACGCCCCCTCCCCGCCACAGGGGATTGCTCCGCGCGCCGGCGCGCGCGCGGCCCGTGTGCTTCTGCCCCCGCATTTTGACGTTGCTGCTCGTGACCTCACCCCGCGTCTGGGCCTTGGCGGTCCCCGCGCGCTGGTTGGCCTCGTAAGCGACCACGGATTGCCGCAGCACGTCCCGGTTCACGCTTCCACCCAAGCGAGCCCCGTCCACGCCGAACTCTGCGATCTCTTCGCCCTCTGCGCTGTAGACCGGAAGCTTCATCCTACCCCAACCTGTTCTGTGCATAAAAAATCCGCGCCGCCCGCCCATTCACCTTCAGGCGTTCAACGCGATTGCCTTCCGAACCAGCACCCAGCCGCCCCTGCTGCCCGGTACGGCTCCCCGCACCAGCAGCAAGTCGCGCTCTCCATCCACCTTTACGACCTTCAGGCTTCTCACCGTGACCTGGCTGTCGCCCATGTGGCCGGGCATCTTCCGTCCCTTCATGACGCGCCCGGGACTGGAACCGGGGCCGATGGAGCCGCCGTGCCTATGGGTCGTGGCGCCGTGGGAGGCCGGGCCGCCGCGGAAGCCGTGGCGTTTCATCACCCCGGCAAAGCCGCGTCCCTTGCTCGTGCCGGTCACGTCCACAAGTGCGACGCCCTCGAAGACGTCCACCGTAAGGACCTGCCCCGGCTCAATCTCCGCGTCCGGCTCCGGGGCCACGTCGCGCAATATTTTCAGGGGACTCACGCCGGCCTTGGCGAAATGCCCTTGCATGGGCTTTGTGGTGTGCTTGCACTTGCGCTCATCAAAGCCTATCTGCACGGCGCGGCAAAGCCCCTCGACATCGCGCTTGACTTGCACGACGGGGCACGGGCCGACGCCCAGCACTGTAACGGGTACAAGCGTGCCGTCCTCGCCGTAGACCTGCGTCATGCCCAGTTTCTTGCCGAGTAGAGCCTTTACCATCTCCCCGCCACCTATGACGATGCGGCACTCGCCGCTGCTATCTCGTTCCGACCCGCCCCGCATGGCTCCCGACCATCGCCGGAAGGGCCCCTGCGCTCGCACAACTTTCCTGTCAAAACTAGTGCTGAGGCGCATTGACGCATGCGCCGCGCCGCTATTTGCTGACTGGCAGGAACCTGCCGCTACGCCGCCGAAGCGACGTCCGCTCAAGCCCCGCACGGCAAGTTGGTTCACTCGCCGCCGTCCCGAACTACCTTGCCGTGCGGCGGTGACGAGAGGCAAGGTAAGGGCCTCCCGCCTCGCTCCCGCGCGGCGTCAGACCTTGATCTTGATCTCAACGCCAGCCGGGATCTTAAGGTTGTTCAAGGCGTCGACCGTAGGGATCGTCGGATCTACAATGTCAATCAACCTCTTGTGCGTTCGAATCTCGAACTGTTCCCGCGACTTCTTGTTCACGTGCGGTGACCTGAGCACCGTGTACCGCTCTATCCGCGTCGGCAGGGGTATGGGGCCGCTGACCTTCGCCCCGGTGCGGGCAGCCGCATCGACAATCTGCCTGGCCGACCGGTCGAGAATCTTGTGGTCGTAAGCCTCCATGCGTATTCGGATTCTTTCTTCCGTCCGGGCCATCTGATACTCGCAAAAAAACGGACTCATCAGCAAAGCAGACGCAAAAACAAGATTATAACCCAAGAATGCGACAAGTCAAGCGAATTGGCGGTCGCACGCGCAACTTGTAGCAGACGGGGCCAGATCAGTGCGTTTCACGGGCTGGAAGGGGCGCTCCGTGGCCCACCGGTGGCGCGGCTGTGATACCCCGGCGGCGCGGCGCTCTACATGGCGGCGATCGTGTCCATGGCGCCGGATGTCTTTCGCAGGGCGGCCACGTCGATGTCGAAGAACTCCGCCACGCACGGACCCTCGTAGCCCACCTCGCGCAGGGCCGCCATGACCTCCGGGTAGTTGCAGTCGCCATCCAGCAGGCCGCAGAACCCCTCGATCGTCCCCACGGAGCGCTTGAAGTCCTTGAAGTGGACGGATGCGACGCGCTTGCCCAGGATCCGAATCCAGTCCTCCGCATACCCCGTCACGAGCATGTTGCCCACGTCCAGATATGCCCCAACCCAGGGCGAGGCGAAGCTGTCGATAAAGTCCCGCATCTCCAGCGGCGCCAGCAGTATCTTGTTCCAGACATTCTCGATCCCCAGGACTACGCCCGCTTGCTCGGCGGCCGGGATCGCTTCCGCAATGCTCTCCTGCATGCGGCAGTAGGCCACGTCGTAAGGCACGTGCTCCGGCCCAGTTGCGTCGAAACCCGAGACCGTGCCCGGAATCACCAGCACGCACTTCACCCCCAGCCAGCCGGCGATGCGCGCACAGGCCTCTACGATCTCCAGGCCCCGGGCGCGCACATCCGGATCGTCGGAGGAAAGCGAGAACTGCCAACCCAGCCCGCTCGCCAGACTCGAGAGTGTAAGGCCCTCCTGCCCGGCGACTTGGAGCAGTGCGGCGCAGTCCCGTTCGGTTGACTCCGGCGTCAGCAAACCAGCGGTGCCGACTGCCAACTCCAGGCCCTCGAAGCCGCACCCCTTCGCCTCGGCGAAGAGTTCGGCTGCCGTGCGAGTCTCGTTGTTTCTGAGCGCCCAGATGTTGACGGACTTGAGCACTACGCAGTCCCTTTCACAGATGGCCGAGCCCGATCAGGATATCTGGATGTCCCAACCATCCCCGATCCCTTCCCGCGGTTCCGCTGGCGTAGGCTCCACCGGTTCGGCGGGTGTCGGCCCCGGGGTGACAAGAGTGTCAGGGCGTGCTCCCCACACTTTTGCCGGCGTCAGCGCCGCGGGCTCGGCGGGCGGGGACGGTGTGCCCTCTCCTGCAAATGGGGCTGCATAGCCATCGATGAGTTCCAAGGCTTGCTCCGGTGCCAGAGCGCCGGCCCCCATTGCCTCGGCGGCCGCCTCCCGCACGGGTTGCGGACCGATGGCCAGCGCCGCCGCCAATGCCTTCATGGCGTCCTGTGGCACGGGCTCTGCGGTTCTCTCGGCTATCGCCGCGATGGCCCGGCACGCGACAACCTTCAACTCCTCCGTTGTCTCGTCCGCGCTGACAAGCTCGGCAAGCGCGGGCACGGAGGCCAGCGAACCGAAGCGGGCCAGCGCCGTCGCGGCCGTATCGGCGGTTGCTTCTCCGTAACCCCACAGTGCCGCCACCAGGGATGGCTCAAGCTCGATCAGGGGATAGGCGGTTGTGGCGGGGTCCACGGCCAGGATCGTCCGGGCAGCCAGCAAGACCGTCTCTCCGCGCTCCACGGCGAACGGCGAGGGCCTTCTCTGGATGGCCGGCCTCACCAGCGGGGCCAGTTCCGTGGCACGGACGTGATCCGGCGACAGCACGCCGTCGATCATGCCCGCATATTCGCCGAGGTCTGCGGACTCACTTGCCGGATCCCGGATGACGTAGAGCGGAACGGCCTTGGTGCGCAGGTCGCCGGAGAGCTTGTCCATAACCTTCCCCATCGCCTCCTGGGCGACGTTGGCCTCCACGAATACCATGTCCACCGCAGGCTCCAGGGCGAGCACATTGGCGATGGTGCCGGGATTCATGTCGGCCGGCAGTATCGAAAGGCCCAGTCCGCGCAGCACGGTCGCCAGGGTGTTTCGCGCCTGGAGGTTGTCGAAGGGCAGGAGCGCCGTCCTCAGCTCCGTATAGCGCAGCGTCGCCGCCAGGACCTGCACCACGTTCTCGGGCTCGCCGATCTCCCCTGCCGGCGAGAGGTTCATGATCGCGATGGCGGCCAGGTATCGGGCATCCTTGTCCGGCATTTCCAGGGTGCGCGAGAGCGCCTGGGCTGCCGTCCCTCTCTGCGCCCCCACCTTGTCGGCCAGTTGGCGGACGAGATAGATGGCTGCCGTCCCGTGGCCGAGCGCGACGGCGTGATCGAGGGCTAGGCCGACCTCATCCGGGCCGTAGAGGTGACAGGCGACGGGCAGGTCGACGACCAGCTTGTCCTTTCGCGCCTGCGCCTCGGCCCTGGCCGCCGAGTCGGGTTCGATTTCCAGCGCGGCGCTCACCAACTCGAGCTGGCGCACAAGCAGCGCCACAAGCATGCCCCTCAGGCTCTGGTCATCGGGATACAGTTCGAGGGCCTCGATGGCAAACTCTGCGCCCTGGCGCTGGTAGTACAGGTAAGCGGGCACGTCCTCGTAGGTAAGCCTCTCTCTGGGCCGGGCGCCCGCCGAATCCCACAGCCACACCTCGGTTCTGTCACCGAAAGCGTAGCCGACGCTCGCGGTGTCTTCCTTAAGGTATTGCCCGACGAGCGCCTGGTAGTGCTCCAGAGGCGTGCCGAGCCGGTCCGGGCTGCGGTCGGTGATCTGCTCAAGCGCCTCGCGCGCGGCCGTCGCCACGGGGGCGGCCGGATCGCCAGTCTGGGCCAGGGCCAGCAGCGCCGGTACGGCCCGGCGGTCACCCACATGCCCCAGCACGAAGCAGAGCCGGGTGCGCAGGAACGGGTCTTCCGATTCCAGCGCCGCCAGCAGCGGCATGCAGATGTCGTGGCGCATATTGCCCAGGATAGCGACGGTCCGCGTCACCGTGCGCGGGACACTCTCGCCGTCCAGCTCAATCGGGCCATCCGCCTCATCTGGCGGCTTCCGGGCCAACAGGTCCAGCAGGCAGGGCACCGCATACGGGCCGTGCGCCAGGAGCGCGGCGCGCGCGCGCATGTAGGTATCCAGGTCTGTGCTCTGCAAGTCGCTCAACAGCGCGTCAGGGGCCTGGACATGCCGCAGGCTCTGCTGAATGGCGGCCCGCCGCATCTCCAGCAGCAGGCCGACGCTTTCCAACAGTTCCGGCACCTCCCGCATCTCCAGCAGCATGCCGACTTCGGCCTTGTCGAACATCTCCAGGGTCGCCCCGGAACCCGGTCTGGCGGCCAGAACCTGCTCGAAGACTTCCCGGGCATCGGCGTAGTCGCCCGCCTTGTAGAGGCGCAGCCCGTCCTCGAAAAGACTGCTCGCCCCCCGGCCCGCCTCATTTGCCGCGAAGCCAGTGCCGAGGACCGCAAACATCAACGCCAAACCGAGCGCAAGACACGGTCCCGTAACCAAAGCCTTTTTCCGCATTGTTTCTATCCTTTCGCCGTTGGACGATCGTCCCCCGCTGGACCGGATTCACCTCCTGTGGGCTCGCCATCTGAGAGGCAACATCGCCTGGCGAACCGGGCATCCCTGCCCTCTGCGCACTGGAGCAGCCATTGGACGCTAACATCATAACCGCACGACACGGTTTTGCAATGAAAGATTTCCCTGGGTTTCGCACACTTCTGTCCATGCGGCCCAGCCCCGTCGGCAGGGTAATCTACCGGAAAACGCCCCGCAAAAGCAAAGACTTCCGCTCGTAACGCCCTTCAACACGGAGCGCTCCGCAAATGCCTTATCGTACGGTTCGCGCTCGGCTTGAGCCGGATTTGAGGATGACGGCGAGAACGATTGCGATTCGGGGTCGACGGTGGGCGGCCCGCTCTCCAGGAATTGCTCAACTTCCTGGCGGGTGGGAATGCCGGCCCGTCCGCCGAGGGCGCGGCCCCACAGTAGCTTCATATCTCCGTGCCGGGCGGGATCACGGTGTTCTTCGGCACGACCACGATGCCGTCGCGGATGGCGCAGAGGTCCGCATCGGCGTCGGTCGGGCGCGAACGGTCGAGAATCTTCACGCCGTCCCCGATGCGGGCGTTCTTGTCGATGATGGCCTTCTCGATCACGCAGTCGCGTCCGATGCCCAGGGCCGCCCGGTCCCCGGACTGCGTCCCCTCGAAGTAGTCGGCGCCCATGACCACGCAACGCCGGATGGCGGTGCCCGGCCCGATGATCGAGCGCACGCCGATGACCGACCCGCTCACCTCCCGCCCCGCCACCTCGCAGCCGCCGCCGATCAGGGATCCCTCGATCCGGCAGGCCTCGACCCGCGGGGGCGGCAGGAACCGGGGCCGGGTGTAGATGGGCCACTCGGGCACGTGCAGGTCGAAGGCGGGTTCGGGCCGCGCCATGCTCAGGTTGGCCTCGTAGAAGCTCCCGATGGTCCCGATGTCTCGCCAGTAGCCGGTGTAGTAGTGGGCGCGCACGCGCATGTTGCGAATGCAGCCGGGGATAATCTCGCGCCCGAAGTCGCTCTGCTCCGGGTGCGATTCCAGAGCCTCGGCCAGGGCGGCGGCGGTGAAGAGGTAGATGCCCATGGAGGCCAGGTAGGGGCCGCGCTCGGGCGGCAGGCCCCTGGCGGCGATGTCCTGCGCCGACAGACGGAACCCTTCCTCGAGCGAAGCGGGGTCGGCGGGTTTCTCGGCGAAGTCCAGGATGTCCCCCGCCCGCCTGGTGCGCACCACGCCCAGGGAGGGCGCCTCCTGCTCGGTGGCGGGCGTGCAACAGACCGTCACCTGCGCCCCGGCCGCCACGTGGCCTTCGAGCAGGTCATTGAAGTTCATCCGGTACAGGTGATCGCCGCTGAGCGCCAGCACGTGGTCCAGGTGCTGATCCAGGACGTAGCCGAGGTTCTGGCGCACGGCGTCGGCGGTGCCCTGGTACCAGTCGGTGCTGGTGAGGGTTTGCTGGGCGGCGAGGATGTGAACCCAACTCTCGCCGAACGCGTCGAACTTGTAGGTGTCCGCAATGTGCCGATGGAGGCTCTCGGTGTTGAACTGCGTGAGGAGGTAGATGCGCCGGATGCCGCTGTTGAGGCAGTGGGAGATGGGGATGTCTATGAGCCTGTACTGGCCCAGGAACGGCACGGCCGGCTTGGCGCGGTCCCGCGTCAGGGGATAGAGGCGCGTTCCGCGCCCGCCGCCGAGGATGAGTCCCAGCACGCCTCTCATGGTTCTGCGCTTGCGCCCCCGAAGACAGTGCAGGTAACGGGCCCGCTCAGCACATTGTATCGACCCGGATGCTACCGCAACCTGCGGCCCGGCGCAACTGCCCGTGCGGCCCGGCGGGGGTGGGGAGGTTGACGCCAGTGGAAGGCAGGCGGGGGGCGCCGCGTTCCGGCCGAGGCTTGAATGGCCGCTCGCGAAGGCCCTTATGGATCCTCCGTGGGATTCTTTGTATAGTAGCCGATCCGCTCTTTCACCGGCACGGGGCCGTAGGGGTCCTCGCCGTCGGGCGAAAGGCACCAGTAAACCGTGCAAGCGTAGATGGTAGGGTTCTCATTTGACTTGTATTTCTCGAAGTATCCTTCGAATGACTCCTGGAAGGGGATGCTGTCGCCCAGATGCCAGCGGTTCAGCGAGGCCTGGCTTTTCACGCCGGTGTGCCCGTGATCGTTGTAGGTCTGGTTGTGGCATGCGTGCTGGAACGTGGCGGGGTCGCACCAAGCGTAGCCGAAATAATCTTCGGTGCCGGTGCCGAACGTGGAGGAGGATTTTTCGCTGTCGACGAAGAACTTCTCGGCGCTCTCTCCCCACCAGTAGGTCGGGGGATTCCACACGTGGAGCATGGCGCCGCAGTAGCGACCCCTTCCCCGGGTCTTCAGTACAGTCCAATCGATGTCCCAGCCCGGCTGGGCGGGCAGTAAGGCGTCGCGGTGCCACTTCACGTGGAACCGGCCGAGTTCCGCGATGGGGCTGGAGAGGGGGGCGTGTGTGATCGCGAATTCAAACCGAACGTCAGCATCGCTCTCGTTCTCCACCTCTATCAGGGCTCTCTTGCCGAAAGGCGGGTACCACAGGGAATAGAACTCATCCTCGGTCATTCCGGCCAGAGGTGCCTTATAGTAGTTGATGCCGGGGGCAGTTCCGAAAAAACCACCCACGGGGCACGAGACGGCTGGCGCCTCATCGTCATCCTATGTGATGCGCAGGACGATCTGGCGCAGTGCGTCCGCGGGATTTTCCAGCGCTTCCCTGTCCAGCCTGACCCTAAGCGCGCTAATGGCGCGGGCACCAGCTATTTCCGCCACAACTGCTGTTTCACCGGCGGGTACGGCTACGCTCGTCCGTTGGGTGATCTCGCCCGGTCGGCTGCCGGCAGGGTCGGTTCCCAGGCGATTGCTCAGGAACCCGTCCACTGCTCGGAGGGCCGCCCCTTCGTCCGCGGAAAGTTCCCCAGTGAAAGAGGGAACGACCGTCCCCTCAGGGAACTTCTCGTGCGTAAAGTGGAAATGCCTCCCCCAGCCTTCCTCGGCGACGATTTTGTACAATTTCTGGAACGGGATGGGCACGTAGCCGTTCAACCCGTGGGATACCTCGTGCACCAAGGCCGGGTAGGTAAACGGCGGATTCTCGCCGTTGAAGTATCCGCCGAACGGGAGATCCACCGTCGGTTCCGCGGCGCCGTCGAAATATGTCTTGACGTGCCCTTCGGTCGCGCGCGCGGACCACATGCGCCGGACGCAACCCGGGCCATCTATCTCGGCCAAAACGTAAAGATCGCCTTCCTTGCGGATAAACCCGGTGCCATCATCGTTCGCAGCCCAATTGATGTAATTGTCCAGTTCGGGATCGTAGCGGCTTCTTCTATCGTAGCTCGACCACTGTTCGCACCTCTCCCCGGGCTGAGGCAGCACTGCCAGCCGTTCAATGTCGATCATCCGGTCGACCAAATCCACGTAGGTCAGTTCCCGGCTTTCGGCGGCCGTCTCCATGAGAAACACGAACAGCATAGACGCCAGCAAAGTCCGCTTCATGATGCCTCCTTCCGACCGAGCAGCCACATTCCGGGTCGCCGGCGGGTGAGCCACTGCCCTTCGGATGCCATCCTCCCTCAATAGGGAATGGCAGTCAAGGCGGGAACGTTGTGTAACTCAGTTGACAACCGAACCGAAGGTCATAGAATCGGCGGCAGCAGACTGAAGGGGGGCGTTCTGTGGGTCCCGAGCAAGGAGGAGAAGGATGAAGCCCGATGAATTGCGCCGCCGTCGCGCGCTCGCCTTGACCGTTGTAGCGGTGTGCGCCATGACGGCCGGTGCGCTGGCGCCGGCCAACGGCGAGGAGAAGGCGAACGTGAGGGAGAAGGTCCTGGGTCTGGACACGGTGATTCACTTCTTCGGCCTCGGCTCCGGCATGCACTCACCGACCCTTGTCTCCAGCGGGGACTGGAAGGGTCTGAAGGCCAGGGGCGTCGTGGCGGCCTCCGGCAGCGGGCACGGCATGCTGAATATACCCGTCGCCGAGGCCGCTGAGCGGCACGCCAAGATGGATTTCGGCGGGAACCCGCACCCGGTCATTACGGTGGACGAGTTCGGCTTCGACTACGACGGGCAGATCGACCTGCGAACGGCCGAGACGCTCAGGGCGATAAAGAAGGCGCGGCCTGAACTCGGCATAGCCGTATGGCAGATGAGGGGCCCCATCGCGCCGAGACTGGCGGCAACCTATCGGGACGAAGTGGACCTGGTCATGATGGAGACCTACGTGAGCCCGGCGGACATCTGGCTCATCGGGGCGCAGCTAAAGGCGGCGGAGTTGAACGGCCTCGGGCACAAGAGCGTCGTGGGCCTCGGGATCGGCAGGTGCGGGCGCGACCACGTCAACTGGGCGCGGTCGAAAGATGAGCTGGAGGAGCAGGTCCGCTTCATCAGGGCCGTGGCGCCTGAGTCGCCCGGCCTCGCCTTCTTCGGGCTGCCCAACGGGCATTACGAGTACAGGAACCGCGTGGTGCCGGAGGTACCGATAACGCTCGCACAGGCCGATGACATTGCTGGCCGCTTCCGCCAGATCCCGACCGACGGCGCCGGCCTTCGGCCCGAGCTGAAGGAGCTGGCCGAGGTTTTCACGAAGCGCTACGATGAGCCTGCCATCGTCTGCTCCACCCGCTGGGTGCATCCCAACAGGGACCCCGACGACTGGCGCAAGATCGTCCGTCCGGCCTCGTTCCGCGCGTTCATGATGAACCTCGGCGAGCGGGGCGCAGAGAACGTGATCGTCACCCTTCGCATGCCCAAGGACCGCGGCGGTCACGTGCTGGCCAAGGGAGTTATAGACATTCCGGCCAGGTCCACCGCCGTGGCCGTCCTGCCGCGGGTGGGGGACTGGGAGGTGTGGATCGGGCGGTGGGATATGGAGCTCGAGACCACGCCCGTGCTGGCCGGGGAGCTGGAAATTGAGGGCCCCGGCTGCAAGGTGCTCGATTTCAAGTGGACCGGCTCGACCTGGGAGGAATAGGCGCGGGCCGGGATATGCTCATCCCGACTTCTTTCTCGACAGGCGAACGAACTCCGAGGCTGCTGGTTTGCGCACAGAGGCAAGCCATGGACTCATCTGGCTTCGCGGAGGCCACGACAACTTTCACAGCCCAAGCAACAGCCCAAGCAGCATTGCCCCCCCCCACAATGGTGCCAAATAGCTGCATCAGCGAGAGTATGGCCGCAACCCCACAAGACGGACAGGTCTTATAGCGTCTGATCAAGTACAAAGAGAAGACCAATGCAGCCAGAGCAAAAGCATCAGCTGCGTAATAGAAAGCGAGGCACCAAAAAGTCCCTAAACGCAGAAGCCATGCAAGCAGCAGGGCCCCCTACATCAGGGCTTGGCTCAACCTGCGTTTGCCGCCCTTTTCTTCCACCACGGCGGGTCCTTGCGGCGTTCTGAGCCCTTCATATCCCACCGGTGGGTTACGTCTTAGCTCCTCCAGCATCTCCCCAAAGCGCAATCCCTTCATTCTGCACAGGATCGACTGTTGCCACTTCGTCCGCAAGAGAACAGGCAGGAAGCCGTCGAACTGGCGCTTGTCTCTGAAGCAGTGCTTGCCTTGAAAGGTCAGACAAAGGTAGTGGTTCGCCGGTAGGCCGCAGCCAATCTCCGCACTGCCGTAGATGCATACAACAATTGCCAACCAGCAAACAAGACCGACAACCAACTCAACAAAGTTGTCCTGCGCACCTTCCTCGCCAAAGATGAACAACAGGAACACGACTGCCACCGGGAGAGCGAGCCATCGGCCGAGGCGCAAGAGTCCCATCTTGGCATCGAACCAGCCCCACATTCCATGGAGTTGAGCTTTGTCCTGTTTCATGTGGGAGGCGCTCCACGTTTCAGCCCGGTCGTATCCCTTATGTCTTGTGTTTTCTTATCGCGGCCTTGGCCAGGGCGTCTGCCTTCGTGTTATGGTCGCGTGTGACGTGGCGCACGCTCCAGCGCTCCAGGCGGCCCAGCAGGGCGCGGGCCTTCTCGTACAGGGGCGCCAGGCCGGCGTTCTTTACCCGGTATCTGCCCTCGAGCTGCCGGACCATCAGTTCGCTGTCGGAGCGGACCTCGACGGACTTCGCGCCCAGTTCCAGCGCCCTCTCCATGCCGGCGATCAGCGCGAGGTATTCGGCGGCGTTGTTGGTCTGGCGACCGACGGAGCGACCCCATGACTCCAGCTCCGTGTCGTCCCGCCCGCACAGCACCACGCCGATGCTGGCCGGCCCGGGATTCCCGCTCGACGCACCGTCGCAGTGCAGGACGATTCCCTCTATCCCTTCTATCGCCGCCCCGGCGGGGGAGGGCGGCGGGGACGAGGCGTCTGCCGCCTCATCTCCGACGGAATCCGCGAGGCGGCCGAAGAGCCCGTCGACTTGCTCGCGCGAAAGCTCCGGGTGCGCCTCGAACAGCCGCGCCCACTCGATGCCCCCGTGTACGGCCCGCAACATCTCTTGGTCGTTCACCCGCAGCGGCTCCCTCACACTCGAAAGTCAAGACCTGTGCCACGGAGGACACAGGGAACTCATAAGGAGAAGGCGAGGTGGCGGACGGCGTTGCGGCGCCCGCGCGACATCGGGCTACTCCTGTCCTCCGAACGTCCCGCCATATAGGGCTGGCAAGTCCAAGTCCGCTACCCCGCGTTCCTTCATATCCGCCACGATCTGGTCGAATGCGCTGACCCCGGTGGACATATCGGGAATCATCTCCTTCGTTACCACTACCTCAATACCGCACTCAATCAATCCCCGCTTGGCGAAGTTCGGCATCTTGGAGAAGATGTCGTATCCCATGAACGAATACTTGCCGAACTGAAGCTATAGCCCTACCTATGCCTTTTGGGCTGGACGGAGCGTGTACCCGCCAGCCCAAAAGGCATAGGTAGGGCTTCATCTGATCGTTCAGCGCAACCGGTGAAAAGAGCAGTTCGTTCTTCGTCTTCTCCTGGGAAGTCTTGCACAGACACCGTACGCCATCGGCTTTGCGGATGGCCGCGATGACGTCTATAAGCTCCGTGGGATGGTGGGCGTTGATGAAGGCCTTGCCGCCTTTGCGCGAATACGATTCCTTGACTTCCATGGCTACCCCCTGTCTTGAGAAAAGGTCACGCGCTGGGATGCTATCAGAACGCGGGCCGCAAGACAAGCGCGCACTGCTGCATGGTCAAGAACGGTCCTCCACCTCCCCCCATCAAAGTGCGCCCTACCCCCACCCGCCATCAGTGCTCGGGGATAGGATACGCTAAATAGGAGAGAATGACTGGCATAATACGGAAAGGCTCTTGTGTTCGGCCCTGGCAGGCCATACAATACTCATTGTGGCGATTGTCGGTATTGATTCAGTAAGGGGAAGGTAGATGAAGGGCAAACGGTCGCAGCCCAAGAAACTGCCATTCGTGCTCGACAAGAGCGAGGTCGAGAGACTGCTGAGCATCCCGAATGTGAAGTGCCCTACGGGCTTGAGGAACAGGGCCATGCTGGAGATCATGTGGGGCGCGGGTCTGAGGGTGTCAGAGGTAGTGGGGCTGAGGCCAGGGGATATTCGATGGGACAGCGGCCACTTGGAGGTGCGCGGGGGGAAGGGCGGCAAGGATCGCACCATTCCCATCAATGGCGAGACGTTGGGTTGGCTGAGAGCCTGGCATGCCAAGAGGCCTAAGCGAGCACAGCGATTCTTCTGCACCCTCAAGGGACGCCCGCTGATGGCTCGATACATCCTGGCAGCCGTCAAGCGCATGGCGGTCAAGGCCGGGCTTGAAAACGCCGCCCGCGTCTCCCCTCACACCCTGCGACATTCCTACGCCACTGCCAAACTTGACGAGGGCCTATCGATTCGAGACGTCCAGCAGCTTCTCGGTCATGCGAATGTGGCGACCACTGAAATCTACACCCACGTTCGACCTAAAGAACTGGCAGCGAAGATTCAGCGGGGCGTGTTCGTAACGAATGTTGCTGTGCCGACTTCCCTCGCCGACCAGCTTGGGGCCGTGCCCGCAGATGAGATCAAGGACATGCTTATCAGTTTCCTAAAGTCGAGGGCAGAAGGAGGAAAGTGGGCATGGGCTTCAAGAAGCGGGCGGATGACAGACGGGGGGGCAGCAGGCCGGTAGTGAAGGGGAACAGGATTGGAGAGAAGTTCGTGCCTCGATTCTGGGATGAGGCAGACGGCAGGCTGGAACCGATGAAGAAGATCATGAAGAGACTGAAGAGGTTCAGGGAGGATGTGTGCGTGGACAGCTACCAACGGGAGCTCCTCGTCCAGCGTGCCGTGTTCCTCCTGCTGAGACTGGAAACTATGGAAGTCGCCGCGCTGCAAGGGGAACCGTTCGACCAGGGGGTCTACACCCAAGCAGTGAACAGCTTCATCGGCCTCTTGGCATTATTGGGCTTGGAGAAGGCAAAGACCATCGGGCCAGTCATTGTTCCTCCGAGAAGGCCTTGACGCTAGAGAGCGGCTCCTTGTCCAGGTCGATCAGCCGCCAGTCGGCCGGCATCTTGTGCGGCGCGAACGTCTTCAGCGGCAGGTCCTTGTTGAGCTTCGGACGGCTCAGCTCAAGCGTCATGCGGTAGTCGTGCTGCGGCCGATAGAGGACGATGCGATGCGGGAACTCCCGGTCGCCGACGCGCCTGAACTCCCCAAGCTCAACCTCCGCGAACTCCTCTCCCGGGTTGAACGGGTCCCACTCGACGATCTTTCGGACGGCCACCTGCCATCTGTCGACAAAGACCGTGCGCAGAAGCGCCTCGCCTGCCGGCACGTCGAAACGGTAGTCCGTATCCTCCACGGTCATCGTGGTCTCCGGCAGGTCCAGCCCCAGGGACTGGGGAGGGCCGAACCATTCCTGAACCTCCCGCGGCGCAATCACCAGGGGAAGCTTGCGATACGCCTGCCCCGTGCCGCGCACGATCTCACGCGTGTGCGGCAGCCTCAGCGAGAACCCATCGGCCGTCGCCCGGAGGTCGAAAACCTCCCTGGAGAGCTTCTCGCCACGCAGCCATAGTGCGGGCAGGCGGGCGTGGAAGGCGATCCACCCGCCGAGAGTGGGCTGCCCCTCGCTGCGCAGCGTGATGTCGGTGTCCGTGAGCGTCTGGAAACTGGCGGCCTTGCCCTCAAGCTCCACCACGACGGCTTCCCTGCCGAGCGGCGGGGGCATCGGCGCGCGCCCGCGGCGGAAGATGCAGCATCCGCTCGTCGCGGCAAGCAGCATGGCGAGGGCAAGGCAGGTGCAGGCACTGAGGCCTGAGCAGCGGGCGTTCCTCATGACGCGCCATCCTCTCTGGCCTGGGTCAGGGGGCAGGCGGCCCCGCAGGTTCGCCGGGTAGCTGGCGTGCGCAAGCCCCCGATATCTTACGTCACCGCGAGGCGCCCCCGCAACCTCGCCCCGAGTGCGCGCACCCGAGGTCGGGGATAGCCCGCAGGGGCGCGGCACACCGTGATCGTCGACCGCTGGAGAAAAGTGAGAGGGGGACCCCGTTCGGGCAGGGCTCAGCGCGGGCCCTCGGCCGTTACGCCCATATCCTCGAGCCGGGTGTAGGCCCCGGTCAGCTTGCCGGCGAACGATCCGTCCTTGTCTAAGGCGTCGGCGAAAGTCTTGACGATGTTCGGATCGAACTGGGTGCCGCCGTTCTGCTTGATCTCGGCGAGCACGCCCTCGAGGGGCATCCTCTTGCGGTAGGTCCTGCCCGCGAACATGGAGTCGTAGGCGTCGGCGATGCACAGGATTCGGGCCAGCAGCGGGATGTTCTCTCCCGCCAGGCCGTCCGGGTATCCCGAGCCGTCCCATCGCTCGTGGTGGTGGCGGACCGCGGCGGCGGTCTGCTCGGCATTCTCTATGCTGGCCACCACCTGGGCCCCGTGTTCGGCGTGCTCCCGGATGCTGCTGTACTCGGAGGTGGTAAGGCTGGTGGACTTGCGCAGAACCTCCCCCGGGACGGCGATCTTGCCCACGTCGTGGAGCAGGCCGGCCAAGCGCAGGTCGCGCATCAGGGGCGGGTCCAGCCCCAGCAGCTTACCCATCCGAAGCGCCACCTCCGTGACGCGTTCGCTGTGGCTGCGGGTGTATTCGTCATTGGACTCGATGATGTTCACCAGGGTCAGGATGCAGTCGGCCATGATCCTTTCGACTTGGCGCGTCAACTGGGAGCGCCGCACGGCGATGCCCGCCTGGTTGGCCATGGCGCTGAGCACTCGCAGGTCGAACTTGGTGAACTTGCGGGAGGAGTCGAGCTTGTCGACGTAGATCACTCCCACGGTGCCCTGGTCGCTGTGCATGGGCACGCACATGATGCTCTGGATGTTCTGGCAGATGATGCTCGGGCTGGCGCTGCCCTCCACCTCCAGCGGCTCGGCGAGCAGGATGGAGTACCCCGTGTCGTGGCACTCGGTGACGATCGAGCGGCTGAAGGCGCGCCGGCCGTCGCGGATGGCGGCGTCCCGGTAGCGGCTGACCTGAAGCGTGATCGCCCCGCCCGGCCGCTTCTTGCAGAACAGGTAGCCCCGATCGGCGTCCGTCACGTGCATGACGTGGCCCATGAGGAGGCGCAGAAGCCGGTCCAGACGCTCCTCTGTGTGGACGATGTCGATGACCCGGCACAGCGCGTCCAAGCCGCGTTCCAGCTCGTGGGGATCGGAATGCTTGGCCTGCGTGCGGCTCAACTCTGCGATGGACGAGGCCGGGTCCCCGCCCATGCGCTCCTTGATCCCGGTGGCGTAGCCTTCCGAGCCGCTGTCCTCGTCCGACTCGATCACGGGGCGGCTAGTCTGCACGCTGGAACCTTCCTCGAGTTCGAAACGGAACTCCTGGCTGCCGATCTGCACGCTGTCGGCGTGGAACAGGATGGCGCGGCTCACGCGCTTGCCGTTGACCCACGTGCCGTTGCGGCTGCCCAGGTCCTCGACCACGAAGAACCCGTCTTCGAACCTGAACCGGCAATGCTTGCGCGAGACCCTGTCGTCCGGCAGCGGGATCTCTGCCGATTCGTTGCGTCCCACCACGCAATCCTCTGACGGGTCCAGAGCCCGGACCTCTCCTTCGAGGATGCCTTGTGCGCCGACTAGTTTTGCACGCAACGGAGCCTCACATATCTGGCGAAACCACGCGGCGCCGGCGCCCGTATCGGGCCGAGTCGCTCTCACCGGCGTGTGCGCCCAAACTTGCTCATTTCCACTCTTTGCCCATGTTGTGCCATCCCGGAGAACGAGTTCAACGGGGAAGATCGACCCGAAACCCGCCGCGTTCAGCGGTTGGCCTCGCTCACGGCGTCCCCGGGCGTGGGAGGGGCTGGCCGGGTAACCTCGACGATCTTGCGGAAGCGCACGTCGATGTACTCGACGCCCTGTAAGGCGGGATACCTCAGTAGGGTACTTCTGAGCATGCGGAGCTTGCCGCTGTCGGAGTAGGCGGGGGCGAGCTCCTCAAGGCCCCGCACGGACTTGTACACGTCGGAGCGGCCCCACTTGACCCGCGCGCCTCCGCGCGTAGTCAGGACGATCTCGGGTTCCAGGCCCGCGTTGCCCGTCAGGCCCACCCGCGCCACGTCGATGGTTCTGACCTCCAGCTCTCCGAACAGGCCCTCATCCCCCAGGAAGGCATAGAGTCTGGCCCCGGCCGCGAGGGCCGGCCCGTGCCAGGGGCCCCCGAGGGGCGGGTGGTCCCTGACGAGGGGGCTGACGATAACGGGCGCCTCCGGCCGGGTCCAACGCGCCGGGCGGCGATAGAGCCGTTCGGGGAGCCAGTAACCGTCCGGGTCCACCATCCACGTGCGGCCCCCGTGCGAAACCTGGCCCGCGGGCGTGCGGAAGACGACATCGACGGCGAGCTTGTTCGGCACAAGGCGCCTGACGCTGCGCACGTCCGCCACCCAGGGGCTTGCGCGAAGCTCGTGGTCCACCCTCCGGCACAGGTCGGGCTCGAACAGGGAGGCCTCGGCGAGGATCGGCCCCAGTTCCCGCCTCAGCTCAGCGGCCATGGCCCCCCCGTGCACCGTGGGGTGGTCGGCCGGAAGGCTGATGAGGGCGGCCGAGAGCGCGAACTCCGGGCGCGCCGCCAGCGCCGTCCAGCCCTTTACCGCGCCCACCACCAGCGCCGCAACCATCAGGGCTCCGACCGCGCCACGCGCAAACCAGTGCAGCCCCGCCACGCCCAGACGGCGCAGCCTGGCGCGGGATTCTGCCATCTTCTTTGCTCTCGTCTTTGCCATTTGCTCCCGATCGTGCCGGACGTTAACAGGGTAACAGGATGAACGGGATAAAGCAGGTGGACGGCTGGGGCCAAATACCCCTGCCGGCTCCGTGTGCCCTAACCCCTGATCCTGTTGATCCTGCTATCTCGTCAGAGTTGTGACGGCGCCTGCGCCTTCAGGCGCTGCGGCGCCGGGCGCGCGGCGCCGGCGGGCCGGTGGCGGGTGGTTGGCGTAAAGGAGAGCGCAGTGCACCCCGCGCGCGCCTAGCGGCGGGGATCCGATTCCAGCCGCGGCCACCGCCATCGGCAGTAGGCTGCTGGGCGTAAAGCCGGGGGTCGTGTTGACCTCCAGGGCGTACAGCTTGCCGTCCCTGGCCGATAGAATCATGTCCGTGCGCCCCATGTGTCGGCAGCCGAGGGCCTTGTAGGCCTGAAGGCCCAGCTCCTGGGCCCTCGCGTAGAGGCTGCGCGGAATCGGGACGTCGAGCGTGTAGATGGTGCCCTTGTCCTCATACTTGGCCTCGTAGTCGAAAAAGGCGCGCCGCGAGCGTATTTCCACCACCGGCAGGGCCTTCCCGTTCAGAACGCCGACAGTCAGCTCCCGCCCGAGCACGCAGCGTTCCACTAGCACTGGGTCGAACTGCTTGTCGGGGTCTTTCGACTCCCGAAACGCTTCAGCCACCCCCTCCTTCGTCTCGTCCGCTCCGTGACAGATGCTCACACCGATGCTCGAGCCGCCGCGGACCGGCTTGCACACCACGGGCCAGCCCAGCACCCGGGCCCCGCGCGCGGCTTGGTCCGCCTGCATCGGGTCCTCAAGGACGAAGTAGTCCGGGGTGCCCACGCTGTGCCGGACGAACGCCCGCTTGCTGGCCAGCTTGTTGAAGGCCAGGCGGCTGGCCTCGGGCCCGCTGCCGGTGTAGGGAATGCCGGCCCCTTCCAGGAGCTCCTGCGCGCCGCCGTCCTCGCCCCACTCGCCGTGAAGGGCGAGGAATGCCGCGTCGGGCCGAAGTGACTCGACCGCGCGGATGCTGCGCTCCTTCAGGTCCAGCGGAATCACCTCATGGCCTAGCATGGCCAGGGCGCTGGCTACCTCCCGGCCGCTCTTGAGCGAAACCTCGCGTTCGTTGCTCACGCCGCCCATCAGAACTGCGATCCTAAGGCTCTGCCCTTCGTGCATATCGGACTCCTCCCCTCGTGAGTTTCAGGTCTCCATCGGCCGGGATGACCATCGCTCCACTTCCATTTCCAGTTCCACGCCGTAGCGCGCCAGCACCTCCCGGCGCATGCGGTCTATGAGTTCCATGACGTCGGCCGCCGTGGCGCCGGCGACGTTGCAGACGAAGTTGGCATGAACGGGGCTCACCTCGGCCCCGCCCACACGCGCTCCTTTCAGGCCGCAAGTGTCCAGGAGCCTGCCCGCGGCCCAGAGGCCGGGAGGGTTCTTGAACACGCATCCGGCGCTGCGCCGGCCCATGGGGTGGCGAAGCGCCTTCTGCTTGCGGCCGCGTCTCATGCGCCACGCTATCTCGACTGGCCTGCGCATCTCCAGCCGGAACTCCGCCTCCGTGACGATTTCGTCGGCGAGTTCGCAGCTTCGATACGCGAAGGCAAGCTCCCGGGCCGTGCGCCGCCTGGCGTTGCCGTGCCGGTCAATGGTCCAGAGCCGCACCACGCGGTTGCCGATGCTGTGTCCCCAGGCGCCGGCGTTGCCGGCCAGCGCGCCGCCGACCGTGCCGGGAATCCCGGTCATGAATTCCAGGCCCCCCAAGCCGCGGCGCCTCAACTCACCCAGCAGCCGCCCGACGGGCAGCCCGGCCCCGACGCGCACAGCGCACGGACCGGCCAGGCGAATCCAGTCGAACGCCGGCTCGCAGATGTGCACCACGGCGAAGGGCAGGCTTCCGTCGTCCACCAGCAGGTTGCTCCCGCCGCCCAGCACCCGCACGGGCAGCGAAGCCGACCGGTAGCGCTTCAGGGCCGCGCGGAGCTGCGCGTAGGTGGCCGGTCGGGCATAGAAGCAGGGCCGCCCGCCGATGGAGAAACTGGTCAAGTCCCTGAGTTCGACTGCCTTACTGGCTGCGAACTGGTCCAACCGCGTGCTCCTCGAGTCATGAGTCCTGAGAGCAGGGTCATGAATCCTGACCCCTGATCCCTGCCGCCTGAGTCCAGAGTGCTGAGTCCCGACCCCTGATCCCTGTTCGTCACGCCGCCAGCTGCTTACGTCCTTTCACATCGATTCTGGGCATGATGTTGTGCGCGACCTCGAAGACGTTGCCGGCGCCCATCACCAGCACCACGTCGCGCGGCACCACATCGCCGACCATGATGTCATCGACGTCCTTGAAATCGGGGACGTAGTGGGCCGTCATTCCCTTGTGATTCATCAGTTGCACCAGGTCCGATGCACTGACCGAGCTCATGTCCTCCGCCGTGTCGCGGGCGGCATAGATGTCGGTGACGAGCGTGATCCACGCGCCCCTGAACGCCTCCGCCAGCTCCTCCAGCATAGTGCGGGTGCGGCTGTACTGGTGGGGCTGGAAGACGCAGAAGACCCGCCGGTGTGGGAAGCGCTGCTGGGTGGCGGCGAGGCTCGCCTTGATCTCGTTCGGGTGATGGGCGTAGTCGCTGACTACGGCGACGTTCCACGGCTCTCCCAGGAGCTGGAGTCGGCGGGCCGCGCCCTCGAACTCCGCGATCGGGCCACGCATCTGGTCGAACTCAACGCCCGCCCTGTGCAGCGCCCCAATGGCCGCCAGAATGTTGTACACGTTGTGCGTGCCATAGAGCTGCACGCTGAAGCGCCCGTAGTCCTTGCCCTCGCAGGTGAGGTTGAAGTTCGTGTGTTTCTTGGCCCGCCAGATGTGGTCGGCGCGGTATTCCGCTCCCTTGGCCTTGATCCCGTAGCTCATCACGCGGCACTCAGCCGCGTCGGCGATTTCGCGCGTGTTGCCATCGTCCGCATTCACGACCAGCGCACCGTCGGGATCGATCCCCTCGGCGAAGCTCCGGAAGGCATCCCGAATGTCCGCTAGGTCGTAGTAATAGTCCATGTGCTCCAGATCCACGTTGGTCACCACGCCGATGTGCGGGCACAGGTAGAGGAACGAGCGCTTGTACTCACAGGCTTCCGCAACCAGGTGGGGGCCGGCGCCGTAGCGCGAGGCGCCCCCGAGCTGCGGCACATCCGCCCCGATCACGTAGGACGGGTCCATGCCGACCTGCCTGAGTACGTACGCGACCATGCCGGCCGTCGTGCTCTTGCCGTGCGAGCCGGCCACCGCGATGCCCGGCTGGCGTTCCATCAGGTTGCCCAGCAGCTCGGGATACCGGATGGTCTCCACGCCCATGCGCCGGGCCGAGGCAAGCTCCGGATTGTCCTCGGCGATGGCCTGGCTGAACACGACCATATCCGCCGAGGAGCTGAGGATCGTGTTATCGTGATTCAGCTGAATCACTGCGCCGCGCCGGGTGAGATCGTCCAGAGCCGGAGACGGCTGCAAGTCCGAGCCCGTCACCCGGGCTCCACGTTCGATGGTATAGCGGGCCAGGGCCTGCATGCCGCTTCCCAGGATGCCTATGAAGTGCCAGTGCGACTTGCACTCGTCCAGCCGGCTGTTGCCGTTGCTCAAATCCATCGGTACTCCCCTTTACTATGCGGCCTTATGGCGTGAAGACGAACCGTCTATGGTTGAAGCATCCGACCTCTCCGCCCGCATGGGCACGATGCCGGCCATCTGCGCCAGCTCCGCGGCCACGGTGAAGGCGGCCTCGGGGCGCCCGAGCTCGCGGGCGCGTTGGGCCATGTAGGCCAGTCGGTCGGGGTGATTGAGAAGCTCACTGAGCAGGGCGACGAGTCCGCCGTCGCCCAGGTGCTCCTGCATGAGGAGGCGGGCTGCACCCGCCTCTGAGAGCACCGCCGCGTTGGCGTGCTGGTGGTGGTCGGCGGCACGGGGGTAGGGCACCAGCACGCTGGGCACGCCCACCGCCGTAAGCTCCGCCAGGGTCGACCCGCCGGCCCGGGACAGCGCCAGGTCGGCGGCCGCATAGGCCTCGCCCATGCCGTGAAGGAACCCCATGGGCTGGTAGATGAGTCCGGGAGGCAGCTCGGACCTGAGGGCCTCCTCCAGGTACTCCGGGCCGGTCAGGTGCAGCACCTGGAGCCGATCTGCCCGCAAGCCGCCGGGGCCGAGGATCTCATGCAGAACCGGCACAAGCGTCTCGTTGAGCGCCTGCGCGGCCTGCGAGCCGCCAGTCACGAGCAAGGTCAGCCGTCCCCGCTCCAGTCCCAGGCGCGCGAGGGCCCGCGCCTTGCCGGCCTTCAGAATGGCCTTTCGCACGGGGTGGCCGCTCACGAGCACGCGCCGGGCCTTCAGCCCGCGCCCCGCGCGTACCCATTGAAGTTGCACGCAGTCGGCCACGCGGCCGAGCATACGCACCGCGCGCCCGGGCACGGCGTTGGCTTCAAGGAGCATGGTGGGCACGCCCATGGCCTTCGCGAGTAGCACGGGCACCACGCAGCTATACCCGCCCAGGCCCACGAGGACGTGCGGGCGGAAGCGCCGCAGCACCCGCCGGCAGCGCATCGTTGCGCGGGCGCTCGTGGCCGCGAAGCGGACCTTCGCCAGCGCCCCGTTCCATCTGGCCGCCGGGATCTCATCCCACTCGAAGGCGGCCAGCGCGCGCCGGCAACGGGCCTCTGCGCGGCGCGAGGTGCCCAGGAACAGACACCGCGCGCCCGGGACGAGCTCATGGAGCGCCTCCGCCACGGCGGCCGCCGGCATGATGTGCCCGCCCGTGCCGCCGCCCGCAAAGGCGACCCTGAGTTCCTCTCCTGTGCCTGCGCGCGTCGGGTTCAACGTTTCCTCCCGAGGTTGCTCGTAAGGACCGCGTGCACCCGCGCCAGCACTTTGCGCGATGCCGCGCGCAGGGTGTGTTCGTAGGCCGGGACATCGGTGTACCAGGGGGTGAGTTCGACGCGCCCCGGCGTCTCTTCCGAACGCGCGATGTTGACCAGGATGCCCGCCGCCCAGAGGGTCATGAACAGGCTCGATCCGCCTGCGCTGACCAGCGGGAGGCTCAGACCCTTTGTGGGCACGCTCCCGGTGACGACGGCGACATTGAGGGTCGCCTGCAGGCCGATCAGCGAGGTGAGGCCGAAGGCGAGGGCAAAGCCGAACGTGTCGCGCGCCCGCAGGGCGACCTTCAGCCCCTCCCAGAGTATCCACCCGTAGATCGCCAGCACGACCACCCCGCCCACCAAACCCAGCTCTTCGGCCAGGATGCTGAAGATGAAGTCGTTCCCCGATGCCGGCACAAACCCCAGCTTCTGCACGCCCATGCCCAGGCCCTTGCCGGTCAGGCCGCCCGAGCCGATGGCGATCATGCTCTGGATGAGCTGGTAGCCGGCGCCGTCGGGGTCGCGCCAGGGGTTCAGGAAGGAGAGCACCCTTTGAAGGCGGTATGGCTCGTCGATGATGAGCTTCTGGACCACCAGTGGCAGGGCTGCGGTGACCCCAAGGAGCACGTATAGCACCCTTGCGCCGCACACCAGCATCACGCCTACGCAGAGCACGCCGATCAGCGTGGCGGCGCCGAAGTCCGGCTCCAGCAGGACCAGCAGGCTCGCCGCGCTGGCCACGGTCCCCGGCACGAGAAGGCCCCATGTGACGGTGTGCATCATCGGCCCGCCCTTGCGCGGGTGGCGCTTCCAGACGCATCGCTCGCAGTATGCGGCCATCCAGATGATCATGGCGACCTTGGCGAACTCGCTGGGCTGGACGCCGATGCTGCTGCCGAACCTGAACCACCTGCGGGCGCCGTTGATCTCTGTGCCGGCGACCAGCACGAGCGCCAGCACCAGGAATGCCAGTGCGCCGATGGCCATGTGATGGCGGCGCCAGCTCTGGTAGTTGACCGTGAGGCCGGTTGCGAAGGCCACTAGGCCCAGGGCCGTCCACGTGAGCCGTCGCATCAGCACGCCCCTGAACACGTCCGCGCCGCGGCCCGCGGTGCCGGACGCGCTGGTGACCATGACTACGCCCACGCACACGAGCACGCCGAACAGGACGCTCAGGCGCAGGCTGGGCTGCCCCCAGAGGGCGCTCGCGCCTTCTGGGCCGGTCGTCCCGCTTTCCGCACCTGCCTCGAGTGCAATGGGTTGAGCCATTCCGGTCTCCGTATCTTCCTTTACCGCAGCAGCAGCGGGATGAGCGCCAGGGCCAGCCCGACGATCCAGAACCGCGCCACCAAGCGCGTCTCCGGCGTGCCGCGCCGCTGCCAGATGTGGTGGAGCGGGGCGATGGGCAGGATGCGGCGTCCCGTCGCCTTGAACCAAAGGACCTGCAGGACCGAGCTGGCGAACTCGGCCAGGAACGCAAATGCGATCAGCGGGAGCCATAACTCCGCCCGCACCATCACGGCCACCAGGCCGAGGCTGCCGCCCAGGGCGAGCGAACCCGTGTCGCCCATGAACACCCGCGCCGGGTGCGCGTTGTGCCACAGAAACCCGAGCATCGCGCCGCCAAGCGCCGCGCAGAAGATTGATACCTCCGTCACGTCCGGCCCGCATAGGCGCGCCTGTGCGGCGCCATCCCATGGTCCCAGGGCGAACAGGCCGAGCGGCAGCAGCGCCACAAGCCCTAGCCCGCCCGCCAGGCCGTCCAGGCCGTCGGTCACGTTCACGGCGTTGCTCATGGTCGCCACGATCAGCGCCACCCAGGGGACCATCAGGACTCCCACGGCGATTCCCCACCCATGCAGGCCCGGCACGTATATTCGCGCGCCGCCCATGTGTAGCCATACAGCCCCTAATACGCACCCCAGCAGCCCCTGAACGGGCAGCTTGTAACGCAGCAGCAGGCCACGGTCGCGGTGGCCTTCGCCGGTGAGCTTCAGCCAGTCGTCCACCATGCCCAGCTCGGCCAGGGCGACGAAACACCCGAGCGCAAGCCACAGGGGCACGCTGCGCGCGTTGCCCCAGAGCAGGGCCGCGGGCAGAAGGGCGCCGAGCAGGATCAGGCCGCCCATGGTGGGCGTGCCGACCTTCTTCATGATCTCCTCGCGCAGACCCTCGTCCTCGATCGGCGTCTTGTCCGTGCGCTCTTCGAGCTTCCTGCGCCGCAGCCACGCTATGACGCCCCGCCCGCCGAGGGCTGCGATCAGAAGGGCGGTCAGGAAGGCGCCCAGCACCCGGAAGTGCAGATAAGGGCCCTCAAACGCAGCGCTGGTAAGGAAGTGCAGCATTGTCAGGCCGCCGCCTTCTCCTCAGATTCGAGGTGCTCGTCGATCTCTTCCGTTATCCTTTCGAGTCCCACCATCCGGGAACCTTTCAGCAGAACGCCGTCGCCGGCCTTCAGGTTGTCCCAGAGGGGCCGCCAGGCATCCTCAGCCGTCAGGTAGTGCATGGCGCTCTGGCCGTCGCGCGCAAGCGAGTTCCAGCCCTCCAGGAGGAACACGCCCATCGGCCCGATGGCCACCAGCAGGTCCACGCCGCCGAGGGCCAGCATGCGCCCGACCTTCACGTGCATCTCGGGGCTGCGGGGCCCCAGTTCCAGCATGTCGCCGCAGACCACCACTCGCCGGCCCTGGACCGGCTCTTCCAGGAACGCAGCTACGGCGGCCCGCATGGCCGTGGGGTTGCTGTTGTAGCAGTCCTCGACGAACGTCACGTTCTCCCTGCGCCGCACCTGCTGGCGGAGTGAAGGCAGGGAGACCTCGGCCAGGGAACCCCGGGCCTCGTCCAGGTCTGCCCCGGCCCACTTGGCTGCGCCAAGTGCGGCGGCGGCGTTGATGACATTGTGCTGGCCGGCAAAGGGCAGCCGGAACTCCCGGCCCCCGAACTCGAAGGCCACGCAGCCGGCCTCGCGCCGCACGTCCGTCGGCCTCACGTCGGCCGCGCCGCTGATGCCGAACGTTCGCACCTCGCCCTCGAAACGCTTCGCCAGGGACATGCACATCCGGTCGTCGGCGTTCAGAAGCAGCAGGCCGTCGCGCGCCAGGTGGGGGATGAGTTCCGCCTTCGCCTCGCGCACGCCGTGCCGGTCGCCGAGGCCCTGGAGGTGGGCGTCTCCGATGCAGGTGATGACCCCCACATGCGGGCGCGCGCAGCGGGCCAGCTCGTCTATCTCGCCGGGATGGTTCGTGCCCATCTCCAGGACGACGAACTCGTCCTCCACGTCCGCGTTCAGAAGCGTCAGCGACATGCCGATGCGGTTGTTGAAGCTCTTCTGCGCGGCGGCGCAGCGGCCCGTGCGGCCCAGGATGGCCGCGAGCATCGTCTTGACCGTGGACTTGCCGCAGCTCCCGGTCACGGCGAGCACCGTGCCGCCGAGTCTCATGCGGTGCCAGGCCGCCAGGTCCACCAGCGCGCGGGTCGTGTCCTCCACCTGGACCAGCGCTACGTCGAGGGCGCCTGGGCATCCCGCCCAGGCGCCCTCGACGCGCTCCACGACCAGAACCGACGCGCGCGCCCGCATGGCGTCCGGGACGTAATCATGGCCGTCGTGGCGCCCCCCTCGGAGTGCGACGAACGCCTGCCCGGAGGCGACGGTGCGGCTGTCCGTGCGGACGGCGGCGGCGTGTTTCGACTCGCTGCCGGCGACCAGCCGCCCGCCGCAGGCCCTGGCGATGGCGCCCGCGGTGAACTTGGTCTTGCTTTTCATTCTCGCGCGTCCTTCCCGGCTATGAACGGCATGACGGTGGGTTTGGCTATCATCTGCGTCGTTATGCTCGTGCTCGCAACGTCGTTCGTTCACGCGCTTCTTCTCTGCTTGGCGGATATGGCGCCCACGATCTCTCGGGCCACAACGCGGTCGTCAAACGGAAGCCTGCGCTCGCCCAGGTCCTGGACGCGCTCGCACCCGCGCCCGCAGATGGCTACCACGTCCTGGGGCGAATCTGCCAGGTCAATGGCCTTCTCGATGGCCCGCCGGCGGTCGGGCTCGGCGATGTAGTCGGCTATGCCCTGTGCAATCTCGGCGATGATCTGCTCGGTGGCCTCGCTGCGGCTGTTGTCGCTTGTCAGCACAGTCAGGTCGGCCAGCTCGGCGCTCGCCGCTCCCATCAGGGGACGCTTCTGCTTCTCCCGGTCGCCGCCGCAGCCGAACACACAGATCAGCCGCCCGGGTGTCAGGCTCCGCAGCGACTCCAAGACGCTGCGCAGCGCGTTCGGGGTGTGCGCGTAGTCCACGAAGATGCCGGGCAGACCCAGGCCCGGCGGCGCCTCGATCAGTTCCAACCGGCCCGCCACGCCCGCGAACCCGCGCACCGCCCGGCGCACGGTCTCCTCGTCTATCCCCAGGGCGAAGGCCGCTACGGCCGCCGCCAGGAGGTTCTCCGCGTTGTAGTCCCCGGTGAGCGGCGTCTGCAGCTCGTAGGCGCCGGCCGGGGTCTCGACCAGAATGTCCATGCCGCGCATGTTTTCCGAGCGTTTCCTGCCCGTCACATCGGCCGGGCGGTCCAGCCCGTAGGTCAGTACCCGGCCTGGGCACGCTGCCGCGAAGCGCTCGCAGATCGGTGAGGCGGCGTTTAGCACAGCCGTGGCCGTCTCATCGAGCCCCTCAAAGAGCCGCTGCTTCGCCAGCACGTACGCCTCAGGCGTGCGGTGGTAGTCTAGGTGGTCTTCGGTCACGTTAGTCAGCACGGCCACGTCGAATGGGACGTCGGCGGTGCGCTGCTGCACTATAGCGTGGCTGCTGACCTCCATGCACACGTGCGTGAGGCCCTCCTGGACCATCTCGCGCAGCATCGCGTGCAGGGCCAGCGGGTGCGGGGTGGTCTGGGGGCTATCGACGGCGTGGGCAGCGAAGTTGTACTTCACGGTGCCGAGCGAGCCGACCTTGAGGCCTGCCTCGTTCAGGATGGCCCGGCACAGTTCCGTAGTCGTCGTCTTCCCGTCGGTGCCGGTGACGCCCACCATGCAGAGCGCGTCGGCCGGGCGCCCGTTGAAAGCCGCCGCCAGGGCGCTCAATGCCCTGCGACTGTCCTGCACCCGGATCGCCGGGCGCTCCGGCAGGGGGGAGGGCGCACCTACAGGTGCAGCGCGCTGCTCGCAGACGACGGCGCACGCGCCGCGTGCCAGGGCCTCGGGGATGAAGCCGTGGCCGTCCGCCTGCTCGCCCCGGACCGCGACGAACAGTGCTCCTTCCCCCGGCTCCACCAGGCGGCTGTCGTCCGTGACGCAGAGCACCTGCACGTCCCGCCAGTGCGCGCAGTGCCGAGGCGCCGTCTCCACCGTTTGCAGGGCACCGGTCAGCTCTCCCAGCGCGATGGAGTCCGTCTTCGATTTGCCGTCCCTGTTCATAGGTCCGCCTCTGCCAGGGATGCGTCCTGTCTGCTAGTAGGAACTTCCAGGTAGCGCAGCGTGCGGTCGATGATCCTCGCCACCACAGGGGCCGCGACGGTTCCGCCGTAGTAGCCGTTCTCGGTCGGGGCCTTCAGCGATACCAGCACGCAGATCCGGGGTTCATGCGCGGGCGCCAGGCCCACGAAGCTCGACAGGTAAAGGTCGTCGTAGTAGCCCCTGCCATCGGTTCTGGCCAGTTGCGCCGTGCCGGTCTTGCCGGCCACGGGGTAGTCCTCAAGATCGGCCCGCCGGCCCGTACCACTGACCACCACGCGCCTGAGCATCGCCAGGACCTGGGCCGCCGTCCGGGGACTGACGACGCGGTGCGTCCGCACTGGCTCGTTCAACTCGTAAAGCACCCGCCCGGTGCGACTGTCGGTGATCCTTCGGATGATCTGCGGCCGGTACAGCACCCCGCGGTTGGCAAATGCGCAGAAGGCCGTGGCGACCGACAGGGGGCTGGTGGCCAGCTCCTGGCCGAACGAGATGCTAACCACGCTATAGCTCGTCCAGAGGCTCAGCGGCCGCAGTATGCCGCCCGTCTCCCCTGGCAGTTCGATCCCCGTGGGCTCGCCCAGGCAGAACAGGCGCAAGCCCATGTGGAGGCGGTCGGCTCCGAGGAGCGTGCCGATTTGGGCGGTGCCGATGTTGCTCGATTTCGCGAGGATATCGCTCACCGTCAGCGTGCCGAAGCCGTGCGCGTCGCGTACCGTCCTGGACCCACGGCCCCCGGTCCCTGCGCGCCAGGTCCCGTTGTAGCAGAAGAACTCCGTTTCGGGCTTGACCACGCCGGCATCGAGCGCCGCCGCAACGGTGAAGGGTTTCATAACCGAGCCGAACTCGTGGGCGTCCGTGACGATCAGGTTGCGGTCCGTGCCGGCGCGGAAGCCGGCCCTATCCTCCGGGTTGAATTCGGGCCAGTTGGCCATGGCCAGCACGGCGCTCGTGCGCGTATCCAGCACCACGGCCCAGGCAGCCTCGGGCCGGTGTTTCTCGACGGCCTTGGCCAGCTCCTGCTGCGCCACCTCCTGAACTAGAGAGTCCACGGTCAGCGTCACGTCGCACCCGTCGCTGGGGACGCGAATCAGCCGGTCATCCGGGCGCCGGATGACCCGCCGTTTGGCGTCCACCGCCACCGCCTCCCGGCCCGGCCTGGGCCTGAGCAGTCCGCCCAGGCGCAGTTCCACACCGCTCAGGCCTTGGCCGTCCACGTCCGTGAGGCCCACCACCTGGGCGGCAACGTTTCCGTGCGGGTGCTTGCGCAGCCATTCCTTGCGGAAGCTCACCCCTTGCAGGCCCACCTCGCGGAGAAATGCGGCCTGCTCGTCGGAGACCTTCCGCTTGATCCACACGAAGCGATTGGGGCGGCCCAGCTTGCGGCGGACCATCGCGCGGTCCAGCTCCAGCACCCCGGCCAGCAGCGTGGCAGCCGCCTCGGGGTTGGCCACCGCTTGGGGGTCGGCGCAGACGCTCCAGACGCGCACGCTTGTGGCCAGACCGCGACCCGCCGCGTCTCGCACATCCCCGCGCCGGGCGCCGATCGTGCGATGCATGACGTGCTGCTCGTCGGCAAGCGCCGCGTACCTGTCGTGCCCGGCGATCTGGATCTGCGCAAGTCTCGCGGCAAGGAGCGCCAGGATGAGGCCGAGCACACAGACGCCCAGCGCCGCGCGGATGCGCATCCAGCGCGCCGCCGGCAACGTGTCCGGCAGGCAGCGCTCGGATCGTCCTGCGCTCCTCTGGGCCATCGTGCGTTCTCCTTACTCAGCCATCAGCTATCAACTGACCGCTGACTGCTACTCGTCCGGTCCACGCGCCAGAGTGCCCGGCGCGAGATTCCCTGTCGGTAGGTCTTGCATCCGCAGTGGCACGAACTCTGGCATCTTCTCCGCCGGCGTCTTAGTGGGCCGGAGGCCGAGCTTGAGGGCATGGGGCACGATCCGCTGGGGGCTTTTCAGCCTGTCGATCCGTTCCTGCCCCTTCTGCTGCTCCGCCTTCAGCGCCTCGATATCCCACGTGAGCTCTTCCAGGCGCCGGCCGGTTCGACGTGTCTCGCTTCCCTGCCACACCACGCACAGCGCGAGAGCGGTGACCACGGCCAGCACCCAGAGAATGCGTACGAAGTCCATGTGCCTGGTCCTCTCGTCTCGCTATAGCTTGCGAGTCCCCCTGAGCTGCGCGGATCTGGCCCGCCGGTTGCCGGCCGTCTCCTTGTCCGAGGGCTTCAGGACGCGGCGGTTAATGAGTTCGATCAGTCCCTCGGCAGCCTGGCGCCGCCAAGCGCGCTTGACGCGGCGGGCCTCCAGACTGTGGTACGTCAGCACCGCCGCCCGGCCGCCGGGGACGATGAGCTGCGGGAGGACCTCAAGCATCGCGTCCAGCTCTTCCTGCTCCCGGTTCACGTAGATCCTCAAGGCCATAGCTATGCGCGTGGCGGGATGGGTGCGCCAGGTGTGGCCCCGCCGGCTGCGGCGTGCTACCACGAGCTTTGCAAGCTCGGCCAGCTCTGCGGGCGTGTCAATCGGCGCGGTGCGGCGCCGTCGGCAGATGGCCGCTGCCATCGCGCGGCTGTAGCGCTCCTGGCCCAGCTCATGGAACAGCTCGGCCAGCTCGCGTTCGCCCAGGCGGTTGACTACGTCCCAGGCGCTCGGGCCGCCGGCCTCCGGGTCGAAGCGCATGTCAAGGCGCGCCCCGGATTCAAAAGAGAACCCCCGCGCCGGATCGTCGATCTGATGGCCCATGCCCAGGTCGGCCAGCACCACGTCAAACGGCCCTTCAGACACCAGCCCGATGGCCTTGCTGAAACGGGCGTGGACGAGGCGCACGGGGCAGGGAGCGGCCTGCGTGAGGGGGCCGTGGGCGATCTCCAGCGCGGTCGGGTCGGCGTCCATGGCCACTAGCAAGCCATCGGGGCCGAGTCGCTCCGCCAGGGCCAGGGCGTGACCTCCAGTGCCGAGGGTCAGGTCCAGCGCTTTCTGACCGGGCTCCGGGCAGAGGAGATCCAGAACTTCGGCGAGCATGACGGGGCGGTGCATGACGGGGCGATGCATCGCGGGGGGGCAGTCCGGCTGACGCACATCTTCGCGTCCTTCAGACGGATCCACCATGTTGACAACCCCTTTATGGCCCCCTCCGGGCCCCATCTGTTACCCCTGCGTGTGTGGGGATTCAGGTCTGCTATAGCAGTTCCTCGTCCAGGCCCGCAGCCTCGCCGGGCTCGACCCAGTCGAGCAGGTCCTCAGAACACTCCTCGAAGGCTGCGCGCCTTTCGGTGGTCTGTTCTCGCTCGCTCGCGGCCTTCGAGATCATGAACCATCGGCCCCGGCAGGTTAGGACGATCCGGTCGACATCGTCGCCAAACTCCGCGTGCTGACGCAGCGCTTCGGGCAACTGCAAGCGGCTCTGCCGGTCCGCCTCCGCAAAGCGCAGCAGCCCGTAGAAATAGTCCCGCGCCTTGCGCACGCGGGCCGGGTCCATCCCGGCAGGCGGGCGCTCGAAGCGCGCGGTGGCGACCTCTATGTTCGGCGCCGGGTACAAGAATATCCGGCCGTTCGTTCCCGGTGCGAAATAGAATGGCAGGCGATTGACGGCGTCGGCAGGCAGGTCGGTGTGGGGGGCGATCTGCCCGTAGGCGCGGCGCAGCTCATCGACGAGGGCGTCGGGCAGGCGGAAACGCTTGCGGGCGTCGAGGCTCAGCTCGTCGCCGAGGCCGAATATCTCGATAAAT